>JAQBVJ010000080.1 GCA_027623235.1 Planctomycetota bacterium
CCGGGTGACAGCAAACCGGGTGACAGCAAACCGGGTGACAGCAAACCGGGTGACAGCAAACCGGGTGACTCCAAACCGGGTGACTCCAAACCGGGTGACTCGAAGCCGGGTGACTCGAAGCCGGGTGACTCGAAGCCGGGTGACTCGAAGCCAGGCGAGAATGAACCGGGTGAAGCCGGCGAAGGTCAGTCTGGTCAAGGTGACGCGGGCGCGAAGGGCAGCGAGAAAAGTGGCAAGGGCAAACCGAAGACCCACTCCGGTCCAGCCTCAAAGCCGGCCGGTCCGGATTCCGGTAAGCCGGAGTTCGATCCGGACAAGATCGGGGAGCAGCTTGGGAATGACGTTCAACAGGCAGATCATGCTGGCGGGCAGGTCGCCGACTCAAATGATCCGGAAGCCGAAGCGGCCAATCTGGAAGACCGAAAGAAGGCGGCCAATCTGGTTCTGAAGAAGCTCCAGGAAGAACTCGAACGGGGCGACGTCAATGACGAACTTTTGAAGAAGCTCGGCTGGACCGAGGACGACATGAAGAAATTCGTTGACCGGATGTCGAAACAGCAAAAGACGGCCGAGGACGAGGATCCGGCCAGCCTGTCCCGCAGGCGTCAGTACGAGGAAATGCTCAAGTCGCTGAATCTGAATCACGACGGCGGCAAACGGGCAGATTCCGTGACGAAGAAGCAGGACACGACCGACTTCCTCGATCGCGGTTCCAACGTTCCGGTCGAGTACCGGAAGAAGTATGAGGAATACACGAAGCGGATGTCCCGGAAGAAATCGCAAAGCCGGTAGCACCGCTTGTTGACCGCCGAAGCACGGATGCGTAATAAAAGGAGTCTCTTCAAAGGGCTTCTGCCACGCACGGAGGTTTTGTCATGGTGACTGCCAGTCTCCTCACGTTTGCCGTTCTCGCCGGGCCGATCATTGATCAGGCCGCGGTGGTTCAAGTTCCGGAATCCGTTTCGGGCGTGCTCCACTTGGCGAACCGTGAGCAGCAAGGTGCCTTCCGCACGATTTACCAGGACCTGGCCCGCAAGTCGTTTCGGACAGCGAAGCCGGATCCGTTCCAGATTGTTCCGCGCCTCGTCGCGATTTACACGACGCTGGACACGGTTGAGGGGTTGCCTCGCAGCGAACAGCAGCGGATGAGAGAAACGCTTCGCGCCCGACTGCGACAGATCGGCGAGCAACTCGCGAAAGACAGCGCCTCTGGCAAGGAGCCCGCCGGACGCAGGCTGTCCCGGGACAGCGAGAGCCAGTCGGAAGCGACTTCCGTTGAGAATGAACTCGGCGGGCCGGAGCAGCAGAATGTGGCCGAGCTGATTTCTCTGATCGAGGCGACAATCGAGCCGGACAGCTGGACCTCACGCGGCGGCAATGGGTCGATCAGCTATTTCTCGAAGCTGAAAGTGCTCGTTGTGCGGCAGCGAGCCGAGGTCCACCACCAGATCGGCGGATTGCTTGAAGGGGTCCGGCGATCTCAGTAGACCGTTCTTCGTAGACCGTTCTTCGAGTCAGCCCGGATTGAGGCTGCATGCGGCGCGCTGTGCCTGCGACGACTGGCAGAATCATCACGGGCAAGACACCCATGCTTCTTTTTCGCAGGTTGCCAGGTCCTCGCGGCGAGATTGCGGACCGCTCTGTCCGGTCAGCCGAGCCTGTCAAGTGGGATGGCTCCGTTGTTGGAAATTCCAGTCTGTTCGATTTTTCGGGACGGCCTGGAGATGTTTCGTCTCAAGTCGAGGCTCGTTCGTGACGTATCGTCAGCGGCTCGGCACAATGGGCTGAGGTTGTTGACCATCGATTTCTGGCGGACTCATGAGCACAGATTCAAACGATCTTCACGAAAGTGGACCCGTCCCGACGAGTGAGGCTCCGGGGCAGGCTTTTGTCGATGATGGCCTGGTTGAGGAAGAGGAGCGGGACGACGCGGTCATCGGGAAAGCATTTCTGTGGTCGGTCGTTGTGTTTCTTGCCGTTGGCTGCGGGGTTGGAGCATTCCTCTGGGCGAACCGCAAAGTCGAGGACGTCATCGACGCAGGCGATCCTGTCGTTCCGCCGAAAGTGGAGCTGGTGACGGTCCAGCTTCCGGCCATTCCGTTTGTCGACCGGACCGACTCAGCGGGAATCACCTTCGTGCATCAGAGTGGTGCGACCGGTGAGAAACTTCTGCCAGAGTCGATGGGAGGCGGCTGCTCCGTGCTCGACTACGACGGAGACGGAGATCCCGACATTCTCTTTGTGAATTCGAAGCGGTGGGACCACGACCTCGCGAAACTGACCGAGACGACTCCGCCGGGCGAGATTCCTCAGCCGTCGACGCTGTCTCTCTGGCGGAACGATGGTGACTGGAATTTCACGGAAGTTACCGAGGAATCCGGCCTTGCCGTTTCGCTCTATGGAATGGGCTCGGCCATCGGCGACTTTGACAACGATGGCGATCCGGATCTGTTCGTGACCGCTGTTGGTTCCAATCGGCTGTTTCGAAATGACGAGGGAAAGTTTGTCGACATCACGCAGTCGGCCGGTGTTGCCGGAGCAGCCGCGGACTGGAGCACAAGCGCCGGCTGGTTCGACTCGGACAACGATGGCGATTTAGACCTCTTTGTATGCAACTATGTCGAGTGGACTCGGGAGTTTGATCTCGCGCAGCCGTTTGTCCTGACGGGTGACGAGCGAGGCTATGGCCGACCGTCGGCTTTTCGCGGCGCTCTGCCGCAATTGTTCCGAAACGACGGCGAGGGGAAATTCACGGATATCTCTGCCGAGGCTGGTGTGCAGATTCGAAATCCGGCCAACGATGCGCCGCTGGGGAAGTCGCTGGGAGTCTCGTTTGCCGACTTTGACGGCGATAGTCGGCTCGACATCTTTGTGTCGAATGACACCGTTCAGAATTTTCTGTTTCGGAATCTTGGCGGGAACAAATACGAAGAGGTGGGGTCGTCAAGTGGCGTCGGCTTCGACCAGAACGGCGTCGCGCGAGGGGCGATGGGCACGGACGTCGCCTGGTTCCGCAATGACGATTCGCTGGGCATTGCGGTCGGAAACTTCGCCAACGAAATGACCGCGCTGTACGTGTCTCTGCCGGGAACGCTGCAGTTTGCCGATGAGGCGGTTTCGAACGGGCTCGGGCCACACACATTGCTGGAGCTGACGTTTGGAGTCTGCTGGGGCGACTTCGACCTCGATGGCCGCCTCGACCTGCTGGCCGCGAACGGGCACCTGGAAAACGACATTCACCGCGTTCAGGAAAGTCAGACTTACCGCCAGCCGCCGTCTCTGTTCTGGAACGCCGGAGCCGAAAGTCGGATCGAGTTTGCCCGAATGACGGACGCAGAACTCGGAGCCGACTTCCACAAACCGCTCGTCGGTCGCGGCAGTCTGCTCGCTGACTTCGACCTCGACGGAGACCTCGACATCCTGATCGCGGCGTGTGGGGAGAAACCGCGGCTGCTGGAGAATCAGCAGGCAAGCGGGCACAACTGGATCCGATTTCGGCTGGAAGGTTCCCGGTCAAACCGCGACGCGGTGGGAGCGATCGTTGAAGTCAAAGCCGGCGGAACAACGCAGCGCCGGATGGTCAGTGCGGCTCGCAGCTACATTTCGCAGAGCGATCTTTCGGCCCACTTTGGACTTGGTCAGGCCACATCGATCGACTCAGTCACGATCCGCTGGCCGGATGGCTCAAAAGAAACGGTGGACTCGTTCGAGCTGAATCAAACCAACTCGATTCGCCAGTCGCAGTAACGTACGTCGCCACGCACCTGGCGTTTTGTGGTCATTGAAAGACGTCTATTTCTGGTAGCCGGACTCGCCACCGCCGCGGGGTGCGATCGGGTCGGCTCCGACGAGGTCCCGCATGGCGGAACCGTTGGCTTTGAACCACTCGAACAGGATCACCATGTCGGTGCCGATGCAGAAATGTTTGACGCCCATGTCCAGGTAGCGTTTGGCCTGGTCGGGTGAGTTGATTTCGGCTCGCGGCTGGATGCCTTTGGCGAGGGACGTTTCGATGACGTACTTTTCCGCCTCAAGCACTTGCGGATGAGTGAACTGCCCGGTCAGGCCGAGGCTCATCGAGTAATCCGCCGGGCCGAACTGCACCATGTCGACGCCGGGCACGGAGAGCAGATCGTCCAGGTTCTCGACGGCGGATTTCTTTTCAATCATCACAGCGATGACGGCCTCGTCGAGCGACTGCACGAACTCCTCCGTGCCGCAGTCGAGGACGAAGCTGACGTCCCTCCGCATCCCGACACCGTGGCGGCCGTTGACGTGAGGCGCCTCGGCCCGGACCGCTCGGACGCATTCTTCGATGTCCTCTTTCGTCCGTGGGTCGGCGAACAGGACGTTCTGAATTCCCGAGCCGATCGCTCGGACGGTCAGCCAGGTCCGCGGCTCCTGCTCGATTTTCATCATCGACGTCATGTGCGGAAACAAGTCGATGGCCCGGCCGATATTCTCCAGCGCGTAAAGATCGTACGGAGCGTACTCGGCCACGAATTCAATGTAGTCAAACATGCGGCTGTGCCCGACCAGCTCGTGTACCGAAGGCCAGGAACTGTGAATGTGAGTGCCGATGCTTGGTTTGTCGTCGTTGAGGAGCTGACGCAGACGGTTGGGTTTCATGAAGGAGTCTCGAATTGAGGGGAAGATAGAGCCGCCTCAGTAGCGGAAACGACTTCGATGGACAAGTTGGTGCCAGAGGGCAGCCTTGCACGAGGGATTTTTTAAAACCGCAGATGCACACAGATAAACGCGGATGACGCACTGGGGAATCCGTGTTTATCTGCGTGCATCTGTGGTTAATTAAAACCAGAAATGAGTGCGCAGAGACTCGTTCGGGATCTGGAGAGTTGCAGGCTGTTTGAGACTTCGTCAGGCAGAGCCTGACCTGCGGCCTGGACTGATCTTTACGTGATTTTGCGGATCCGCTTACAAACCCGCGTTCGCTATCACGGCGGATGGTCCGGCGGCGGGATTCTCGTCGCGGGATTCCCTTTGAAGCACCTCTGAGTTCCTTTCTTTCTGTTTGGCGCGGCCGTTCTGGTTCGTGCTGAGATCCCTCCACGATTTTCTCGACTCACTCCAGAAGCAACTCCGTTGGCCAGGACCCGGCACGTACCCGTGATGCTGCGCGAGGTTCTGCAGCATCTTGATCTGCGTCCTGGGCTGACGGTGTGTGATGGGACGGTCGGGGCAGGGGGGCACAGTGAGAAGATTTCTCAGGCGATTGGTGAGGAGGGGATTCTCCTGGGTCTCGACAGGGATTCGATGATGCTCCGGCTCGCGGAAAAGCGGGTTTCCGGGCAGAACCGGCATCTTCGTCAGGCCAGTTACCGGGAAATTGGAAGTGTCCTTGAGGAGCTCAAGATTGAATCGGTCGACCGCATTCTGCTTGATCTGGGCCTCTCATCGGACCAGCTGGCAGACTCGGAGCGCGGATTCGCGTTTTCGCTGGATGCCCCGCTTGACATGAGGTTTGACACACGGAGCGGTGAGTCCGTCACAAGACTCCTGGCCCGTATAAGTGAATCCGAACTCGACCGGATTCTGACGAATTACGGAGAGGAACGGTTCAGTGGGGCGATCGCCCGGCGAGTGGTCGAGCGACGCGGCACGGAACCGATCAAGACAACACGGGATCTTTGCGAGGTCGTCGAGTCGGCGATTCCCGCGAAGGTCCGCCGGCAGTCTCGCAGTGATCCCGCGACGCGGGTTTTCCAGGCACTGCGGATCGCTGTTAACGACGAGCTTCGGCACCTCGAAGAGGCGCTGAAGACGGAACTTCACCAGGCACTCGCCCCCGGCGGACGTCTTGTGATCATCACGTTCCACTCCCTGGAAGACAGAATCGTCAAGAACTCTTTTCGGGAAGAAGACCGATGGCAGGTCGTAACCAGGAAACCCGTTTCGCCCTCACCGGCGGAAGTTCGAGTGAATCCTCGATCGAGAAGCGCACTGGTCCGGTGCGCGATGAAGAAATGATCGACCTTGACGGACTCCCCCTCGAAGAAGAGGAGGAGGAAGAAGAGGACGACGAGGAATACGAAGACGAATCCGCCGAGGATGAATCTGAAAAGTCTGAGGAAGACGGCTCAGAAACCGAAGCGGCCGTCGAAGACGAGTGGGGCTTTAACGAGAAGAAATCACGCTTCTCGAAGGAGGTCATCATCGGCTTCCTGGCGGTCTCCATCCTTTGCGGAGTCTTCGCGGTCGTCATCGTGAACAACCTCGGTGCGAAAGGGGACGGTGACGAAGTTGCGACCTCGCCCGAGGGCAAACCTGGCGAGAAAGGGAAACCCGACCCCAACGATCCCTTCGCGACCGGCCCGGACGGAGTCCGCACGGCCGCTCACATCGAAGTCGGCAAAGGCAGCGAAACTCCTGCCGAGGAGAATCCGTTCATCGCGGCCGGAACCGGCGGCGAGATGGGAACGTTCCGCGAAGGTGAACTCGGCGAAGGGATTGGTGAACTCCAGGGTGAACCGGCCATCGAAGAAGGAATCAACACGGCCGACACCGGAGCGAGGCTGGACCCGTTCAACCAGCCACTGAATTCCGGCTCAACGGGAATTGGCGAGTCTGGAACCGGCATCGGCGAGGCGACGCTCGAACCCGATCAGCCAACCGTGCTGTTTGAGCCGCGCGTCGATGGCGGCCGCCCTGCTGAAGGCAGCCTGACCGGGCCCGCGTTCGGCGAAACAGGCGGGTCGGAAAACGGGGGCGAGATCAACCCGTTTGCAGCTCGTCCCAATCCGTTTGCTCAGGAAGAAACGAAACCGCGAGTTGACGAGTTCGGACGACCGATCGACGGGTTTGGACGACCGGCTGAGGCGACCTCGCCCGGGATCAGTGAAACGCCGCCGCCGCTCCTCGGCACAACCGGGCCGGGAATCGGGGCCACGAAGATCGATTCAGCGGAGATCGGGTCGACCGGAATCGGCGAGAGCATACCCGCGCTCGGAGAAGGTTCGATCGGGATGGCGGAATCGTCGTCCGGCATCGGCAACACGACGCCCGATCTGGGTGGCGCCCCGACGGAATTGTTCCCCAGTGACACTGCTGGATCCTCGACCCGCATCAGCGACAAGCCGACCATCCTGTTTGAGCCGCAGCCGACCGCAGACGGCGGCCTCGACAGCCCAAAGCCAGGCATTGCTGCCACCACGAAAACTCCTGAGTTGGGGTCGATGCCGCGGACCGGTTCGTCTGAAACCGAGACGTTCCTCCCTCCCGAGACGGCCTCGACGGGTGGAGCCGGCACGCTGCCCTCCGCAAGCACTTTTCCAGCAACGGCCGAGACAGGCTCGTTTCCCGAAACCGGCTCGCCGCGAATGGCGATCGATTCCGCATCGACGACTCCTGGCTTCGAAACGGCAGGCGCTGGCTCGCTGCCGGTCATCAGCCCTCAAGAGACAAATCCGTTCAGCTCAACAGAGTCCACCGAGATTGTGGGTGGGTATCCGATTCAGGAAGGGGACTCCTACTGGACGATTTCAAAGAAGCTGTACGGCACCGCTCAGTACTTTCGGGTTCTCGCCGAATACAACAGCAAAGCGATTCCCGATCCTTCAAAAATGCGACCGGGCATGACGATCAGTACGCCGGACGAATCCGTCCTGCGGCGGATGCTGATGGCAAACTCTTCCACTTCTGCCGGTTCTGAGGAGGCTCTGCGACCGGCGGGGGCGCCTCCGATTACACCAGTCAATGGCATCTTCTTCGACGAGAAAAACCAGCCTCGGTACCGCGTCGGCAAGGACGACACGCTGACCACGATCGCCGCCGAGCATCTTGGCCGCTGGGCCAGATGGCGTCAGATCTTCGAGATGAACAAAGACCAGATGGACAACCCGAACAAGCTGCAGATCGGGATGATCCTCAAGCTTCCTGGCGATGCGACGCGAACCTCGATGAGCGGACGGGACAACCGGATCCGATAGTAGATTCGACGGAGCCTCACGCCGGAAATCCGTCCCTTCTTTCTGCTGGGAAAGAAGTGGCCAGCGAGCGAATCGGCAGAGATGTCGCGGTGTCTCTGGTGCGCGGTCGTTTGTCATTAGTTATTTGTCGATAGTCATTTGTCATTGCTGGTGCCTGACAAATGACTAATGACAAATAACTAATGAAAAATGGCATCCTGCCCCGCACCCTCCGGGGGAAGGCACGCGTCCTTTCGTTTCGCGATGTGGTCCTGAAAGGCAACCTCCAGCAATCGGGATTCCTCATCAAATGTTCTTCCGCTTCGGCAGCGCCATCTGTGTCGTCGTGCTGATCTCGCTGGTCGGCATTGCGATCGAGAAACGCAGTCTGGAACTCCGCCGCAAGATCAGCCGGCAGCACTACCAGATGGACGTGCTCCGCGATCAGCACTCGCGGTTACGGCTGAAGTCGCAGGAACTCGCCGGGATCGAGCGGCTGTTCGAAACCGTCGAGCGGGCCGGGTCAGGTCTCGCGCTGCCCGAAAAGCTACCGAAAGCAGCGAAGGCTTCGTCGTCCGCGGAACGCCCTGCGGTCCCCTTGCTGTTCTGGCGGCGGCCGCTCGACGATCCGCGATTGGATGAACGCTCGCGCCGGGAGGGCGAGGCTCCTGACGAGCCGCGTACTGGTGCCGCGCGCTCGTGGTTCGGCGGGAGCCTCGCACTCCCGTTCCACTTGCCCTCGAGGGCCTCGCAATGACCATTCCGGATGCGAAGAGATTCCCGCGGTGGCGAGTGAACTTCGTAGCGGGCACGGTGCTCGGTCTGTGGCTGATCGTTGCGGCACGGCTCGTCCACATTCAGCATTTCCAGGCGGAAGAACTTTCGTCCCGAGCCAGACGCCAGAAATCGTTTGAGGTCGATGTTCCCGCGCGGCCGGCGGACATCGTTGACCGAAACGGAAACCTTCTGGCGACGACGATCACCACGCCGAGCCTCTTCGTCGACCCCTCGCAGTTCGACGTGGACTCGATCTTTATCGATGACCTATGCGGCATTCTTAGTCTCGATCCGGCAGACATCACGAAGCGACTGGCCGAGTATTCCGCTAAGCGGTTCTGCTGGATCAAACGTCGCCTCAGTGAAGAAGAGCTCACTCAGGTCATCCAGCTGGAGTGGCCGGACGGTTCGTACGGTTTCCGGCAGGAATTCCTTCGCCAGTACCCTCAAGGGCACGTCGCTGCGCACGTGCTCGGGCTGCGGAACATTGATGGAGTGGGCAAAGGTGGCGTTGAGCAAAGTCTCAATCCTCTGGTTCAGGGCCAGCCGGGAAAACGCCAGCTCGTGCGGGACGCGATGGGGCGAATCGTCGAAGTCAGCTTTGACCCGGACAGTGAGCCTCGGCGTTTCGACGCCGTCGCGCTGACAATCGACCTGCCGATTCAAATGGTCGTGGAAAAAGAACTCGACCGGGTGATGCAGGACTGGAACCCCAGAGCGGCCTCGGCCATTGTCCTTGATCCTCAGACGGGTGACATCCTGGCGATGTCCTCGCGACCGACCTACTCACCGTCCGAGCTCAGCGACGTGAAACCGGAAGCCTGGAAAAATCAGGCGATCAACATCGTCTACGAGCCGGGATCGACCTTCAAACCGCTTGTCGTCGCGTGGGCACTGCAGCATGGCATGATTCGGCGTGACGAGGTCTTCGATTGCGAGAACGGCAAGTGGATGATGGGCCGCCGGCTGCTCAACGATCATCATCCCTACGGAAAACTCAGCCTGACGGACGTGCTGGTCAAGTCGAGTAATATCGGCATGGCGAAGATCGGCACGAAGATGACGAACGAGGAGATTTTTCGAGCGACGATCGCATTCGGATTCGGTCGTCCGACGGGCATCGACCTGCCGGGCGAGGTCTCCGGCATCGTCAGGCCACTGCGCGAGTGGAACAGCTATTCAACCGGCTCCGTGCCGATGGGGCAGGAAATCGCGGTGACACCGATGCAGCTCATTGCGGCTCACGCGTCACTCGCGAACGGCGGGCGACTGATCACGCCGCAGCTTCTTCGCGGTGTTCGAGGCCACGGGGACGAGAGGGATTCTCCGTTCTATACGTCGGTGGATGAGCCGGGTCTTTCCATGCCAGCGCGACTGTTGACGAGAACCGTCGATGCCGAAACGGCAAAATGGGTCGTCGAAGAACCGATGACGGAAGTTGTGAAACGAGGCACCGGCCAGCGCGCGAAAGTGGACGGCTACGAAGTGTTCGGCAAGACCGGCACGGCGCAGAAGACGGATCCGGAAACCGGCGGCTACTCGGCGACCGACTACGTCGCGTCGTTCGTCTGCGGCGCGCCGGCGCGGAACCCGCGAGTTCTCGTCCTGGTCGTTGTGGACGAGCCGGCTCCCGGGAAGTCTCATCAGGGAGGCATCGTCGCTGCGCCGTCGGCAGCGAGGATTCTCAGGCGGACGCTGCTGCACCTGCACGTCTCACCGGAATCCGATGACCGCGCAGCAAAACGCCCGGCCGAAAACAGCCGGGCGGGGTGAGTCTCCGGATCGCCAATTGACGCGAGGCCTCAGAATGTCGCGGCAGGCTGGTTGTCTTTGCCACCAGCGTACTGCATCCGCATCTTGTACAGCTTCTTGAGACGCGAGACGGAGTACATTCGGACGACCTTGCCTTTGTAAGTCAGCCGGCCAAGCGAGTCGCGGTCCATGTCGACGGCGAGTTCGTCCACCGAATCGTCCGCGTACAGAGCGGCGAAAGTTTCCGGGTCGACACCTCGATCTGTTTCCAGATCGCTCATCGCATCGACGCCGCCTGAAAGAATCGCCGAAACGTTGGGCGTCTTTGAAGCCGGTACGTAGCGGCCATCCTGAGCCAGCAGGTCGGCGGCCTTCTTAATTGCGTCATTGGCTTCCGTGATCGCAATCTGGATCGCATCTTCGCCGCCGCCAGCCGGAGCACCGAAGCCCTGAGCGTTCACCGCAGCCGGCTGAAACGCGTTCTGAGTTCCCAGAAAGTAACCGCCGCCGAAGAGGCACAAAACAGCAAGGACGCGGAGGGTGATTTTCATAATTCCCGTTCCCATTTTGAGACGAGGTCACGTGAGCTGAAGTCGGGCTGGCGGAGTCGCATTCGTTTCTTTTCGAAACTCTTCCAGCAGGATCAACGGCATCGTCGCACTGGTTGAGTGCTCTTTCAAGCGGCAATTCTTCGGTTCGGGACCAGGATTCCGCCTCCCGACGAATCCTCGACAGGAGACGCTACCTGTGCCGGTGATGCCGCTTTGGCAAGGCCGTCGTTCCATCCGGGTTACGCCGCCCGGCAATTGCGTTTTCCTCAAGCGCGGGATAGTCTGGCCTGGTCCGCCGGAGGTCGAGCGATCGCGACTCCAGGCAACACAGTTTTGTCATGCGGGATCGCTGTCCCGACTCATTCGCCATCACTTTGCGAGAAGAATCCGATGCGTTTTTCGATCCTGTTGCTGTGCCTGGTCACTCCTGCCCTGTTTCTGACCAGCGGCTGCCAGCCGGAAGCGGAACCGGATGCCGACAACGGAGACACGGCAGCCGGCGAGAACCCCGTCGTCGCAAAAGGGGGCGAGACGCCTGCCAGGGAGAAAGTGGCCGAACATCCAGACGACGATGCGGCCGCGCTGAAGACGCTCACCGGGAAGGCCGTCAAGCTGGAAAAGAACTCGGCAGGCCGAGTCACCGTTGCCGACTTTCGCCAGACGGAAACTGGTGACGAGGACCTCGCTCTGCTGAAGGGTCTTCCCTCCTGCTCGCGAGTCATCCTGTTCGGGCCGACGTTTTCTGACGCTGGCCTGAAGCACCTCCTCGGGCATCCCGCGTTCAGTGTGCTCGATGCGGCGAGCACAAAGATCGGTGACGACGGCGTGAAGACGCTCAGCGAGATCCCCGGAATGCGGGCGATCGGTCTCCGACGGACGGATGTGACGGACGCGGGACTCGCTCATCTGACGAAACTGAAAAACCTGGTCGACATCGATCTGCGGTTTACGAATACGTCTCACGAAGGCGCGATTCACCTGGCGAAAATCAAAAGCCTGCGAGCGGTCAAGCTGCAGGAAAGTAAGATCACTGACGAGAGTGTCGCTCTGCTCGCGAAGCTGCCGAATCTGCAGAACATCAACATCAGCAAGATGACTCAGCTGACACCGGCCTCGCTGGAAGCTTTGAAGGATGTGAAAACGCTGACAACGCTCGAACTGGAAAACTGCACCAACATCGAAGGCGACGCGCTGCAGCACATTGCTGGTCTGACGAACCTGACGTACCTCAATGTGCGGTTTAACTTTGTGACCGGCGATCAGTTGGTCCACGTTGCGAAGCTGACGAAGATGGAGAAAATTGCGCTGCGTGAAACCGTCGTCAACGATGCGGGGCTGAGCCATCTTCAGGGGATGAAGGATCTGGAAGAGCTCGATCTGACTGGTTCGATCGTGAGTGACGCGGGAATGGCGATTGTCACTGGTTTCACAAAACTGCAGACCCTCGAGATCGAACGGACCGATGTGACTGACGAGGGGCTTGTCGAGATTGCGAAGATCAAAACGTTGAAGGTCCTCGACCTGTCCGCGCTGACCGGAGTCACCAACGACGGCCTGGTTCATCTCGTCGAACTGCCGGAACTTCAGGAGCTCGATCTGGACGAGATCTTCGCCATCGACAGCGGCGCGTTGCCTCATCTTGTGAAACTGAAAAAGCTGAAGAAGATCAAGCTGGGAAGCACGGCACTGGGGGCAGACGAGGAATCGCTGAACGAACTTCGCAAAGCCATACCGGGAATCAAGATCGTGCTTTCGTTCTGAGGCGTGCTGATTCGACAACGCACCTTGGAGGGCAAGGCTGGGCTGTTAAAAATTCGCGGTTGACGGTGGAGGCAGCTTGATCAGTTTTTGTTCCGCGTGATGTTTGCTCATCTCGGCGTGTGCCTTGCTTGCGTTGGGCCTGCTTTCGTTTCTCCGCGCTCTCCAGTTCTCTGTGTTGCAACTCGCAAAGGCGACAACGCAGAGAACTGGAGAACGCCGAGAAGCACAACGTCGAAAATCAACCTCTGAACCCCGGCAAGCGGAACAGAAACAGTCCCTGGCGACTGTGGCTACGACGGGTTCAATCTCAACCAGGTATCATTGGGCGCGAGCCGCCCGGTCTGGGTTTGTTTTCTGCGTGAAGATCGGGCGGCTCGCGCCGCTCCGCTAACTCGGGTCGACGTTTTCGACAGGCTGCTAAACGGCGAGTTCGTTTGCCGAGTCAGCTCGAACGTCGACGTCCGGGGTCCACGCGGAGACTTCGGAAAGTCCCTCAACGGCCGCCGCGATCTGAGCGACGAGTTCTTCCGCACGCGAGGCAGGAGCGCCGCCGTACTTCGCGAGGTGGATCATCGTGACCAGCTCGCGAACCCAGGCGAGCGTACCCATCAGATCGCTGTGCATCTGCCGCCGCATTTCGCGGAGCCGGCGGATGTTGGACTGCCGCATTTTGTCAGCCGCGAGGATTCGCTCATCGAAAGACGCCTCTGAATTCTCAGTCGTGGTGGTTGCCGGGTTCTCCGCAAATCCTGGCTGAGTCAGCAGGCGGTCGAGCTCTCGAATTCTCCCGGCCTGAACGCCCCACGCGGACTTGAGCTCGCTGATCCGCTCGGCTTCCCGCGTCAACAATCCCTCCGACCAGCCGTCGAGGCTCTGCAGTGCTGCATCCAGTTCGGTTTCCACCTGTGAAAGCAGGACGGCCTGTGTGTCGACCGGACGGCTTGCGCCGTTCCGCTACAGGAGTCGTCGGCATCATCGTTTTGTCGAACCGGACCGCAGCTACGCTCAGAAATGGAAGACGTTAAACGAGTAGAACAGCTCGCAACCGATCACGGCGATGAGGGCCAGCCACCAGACCGGTGTCGATTTCCGATCGGGTTCGAGGCGGAGCATGACTCGCCGGAAAACGTCGCTCATCGCGATTCCGACGCCGGCAAAGACGACAAGGTTGACGATCAAAACGAAACCCGCGTGCGGGACGGCGGTCGTGAAGAACCAGTTGACCGGGATCGAGGCGATCATCGCGAGGCCTCCCCAGCTGACCGTGACAAGAGCCGCCAGCAGCGTGGTGCTTGCCGCCAGTTTCGAACCGGCCAGGCTGTTAAGGATGTACAGAGCCGGCAGAGCGATCGTCCAGGCGAGGCCGGCTCCCAGCGTACACAGCACGGCTTTGCGGAGCACATCGTCGGCTCCGCCCAGCAACCCCATCGTCATACCGTAGGTCGTTGTGCCGAGGACCGCCGTCGCAAGCAACGCGGCCCAGACGGACAGCGGATACCGCCCCTCGCCGCGGTGCCAGAGGACGGCAAATTCTTCGGGCTCGCGCAGGGCGAGGCCAACAGAGCGAATTCCCGATCGTAGTCGTTCGCGAAACATCGTTCGTCTCTTGTTGCGTGCAAAAACGCTGAACAGGAGACAGTCCGGCGGGCGTTTGAAAAATTAACTGTCCTTTTTAAATATCTCTCAATGCGTCCCTTCTCCCCTCGGGGGAGAAGGTGGCCGAAGCCGAAAGAGGGGGACAGTGGTGCGATTTTGAGTCCAAAATGAAAAGTGCAAAATGAAAAATGAAAAGTGATCAGGGTTGAGTGCAAAGAGCCTGTCCAATTTGCACTTTTCACTTTTCATGTTTCACTCCCTTCCTCGTCTCCCCCGAAAGGCGGGACGGACTCACTTGCGAAACCACGCCTCACTTCGAATCCGGCGTTGGCCGGAAATGCCAGAACCGCACATGGCCAACGGCGAGCAGAACGAGAATTGCCGCGGCGCTGATCCAGATTCCGATCCTTAAACTTGCCGGGCGGTAAGCCCATAAAATGGTGTGAGTTCCCGGCGAAACTTCCACCGCGCGGAACAGCCGCTCGTGCCGGATCGCTTCGGCGGGCTTGCCGTCAACGGTGACTTCCCAGCCAGGGAACATGAGGTCTCGCAGAACAACGCGGCCCGATTGTGGCGCGTCGATCTGGATTCCCACCTCGTTTGCTTCGTACCGCGAGATCACCGCCTGGCTCTGCTTGCCCTCGTGCTCGAAGCAGGCTCGCCACGCCGGGGCAGTGCGGTGGTACAGATAAATCGGTTCGTACCCGCGAGCCCAGGCGAAGTTTAAGAACGGATCGGGCTCTGCCGACACGAGCCGCCAGTCCGGTGTCTTTGGAAGCAGCTCGAACGAGAGCACATGAGTGATGCCGTGCCGCGAAGCCCACTCGGCGAACTCCTTTGCCGTCGCCGGGTTTCTGGCATCGCCGAGCGGCCTCGCTTTGAGGTCCGGCTCGTAGTACTCGGCCGGACCAAGGCCGAGATACTCCGGCACCGAAGACACGCCCAGCAGATTTGTCTGGTTCGGCCCGGGAGCGTGAAGCCTCACGGGTTCACCGAACTCGACCAGTTTTGCTTTGACGGGACTTTTCGAGAGCTGATGCACTGGGGTCTGGTCGAGTTGAAACGCGTATGTGACGTATCGAGAAATGTATCGGAACTCCCACGTGGTGAGAGCAAGGACTGCAACAACGACACCCAACGCCACACAGGTTCGTCGCTTTTCGAGAAACAGATGCAGGGCCGAACCAGCTGCGATCGCCATGCCGAGCGTCGTGACGACGCCGTACCGGCCGGGACCTCGAAAGAAGGTGAAGCCTGGGACGTATTGCAGAATCGGGATCAGCCAGCCAGTGGCGTAGGCGAGTGCCGCCAGACCCAGGACGAACCAGGCGATGTGAAAGCGCGTGAGAATCCGCTCGCGCGTCGTTCGCCAGGCGACGGCTCCGAGGACCAGCATCAGCGGGATCAGCCCGAAGTAAAGATGAGCCTCGGCCTGGTTCGTTCCGGCTGACCAGGCCAGTGTGTCGAGATTCTCCAGGGCGCGGTCGCGGTCGATGTCCGGAGCGTACCACCACCACCACGAGGCGAAGACCTGGGAGAGGTAAAGCGGCGGAATGTGGCCGTAGCCCGGATCAAAATCGCCGCCTTCGATGTCACCTGTTCGCTGGCTGGCCTGTTTCAGTTCCAGGGTCGGCGCAAGCTGGACGGCAGCCAGCGCGAAGCCCAGCGTGAGCGCGGCGGCGGTCAGGCCGAGCGTCTTTGGTTTGCTGGCGAGCGTTGTCTCGGCGACGCCCTCCTTCGCGAACCACAGTCGAAGCGGAACGTAAAGAACGATCACGACGTCGATGATGAAGGCCAGATTGAAGTGTCCCGCGAGAAGCTGCGTGCCTCCTGCGACGCTCATCCAGATCGGGTAACGCCAGTGGCCGGTCTTCAGGAACCGCTCGACCAGCCATAACTGCAGCGGCAGGTACATGCCGCCGATGATCGCCCACTCCAGGCACAGCCTTGGCGGGAACCAGCCGTAGGTGTAGATGAGGGCCGCGAGGATTGCTCCGCCGGCTCGGACGCCGACTTCTCTCGCGTACAGCCACACCATGATAAACGTCGCGATGTAGTGCAGCAGTTGATTGAGGTTGTACGCCGTCGTCACGTCGAGCGTCGAATACAGTGCCAGGTGAGGCGGGTAGAAGGCTCCTGTCTGACTCTCAGCGATAAGCGGATAGCCATAGCCGCTGCGGTTGTTCCACAGCGGAAACTCGCCGTCGGCAAGCCGCTCGGCAAAGAACTGTTTCTGCGGCAGGAAGTACGTGTAGAGGTCTCCGCCGATCAGACCGCCGCCGATCCAGAGTGGAGCAAAGAACACATACGTCAGCGCGAAAGCCAGCCCGATCACGAGCAGCCATTCGGCGAGACTCTTTTTTCCATTGGCGTCGATTTGTGTCGTTTCTTCCGGCACAGACATTCCCAGCGGTGATCAATTCGGATTCGATCAAGTCAGTTCATTGCGACAGGCGGTGCGAGCAATCTACGCCTTCGCCGTATTTCCGTCAGGCGAGCCACGACGAGCGACGGCGAGTCTGGTTGCTCCTCAATCAAGAAACGAAAACAGGCCGCGCGTCAATTCGACGCGCGGCCTGCGATGATCTTCGGCGTCGCCCGGTCCGGCAACCGCGGTGCGGCAACAAACCGGACTCGACACTACTTCTTCTCTTCCTTCTTCGGAGCGGGCTCGACTTTCAGCTCTTTCAACTTGTCGATGACCTGCTTGCCGTGATCCTTTGTGTTGACCTTTTTCTCAACGTGAAGAATCTTGCCTTCTTTGCTGATGAAGAAGGTGACTCGACCCGAAAAGCCTCGGTCTTTGTTGTAGATGCCGTAAGCCGTGGCAACTTTTCCGTCCGGATCGCTAAGGATCGGGTAGTCCAGATCCAGAGACTTGGCGAAGTCTGTGTTCTTTTCGACGGGGTCACAGCTGGCAGTGAAGTACGCAACGTTGAACTCTTTCAGGGCCTTGCCACTCTCACGGAGGGCTTTGCACTGAGCCGTTCAGCCACCGGTAAACGCTTTGGGGAACCACGCGACGACGACGACTTTCTTATCTTTAAACTGCGACAGTTCGTAGTCCTTGCCGTCGCTGCCTTTCAGTTTGAAGGCCGGCGCTTTGTCGCCTTCCTTCAGGTCTTCCGCTTGAACGGAACTCCCCAGAGCCACGGCAACGGCCAGGCCCAGGGTGAGAATCTTTGCGAATCTCATGTCTGTCTCCGGTTGAGGGTTGAACACAGTTCCGGTGACTTCCGGAACCTTCGCCGCACTCAGTGTAACCGGGAGTGGCCCGGCGGAGAAACTGTCGCTGCGACTTCGATTCTCACTGTTGAAACTGAGAATTCTCACACGTGATCAGCAGTCGCGACGGGAGTACACTCGCAGAACCGAAACTCGTGGCGAGTGTCCGAGCACAAGTCAACCGCGAGTCCCGTGACACCGGAGCGAATCTGTGACCAGCAAGCGAACGATCCTCATCGTCGAGGACGAGGACATCATTCGGAATTCTCTCAGCGAACTGCTGACGGGCGAGGGATATCAGGTCAGCGAGGCCGGGCGAGTGGGCGACGCGGTGGATCTCGCCAAGGAAACGGATTTTGACGTTGCGATCTGCGATGTTCAGTTGCCCGACGGAGACGGGCTGGCGCTGTTGCGGAAGCTGCATCAACGAAATCCGCATACGTGCATCCTCATCATCACGGCCTACGCCACGGTGGAAAATGCCGTCGAAGCGTTCAAAGCCGGCGCGTTTGATTATCTCGTCAAGCCGGTGCTGTTTGAGGATCTGCTGCACAAGCTCGACCGACTTTACGAATTCCGAAATCTGTATTTCGAAAATCAGTCGCTCCGCCGCGAACTCGATCGACAGGGAGACCTCAATCAGATTGTCGGGTCCAGCCGGGCCATCGCGGCCGTTCAGCTGCAGATTCGGAAGGTCGCCGTCACGAATGCCAACGTCCTGCTGGTCGGCGAGACGGGAACCGGAAAGGAATTGTTTGCCCGCGCGATCCACGCGGCTGGACCGAACAGCTCCGATCAATTCCTCGCCGTCAACTGCAGCACGCAACCCGTCGAGCTGCTCGAAAGTCAGTTGTTCGGGACGCGGGATGCCGGTGACGGAAATCGCGCGGAGCCGGGAGTTCTTCGTCACGCCGGAAAAGGAACGGTCTTCCTCGATGAGATCGGTGATCTGCCTCTAAGCACCCAGGCGAAACTGCTGCGGGCGATCGAGTACGGCGAGATCCTTCCCGTCGGCGGATCAGAAACGCAGAAAGTCGAGGCGCGCATTGTCGCGTCGACCACGCGCGAGCTCGCGCAGGAAGTGGCGAAGGAGCATTTTCATGAGGACCTGTTTTATCGGCTCGACGGAGTCAAGATTCAGATCCCGCCGCTGCGAGACCGGATTGACGACATCCCGGAACTCGTCGAGTTCTTCGTGACGAAATATTCAAAGCAGATGAAGAAACGAGTTGCCGGCGCGTCCAGTGAGACGATCCGTCTGCTGACCGGTGCCGAGTGGAAAGGCAACGTCAGGCAGCTCGACAACGCGATCGAACGTGCCGTCATGATGAGCGACTCCAAAACGATTGGCCCGACGGACCTGCCGCCGGACATTCTCGGCATGGGCAATCCGCTGCCGGACACCGAGGAACTGCGAAGCGCCCTGCGTCACTACGAGCGGCTGCACATCACTCGCGTCCTTCGCCAGTGGCCGGACAAGCGGGAAGCGGCCAGGCGGCTGAAACTGGGGCTGTCGAGTCTGTATCGCAAGATTGAAGAGCTGAGGATCGACGTCGAGTCGATCAAATGACACAGTCCACGATGATCCCTTTCCTCACGGAGACATCGGCCCTGCTGGCCGCGTGCTGGAACGGCGATGCTGTCTCCCGCGAGACTCGCGAAATCGAATTGCCGCTGACGGGGCTCGCCGCGACCTGGACCCGTCCTCCAGCCCTCGAATGAAAGTCGAGCCGCCCTCGAAATCGGTGAGGAAGACGAACCTGGCGGGTGGCTGGAATCTGCGCCCGGTCGAACGCACAATGGCCGGGTCCCCGTTTCATCAGTCGCGACGGGGGGGGTCTGCCTTTTGTGCTGATTCTGGATCGGTCGCCGTGTTTCGAACTGACCTCGTTCTTGCGTTTGCTTTTCTGTTCTGCCTACTGGCGGATAAGGATTATGCGATCGCTCAACTGGATCCGGATCGAGAAGTCAGCGTCCGTCTGACGACCTCAGGATTTGGCAGGTACGCTCCAGGGCGGTGGGGGCTGATCGAATTGAGGGTCGGCAATCGCGGCGAGACAGAGGCCTCGCCTGTCTCGGTCGGCTGGCTGAAAGAAGACAAGAATCTGGAATTCAGTCGGCAGTTGCTGGTTCCGCCGGGCGCGATTCGCAAAAGCTGGATCCCGATTTTCATTCCCGAATCGATGTCGACTCAGTCACGGCCGGGATTCATGCCGCTCGCGGAACTGCAGTCCAACACGCGAATCGTCAAGGACGGCGTCGAGTCGATTAAGCGGGGCGATTCGTATGACCGGGTCGAGACGTTTCCGTTGAAGCTCTTTCAAAACCGCTGTGTGGCCTTTCTCTCGGACGGCACCGAGCGGCAATTCGAAATTTTCACTTTGCTGGCCGACCTGTTTCACGATCGCCCGCGGGAGTCCATCGTCCCCCTTCTTGATCCCCAGCTTCCGTCGGTAATTGAGGGGTACGACGTTGCGGATGTGATCATCGTTTCCGGAAATCGTGTGGGGGAAGATGCCGCAGCTTCCTCGGCGCTCATGGAGTGGGTGCTGAGAGGCGGCACATTGTGGATCCTCGTGGACCAGGTGAGCCCGGCGACCCTCAGCCAACTGGCGGGCGATGCGTTTTCGGTGGAGACGGTAGATCGCCTGACTTTGTCCGAGTTCGGAATCGTTTCCGAAGACCGTGTGATTTCCACACCGCCGGAAACCCGGAACCTGGAAAGGCCCGCGGACTTTGTTCGCGTCGTCGCCGATGGGGTCACAGTGACGCACAGCGTCGACGGATGGCCGGCGGCGTTTTCCAGGCAGATCGGCCAGGGGCGAATCGTCTGTACGACATTGGCGATGGAAGGCTGGTACGTTCCGGAAAACTGGAACGTTCAGGAAACACTTCGCTCTGAAGATCGACCTTTCAAGGCATCCGCCACGCTCAACGAGTTTCTCACCGAGACTTGTACTGCTGAGGGCGAGAAGGCGATTTCGCATCAGGCTCAGGTCGCCAGCGTCAATGCACGCATCGGTGTCGAAGTGCCCGGCAGAAATCTGGTGCTCAGCATTCTTGCCGGTTTTCTGCTGGTATTGGTTGCGACGGTGCCTGTCCTGAAACGTGCCGGGAGAATCGAAGCTGCCGGATATGTGATTCCACTTGCGACAGTTGTCATCGTCGGCACTCTCAGCGTGATCGGTGTCGCGTCGCGCAGCGAACCAGACAGCGTGACTGAGTTTCAGTTCGTCGCGATCGAACCCGGGCAACCCTTGGCTCATGTTGAGGGCGTTGCCGCGACCTATTCGAAAAGCCCGATCACCGGCCCGTTTCTGGCATCGGAAGGCGGGCTCTTTCTTCCAGAACGAAGCGGGACCGGTCTGGGAGTCTGGCGGCGAGAGCAACACGATCCGCCCGCCTGGTCGTTCAGCACAGCTCAAATTCCAACCGGCGTCCGATTGGCTCCGTTCCGAAAGGTTGTGCGACTTTCGCAAGCGGTTTCTGCCGAGGGAACCTTCGACAAAGACGGCTTCATCGGCTCGGTCGATGGCGGACAGTTCGGCGAACTCAGCGATCTCACGATTGCCGGGCGGACTCATTTTACCGCCGCTACAATCGCGGACTCGGCCGGCAGGATCGTCGTTCGTCCCGGTGACATTCTTCCCCCCGGCGAGTTTCTTGGCGGGCAGCTTCTCGACGAGGAACAACAGCGGCGACAGACTGTGCTGCAGCAGATGTTGACTCTCGAAGGACGTGAGAACTGGTTTCCGCAACGACTCATGCTGCTGGGCTGGGCCAATCCGGTTGAGACCGGTTTTGAGATTCCCATCGAAAAGCGAAGCGGTGCCGCGCTGCTGGGAATTCCCCTGCAGATTCGACGTCCGCCCGCCGGAACGAACATTCGAATTCCGTCACTGTTTCTGACGATGAACGCGATTCGAGGTGCCGGCGGGACGGGATTCTCGTCGTCGTACAGCAACGGAAAAGGTGTCTGGAGCGAGAAGCTTTACAAAGGCGTTTCCACGTTGAGGTTTCAGGTTCCGGAATCACTGCTGCCGATCGAAGTCTCCTCGGCAATCTGTCGAGTTAAGATCTCGGCCCCGTCGCGAACCGTCGTGATCTCAGCGGGTCCGCCCGGCAAGCGAACGGAGATCTCCTCGCGGTCGAGCATGGTCGGGGAGTTTTCATTCACGATCACAGCGAAAGACGCGCTGACTCTCGACGAGGTCGGCGGCCTGCAGATTGTGCTCGACATCGGCGAGATCAACCTGAAGCCGGACGAAGGAAATCTGGACGAAGCCGGTCAGGAACTCATCGTCCGCGACGAGACCTGGCAGGTGCACTGGGTGCAGCTTGAACTGTCAGGAAAAGTGAGCGGCACGGCGAGCGATTGATGAGTACGTTGAAAGGGCTGTCTGAGGGTGCCCCGAAGCGTAATCGAGAGCGAAACTCGATCGGCTTTGCGATCTCGAAAGACGTCCTCCCTCGCTTGCGTTTCGGGTTACTTTAAAAACAGCCAGCCAAAATTACAGCCAGCCAGAATAATCGACCAACTGGGATTCACACATCATGTCTGACGCGGGCCCGGTCCTGGTGACCGAGAACCTCACGAAAAAGTACGGCGAATTCACGGCGCTCGACAACCTGTCCATCACGGTGAACCGAGGCCAGATTCTGGGCTTCATCGGCCACAACGGTGCGGGAAAAACGACCGCGATCCGAATTCTCGTCGGCCTCGCACGGCCAACGTCCGGGCGCGCGACGATCACCGGTGTCGACTGTCTTCGCGATTCTCACAAGATCAAGAAACTGGTTGGCTACATGCCGGACCGGTTCGGGTCGTACGAGAACATGCGGGTTCGCGAGTACCTCGACTTCTTCGGCGCGGCATTCGGCATCCGCCGCAAACAGCGTCGGACGCGGATCGACGAAGTCCTCGAACTCACTAACGCCGCATGGATGCAGGATCGCTATGTCGAGGCACTCAGCCACGGGATGCAGCAGCGAATCGGGATCGCCCGGACTCTGCTGCATGATCCGGAAGTTCTCATCCTTGACGAGCCGGCCAATGGGCTCGACCCGGAAGCGCGGCTGGAAATGCGGTCGCTGCTGCTGAAGCTGGCTTCCCTCGGCAAGACCCTGATCGTGACCAGCCACATCCTGCCCGAGCTGTCACGCATCTGCGATCAGGTGGCAATTCTGCATCGCGGACAGCTCAAAGCGTTCGGCTCACTGGAAGAAATCACGAGGCAGTTTCGTCAGAACCGGATGATTGAAGTTCAACTGGCTGGTGCAGAAAAGATTGATGAGACGGTCGAGGTGCTCGCTGCGTCGGGAGCCGATCGATCAAGCATTGTCCCGTCCAGTACGGAAGCCATCGTCCGATTCCGCAGCGACCGGAGCGAGGACGAACTCGGGCCGGTCCTGGCCGCTCTGGTGACGTCAGGAATTCCGGTCACGCAGTTCCGCGAAGTGGCCGGCGACCTCGAAGAAGCCTTTCTCTCGGTCACTCGATCAGGCGACGCAGCGGCCGACGCGGCTGCTGAAGGCGCCAGCCCGAAAAAACTGGATGGCGAGCTGGCACCGGCTGGCAAATCCGCTGGCAAATCTTCCGGCAAGTCGGGTCCAGGCGAGGCTCGCGATTAACGATGCTCAGCAACCCGATTATCCATAAAGAATTCATCGGCCTCATGAGGTCGGTCCGCTTTCACGGAATGCTCGCGGCGGTCGCGTTCGTGACGATCGTTCTCGTCATGATCCGCTGGCCGTCCGATGGCCTGATTGATCGATCGGGCGACAGAGCTCGCGAGGTGTTTGCGATTTTTGCCTTCGGGCTCGCCGCGCTGGTCACTCTGCTCTCGCCGGTCACACCTGCCACTTCGATCGTGGTGGAGAAACGCAAAGGCACGCTCGCGCTGCTGCTGAATTCCAATTTGTCGCCGGTGTCGATTTATCTTGGCAAGCTGGCTGGTTCGCTGTCGGCGATTCTGTTCCTGCTTCTCGTCAGTACGCCCGCGGTCACCGCGTGTTACGCGATGGGCGGAATTTCTTTTACGTCGCACGTCCTGCCATTTTACCTGGTGCTGACGGCCGCCAGCCTGCAGTACGCAACTCTGGGGCTGCTTGTCAGCACGTTGACCGCCTCAACAGACTCGGCTTTGCGGGTCACGTTTGGAGGCGTGCTGGGGTTGAGTGTTCTGGTTCTCGCGCCGAACTATTTTCTGCAGGGGATTGAGGGACCACTGAGCGGCCTCGCCGTTCAACTTCAGGCCCTGTCGCCGATGCCGTCCATCATTGAGATTGTTGGTACGGGATCGATCGGAAATCAGGGCCTCGTCACAGAGTCCGGAGTGATCCTCAAGTTTCTCATCGCGGCGGCATTGACGTCAGTCGTCCTCGCGGCGGCCACGCTGCGACGGCTGAACTGGCGCCTGCTCGACCAGTCGCGGTCGCAGGGAGTCATCACGGACGACCAGACTCTCGGCGTGCGGACTGCCCGTCGATTGTTCTTTCTGGTGGACCCGCAGCGCCGCAAGGCCGGCATCGGTTTCTTCCTGAATCCGGTGATGGTGAAAGAATTTCGATGCCGCCAGTTCGGGCGATTTCACTGGCTGATGCGGCTCGTCGCCGGCTGTGCCGTCGTGTCGCTGGGTCTGGCCTGTGTCACGACAATGGGTTCTGAAGAGTGGGGTGTCGAGACGATCGGGACGATCATCGTGATCCTTCAGATGGCTCTCATTCTGCTCTTCACACCAGGCATCTCGGCCGGGCTGATCAGTACCGAGCGGGAGAGTGGCGGCTGGGATTTACTGCGGACGACACCTCTGTCGACCGGCTCGATCCTTCGTGGCAAGCTGATGAGCGTTTTCTGGACGCTCCTGCTGATTCTCTGCGCGACGCTGCCCGGCTACTGGGTGATGATCTGGATCAAGCCGGTCCTGGAAGATCAGATCCGGCAGGTCGTCGTCTGCCTGGTTCTGACGAGCGTGTTCACAATTCTGCTGAGTGCCACGGTGAGCAGTTTTTTCACACGCACGGCGGCAGCCACCGTGACGACCTACTCCATCCTGCTGGCGATGTATGCCGGCACGATTCTGATCTGGCTCGGCCGCGACGCCCCGTTTGGCTATTCGACGGTCAACTCGGCCCTGACGATCAACACACTGGCCGCGGCGCTGAGCATCATCGAAACGCCGGGCTTCTCGGAGTACGGGCTGATCCCGGCGAACTGGTGGTTCACGGGTGTGGTGTCGGGAATCTTCCTGTGCATCCTGACGGCACAAACATGGCGGCTGACTCGACCCACGTGATTCGTCGAGCTCAACTTGAAGACGGACAATGTCTCACGACTGACTTTAAAAAAAGAGACTGTGATGTCTGGCAGAAATTCAGAAAGAAAATCAGAAACAGCAAGGGAAGACAAACCTCGCGCATGTGCGAGGGCGCTTTTGTGTCTGGCCGTGTGCGTCGCGAATCTCTCTGCGAGCACCTCAGAAGCTCGGGCCGAAGAGGATGCCTGGCAGAGCTGGGGACCCGTCAGCGCGGTCCGGAACAAAACCGACACAGTACACCGGGACTGGCAGCAACTGCGTTGCTGGAATGAATTTGATATTCACCCTCTGCCGCCAATCCGGTCGTTGCCGGAAGAATTCAAACCGCTTTGGAAATCCGCTCTCGCCTCCCCGGATCGTGAGATGCGTCGCAACGCGATTCTCGCGATCGGAGTGGCTCACAAGGGCGGCTATCTCGACTTCTCCGATTTGTCAGAGGACGTGCGGGCGATCTTCAACCACGACAGCACTCGGACGGAAACCCGGATCGACGCGGCCAGAACACTCGTCATTCTGAATGACCGAACCGTCGCCGCGGATCTGATGAAGCACTCCGGGACGGCTCCCGAACTGCGGCAGGCTGCCGAGCGGGCCTTTGCGGAGTGGGATTACAAGCCGGCGCGGGGCATGTGGATGAGCCGCCTCGCGGAGCCGGCGAAGGTGCCTCGCTCTCACCTGATTCTTGCCCTCCGGGGCCTTGCCACGCTGGGCCACAAAGAAGCGGCGGAGCCCACTCGCAGAATCGTCCTGTCGTCACAGGTCAATTCCGCAACACGACTGGCAGCGGCGCGAGAGCTCGCCGCAATTCAAAAAAATGGTCTGGAAGACAGCGCGAGCCAGCTTCTGTCGGATCAAACCGGAGGCGTGATTCCCGCGCTGCTGGCGGCAACTCTGTTGCAGCACCACTCCGGTGACGCGGCGGAGGCGATCCTGCTGAAACTGATGGAACACCGCTCCACCGCCGTCGTTGCGACAGCCTGGAAACGAATCGACGAGTTGAATCCGGATCGCATTTCAGACGCCATTCTGAGTGAGGGTCTTCGCAGTCCAGACGCGCGCGTGAGGTTGCTCGCCGTTCAAAGCTGCAGCCACCGATCGAAGGCTCATGTCGAGGAACTGATCTTCGCACTGGACGATCATCACCCGGACGTTCGATGCCAGGCACGGCACGCGTTGCTGGATCAGGCGGGACGGTCCACAAAGGAAAAAGACGCCGACACTGTCTCGCAGGTTGAGAGTCTGGCCATGTCAGTTCTTTTCACCGAATCCTGGCGTGGAGTCGAACAGGCCTGTCTGCTTGCGGCTGAACTGGATCACAAGCTGGCAGTCGTGGCGCTCGTCGACCTGGTGCAGCATCCTCGCGACGAGGTGGCTTCGGCCGCGGCCTATGCGCTGAAAGAACTCGCCGTGCCTGAGATGCTGCCGAAGCTGCTCGAACATGCGATCCAGATTGACGCTCGCATGTACGAGACTGGTGGCGGGACCGCGCAACGGATGGAGCGGGTCCAGCCTCACTTGTTCGAGGCGTTTGCCGAGTTCAAGTATCAGCCAGCCGAAGCCCTGATGAGGAAATATGTCCCGAAGGTCGAACTGTTGCTCCTGATCCCGCAGTGTCGCTGCTCGGCGATCTGGTCACTGGCCAGGCTTCACGAGGGGAATGCCGATGTGGACCTGGTGAGGCAGTTTACTGCCCGGATGCTGGACCGCGCTCCGATGCCCGCCGAATTAACAGAGATCTATATCGCCAGCGCGACGGCCCTGGGGATCATGAAGGCCGACACCTCGCTGGGAGACCTTCGAAAACTCGCGAGCGAATTCTCTGGGGATGACCCGGCATCGCGAGCTGCACTTTGGTCGATCAACATCCTGACGGGAGAACCGATTCCGCCGAAGACACGCAGAACGGTCTCCCTCGGGCAGTGGTTCCTGTCACCGATCTCAAGCGACTGATCGACTGGCACTCGCTGTCGCCCGACGAGCCAGTGAGAGGACTCATTCAACGGGCAATCATTTCTGCATTGAGAAACGGCACCTCGAAAGCAAATGGCGATCGAGGTGCCGTAGTTTTGTGTCAGGCTCCGTCCGATGTCAGTCTTCCGGACGGCTTCCGTCATCGCACATTTTGACGATCCGGGGATCGAATCGCGCGACGGTCTCCACAAGGTCCGCCTGATGGCTCATGACCTCGTGGATGTTCTTGTAGACGCCCGGAACCTCATCGATTCCGGCCGACAGAAGACGGACGCCTTTGCGGCTGATGCTGTCCCGGACGCCTTTCCAGTTGAACGTGGCTTTCGCTTTTTTTCGCGACATGAGACGCCCCGCACCGTGCGCGGCCGAGTTCAACGACTCGGCATTTCCGAGTCCCCGCACCACAAACGCCGGGTCCGCCATCGAGCCGGGAATGACACCCAGGACACCTTTTCCCGCCGGAGTTGCCCCTTTGCGATGCACGATGACGTCCTTCCCGTTGTGAGTTTCCTTCCACGCGAAGTTGTGGTGATTCTCGACACCGGACACGACGGTCGCACCAAGCAGCTTCGTAACCAGCCGGTGAATCACGTCGTGATTCGCCGAGGCGTACTCACCCATCAGGTTCATCGCCGCCCAGTATTCCTGCCCGGCATGACTGTCCAGATCGAGCCACGCCAGTTGCGACATCGACGCGTACCGCTTCGGCAGTTGAGCACTCGCGATGCCGCTGTAGGTCGAGCACACCGCCGCGCCGACGCCACGACTTCCGCTGTGGCTGAGCAGAGCAACGTACTCACCGGCTTCCAGTCCGAGCTCAACATCCGCCTTGTCGATCGTCACGACACCGAACTCGACAAAGTGATTTCCCGAACCGGACGTGCCCAGTTGCTTCCATGCTTTGTCTTTTCGTTCGCGAGTCACTTTCGAAACCGTCCAGTCGGCATCCATCACCGCGTGAGCCTGCTTCCGCTCGTGCCCGACGCCGACGCCGAACCGCGTTCCATTTTCGAGAGCTTCCTTGAACGAGTGGAACTTCGAATCCAGCGACTCAACCGGCATGTCGAGCACCGACAGCTTCATCCGGCACGCAATGTCGACGCCGACCGCGTACGGAATGACCGCGTTCTCCGTTGCCAGGACGCCACCGATCGGCAGGCCGTACCCGACGTGAGCATCCGGCATGAGCGCGGCGGCTCGCGAGACCGGCAGCCGGCACGCGTTGTTCATCTGGTCGAACGACATCGCGTCGATGCCTTCCTCACCCCAGATGCGGTACGTGACAGGCTCGCCAGGAACGTGACTTTCTTTGGCGTCATCGATCAGCGCGCTCGCGAGTTCTCCGAACGCGTCGTGCTCGACGAAGGCTTTCGGATCTTCCAGCACTTTCGGAATTTCGACCTTCGCATCACGAGCAGCCTGTCGGCTGATTTTCGCAAGCTTCTCGATCGCCCGTCGCGCTTCGGCCACGCAGTATTCCGGCACGCCGAGTTTTCGAAGCTGTCTTGCGTTCATGATTCATTCCTTTGCGACAACAGACTCATTCCGATGCGTGGATTCTTCTGATACGTGGATTCTTCTGATTCGAGCCAGCTGACACGAGGGATTTCCCGCGGGTTCAGCGGCAAATGTCCCAGCAGTCGAGAAAGTGTCATGAAACCCGGCAGACAACATTTGAGTTATCTTCAGAATGTCTGTACAGAACCAGATATGCTGGCGGGCCCACCTGTGCTTTTCGTTTCAATCCATTTCTGCTGTCAAAGATTGCGTTGATGATTCCTGCCTCCGTCGAGAGTTTCGTTGCGCTGCTGGAGCAAAGCCATTTGCTCGATGAGAAGGCGATGGCGGAAGTGCGCCGACTTCTGCCGCCTTTGGCCGGGCAGACTGCGCCGGGACCGTTCGCGTCCGAGATGGTTGGGCGGGGGGAAGTGACGAAGTGGCAGGCGGAGAAACTGCTGGCCGGGCATCAGGCATTTTTTCTCGGCCGGTACAAACTGATGAAGCCGCTCGGCCAGGGCGGAATGGGAACAGTGTTCCTCGCCGAGCAGCAGGGATTCGGGCGACTGGTCGCGCTTAAGATTCTTGATCGAAAATTCAGCAGCGACCCGGCATCCGTCGCAAGGTTCGAACGGGAAATTCAGGCGATCGCTGCGCTGCAGCATCCGAATATTGTCGGAGCCTATGATGCGGGCTGCGTCGGCAACTGCCATTTCCTGGTGATGGAATTTGTCGACGGCGAAGACCTCGGCGAGATCCTGAAACGGCAACCGGTGATCCCCGTTTCGATCGCCGCTGACTATGTCCGGCAGGCCACCCTGGGGCTGCAGTACGTCCATGAAAAAGGCACCGTCCACCGCGACATCAAACCGAGCAACCTGTTTGTCAGCGTGAAAGCGGGTCAGCCTGCGGTCGTCAAAATTCTCGATCTGGGGCTCGCGCGATTCAGTAGCGCGGCCGGCGAGGGTGGCGAGTTGACTCACACCGGCCAGATCATGGGCACACCCGACTACATCTCGCCGGAACAGGCACTCGACTCGAAATCCGCCGACATTCGTGCGGACATTTTCAGCCTCGGCTGCACTCTCTATCGGGCATTGACCGGCCAGCTTCCGTTCGCGGGTAACAACGTGATGGAGAAACTGCTGGCTCGGTCCCAGACAAAAGCGACGCCGGTGTCGGCGTTGCGGCCAGAGATTGATGCCGGGTTATCGGCGCTTGTCGAGAAAATGCTCGCCAGAAATCCTGACGATCGTCCGCAGACTCCGGGTGAGATCGCTGAAGCGTTGATCCCATTTCTTCGCAGTGAAGATGCCGCGACCGAGCTGGTCAGTCCCGGCGAATCAACAAGTGTCGCCTTTCGCTCCGCGAAAGGGCGTTCTTTCGCGGAGCGAAAGACGACCATGACGCCAGAAAACTCTTCGCCGGTCCGAAGTCCCTCAGCAAAACTCGCTGCCGAGTCCAGGGCGACTGTGGTCGTGCCGCCCGCTTTGCCAGCAGTCGCTCCGCGTCCGGAAGCGGCACGAGTCAACTCCGAGTTTGACCAGTTCCTGTCCAACCTCACGTCGGAAGAGGCACGCGCCGATCCGACGCCCGAACGGGGGCCAGCCGCTCTCGTCGCACGGACGGGGAATGCTGAACCGCCAACAAACGGGAACGATCGCAAGCCTCGCCAGGTGATTTACTGGGTGTCCGGATTGCTCACCGTGGCGGCCGTCGCCGTGGTTGGAGTCTTTCTGGCGATCGCAAATCAGGCTCGCGCTCGATTGCACTTCGAGTGGCCCGAGGATGAGCGAGCGGGCTCTCAGCTTCAGATCAACGACCGTGACATCGCGGTCGCAAGGGCGGGGGAGATTCACTTCGAATTCGACGCGGGAGGCCGCTTCGAAATCGTGGCCCGCCGTCCCGGCTTCGAGCGGTTTGAGAAGACGCTTCAGATTCGACGAGGCGATGCGAAGTCGATCAAGCCGATCTGGATTCCGACTGAGTCGAAACGTCGCGAACAGGAATTCGCCGAACTGCAATCGAAGGTCGAACAGCTCAGACCGCCCGGCGACGCGGCTCAAAGGATTCCCATCAACGAAGACTCGACCCGAATGAAAGCGGAGATTCGTGACTTTCAGTGGAAGTATCCGGTCACCACTGAGGCGAACGAAGCCGCTCACCTGGCAAGCCGTTTCGAATGGCCCGTCGATTCACTTTCGCGAGATCGAATCACGCCGGAGCAGCGACTGCTTGCCGGCAACGGAGACCCGTCCCGCGTGCCGCCGGAGATCGTCGCGATCTTCGGCAGCGGCCGGCAGATGCACTACCTGAATATTCTTGCTGTGACGTTCTCGCCGGACGGGCGGTTTGTGGCCAACTCCAGCGCTGAGCACTCGGTTCGAGTGTGGGACGCAAAGACCGGAGACCTCGTGAGGGCGTTCAATGTGCCTGGCCTGGAGGCCGAGGCGCTGGCGTTCAGTCCGGACAGTCGAAGGCTCGTCGCGGCACTCCGGGATCGATTCGGCATCTGGAATACGGACACCTGGGAGTCAGAGGGCACACTGGAAGCGGCTGGCCAACGGAATTTCAGTCTGAGATTCGACTCAAAAGGCAAACTGTACGCCGTGGGAGAAGGCGTCCAGATTTCTGTCTGGGATCTGGATGGGAAGAAGCTGCTTCAGCAGTTTCAGGGGGGAGCGCCCCGGCTTCAGTTTGCCGTTTCACCTGACGAAAAACTGATCGCTGCCGGCGGGCAGGATGGTGAGGTCTCCCTCTTCTCGATCGACGGTCAGAAGCTTGGAGGCGTTTCGATTCGGTTTCCGGTGCAGGGCGTCTGGTTAATCAAAGAGGGCCGAACACTTGTGACGGCTGGCAGCGATTCCGGGATTCGACAGTGGAATGTGAGCGACCCAGCGAATCCGGTGCCTGGGATTCATTTTCAGACTCAGAAATCGCGACTCGCCATTTCGAAAGATGGCAGCCGACTGTACGCCTCGGGCGAGAACATCGGCGACCCCACCGCGTGGGTGTTCGACCTCGAAACCGGTGAGGCGATTGGAAAAATCGGCGACGATTCAACCACGGTCGCGCGAGCACTTCGCATCAGTCCTGACGGTTCAACCCTGCTCACAACTTCGTTTGGCGGATTTCGCTTCTGGGATGTGGCGTCTGGCAAAGAGAAGTTCGCCTCGAAACGTGAGCCCCAATGCCACCTCGATCGAATTGCCGACATTGATGTGAGTCCCGACGGGAGCACTCTCGTATCGACGGCGCTCGACATGACGATCCTCGAACGAGACCTCGCAACCGGCCAGGTGCAGCGAAGGCACCGCGGCTCACCATCAGAACTCGCTGGTGGGGTTGCCTGTCACCCTCGCGAAAAAAAGTTCGTCTTCGGAGACGGCAGTCGTCTGGTCTCTGTCGATCAGAAGTCCGGTGCAGGCGTTCCGCTGAAAGATACGGTTCAAGGGCCTTTTGAAAGAATTCAATACAGCCTGGGCGGACGACACATTTTTGCTTCGACGACGGATGGTCGGTTGTGTCTGTGGGACGTCCTGACGGGAAAGCTCGAACGGACCGTTTCCCCCGACGCGGCACGGCACTTCGATCTTCGGTCCGACGGTCTGCTCGCGACTTTCAGCAGTAGCCGCTCAACAATCAGCGTGTATTCGCAGAACGGGGCGCGGCATCTCGCGGACCTTGATCCTCAGCGAGAGCAGGGCGGGGCCGTGGCCTGGAGCCCGCATGGCAACCTGCTCGCAGTCGCGCAATTCGGAGAGGGTGCGTACCACATCGACATCTGGAACATCGACGAGCGGCGAAGAATCCGGACAGTCGGTTCCCATCAGGGCTGGCTGTTTTCGTCCCTCGCCTTCAGTCCAGATGGCCGGTTCCTCGCGGGTGTCCGTGGCGAAGGGAAGCTCGAAGTCTGGGACTTGTCGCGGAATTCCACGTACCCTGAGGCGGACATCCCCGTCGGCGGCTTCGGATTCATTTGTGCGAGGCTTCGATTCACACCGGACGGCCGACACGTCGTAACCGGCAACGGAAACGGCACAATCTACGTCGTGCGGCTGCCGGAAAAACTGTTCGATTGATCGGACTGATCTGGAACCCGCGGGGCGGTCCGGCAGAAAAGAGACCTGACCCCTTTTCGGCAGACCGCCTTGTTGGTGACGCTGATGTTGCTGTTCTCCTTCAAGGGTGAGGTCATCATCTCGAACCCATTCACAATCCTGTGGATTGCCGTTCCGCTCTTCATTCAGACCGTGCTGATCTTTGCACTCGGATATGGGGCATCGAAAATCATGGGCCTGAACTACGAGAACGCTGCTCCGACCGCCATGATCGGGGCGTCAAACCATTTCGAAGTGGCGATTGCCACGGCGGTCATGCTGTACGGGTTGTCTTCGGGAGCGGCGTTGGCCACGGTCGTTGGTGTTCTGATTGAAGTGCCTGTCATGCTCATGCTGGTGAAGTTTTGTGTCAGGACTCAGGACTGGTTCGAGCATCACGAATGAGTACGCCAAGATATCTGACGCAGAAAAATTTGAATATCAATGTTCTTGCTGGTACTTGTAGACCCCGAATGCCAAGGCTCCACAGGCCAGAAAGAAGAAGACCGCTCCTGCACCAAACAAGAACGCCGTCCGCTCTCCGAACGAGACGGTTTTCTCTGACATGTAGCCTGCTGTAAACAGCATCCCACCGGCTGCACTTCCGATTCCACCGTAAAGATTGACTGGCTTCTGCTTGAGAAGCATCCACATAGGGTAGACGAAGAAGCCGAGGAGCAAGAAGGTGCCCTGCGAGAAGCCGTTGGCTGAAGCAATGCCGACATCGACCCACTTCATGAGCATGGAAACAAGGGCAACACAGGCGGACACAAAGATCACCCGTCCACCGAGCTTCCACTCGGCCCATGCGAACCGGAAGGGACTGACTGTGGGTTCGGGGCTGGACGCAACCCGATTGGCGTCCGTGGGCGACGGGACGGGTTGGGGAAGTGCTGGAGGGGACGGACGGGCTGGAGGGGCTGGAGGCAGTGCAGGTGGCCTTGAGGCGACGGGAAACAGTTCCGCTACAGATGACGCCCTTATCCAATCTTTCATGTCCTCTCGCCAAACAATATCGTCGGGCAATAGCTGTCTGGTTTTTGCCAACTGGTTCAATTGAGCCAAGGTGAT
>JAQBVJ010000081.1 GCA_027623235.1 Planctomycetota bacterium
GTCTGGACACTTCGATGGCTGAGCCCGATTCTGAATCGCTTCAACTGATTGCCACAACGGCATTCGGGCTGGAGGCTGTCGTCTCGCGAGAGCTCAAGGCGCTGGGCTTCGAAAGCGTCTCCGTCGAAGACGGGCGCGTGCTGTTCGCCGCGGATGTCGCAGGAATCGCGCGGGCCAACCTGTGGCTCAGAAGTGCCGATCGAGTGCAGCTCGTCGTGGGCCGGTTTGACGCGCGCGATTTCGGTGAGCTCTTTGATCAGACAAAGGCTTTGCCCTGGGAACGCTGGCTCGGGCGTCTTGCGAGTTTTCCCGTCCGCGGACGTTCGGCCCGGTCCCAGCTGCACAGTGTTCCGGACTGTCAGCGGATCGTGAAAAAAGCCATTGTCGAACGGTTGAAAGACTGCTACGAAGTCGACTGGCTCGAAGAGACAGGCGTTGAGTACCCGATTGACGTGGCACTCGTCCGGGACCAGGTCACGCTCACGATCAATACGACGGGCGACGCTTTGAACAAGCGCGGCTACCGCAAATTGACGGCGAAGGCTCCGTTGCGGGAAACGCTCGCGGCGGCTCTCGTTCAGTTGAGCGTGTGGCAGCCGGATCGGCCGTTTGTCGATCCGTTTTGCGGAAGCGGAACGTTGCCGATTGAGGCGGCGATGATCGCGCGAAACCTCGCACCGGGACTCAACCGTGAATTCGCAGCGGGCCAGTGGCCTCAGATTCCGAAGTCGGTCTGGGACGAAGCAAGGACCGAAGCGAAAGACCTCGTACGACCGAAGCCGGAGGACGTCCTGATCGGCACAGACATCGATGACGAGGTCCTCAGTCTGGCGCGATACCACGCGCGACAGGCTGGCGTCGAGGACTGTGTGCATTTTCAACAGCGGCCGTTTGCCGATCTGAAGTCACAACGCAAGTTTGGTTGTGTCGTCACGAATCCGCCGTACGGCGAACGACTGAGCGACGCGAAAGAAGTCGAGTCGCTTTACCGGACGATGCCGGGCGTCTTCGGCGAGCTCGACACGTGGTCCTTTTTCGTGCTGACATCGTTCGCGGAATTCGAGCGACAGTTGCGGCGCAAAGCGACTCGACGGCGCAAACTGTTCAACGGTAATCTCGAATGCACTTACTATCAGATGCTCGGCCCAAAGCCCCCTCAGATGCACCGCGGTGAGCCGGCAGGTTAGAGCTGTCCTTACGGAAGCGCCCTGGTGGCGGTGGCGAAGACGGATCAAGCAGTCATTCCTGACCGTCGCCTCGCGTAGACAGGCAGAAGTGTCCGTCCTGCTGAACCGATCTAGCCGATCGTGGCCAGAACGTCTCCGGTCGCGACCTGGTCGCCGGCATCGACTTCGACAGTGGCGACAGTGCCGGCAACGGGTGCGGTCACTTCCATTTCCATCTTCATCGCTTCCAGGACGAGGATCGGGTCGCCCTCGCTGCAGGCGTCGCCGGGGCCAAGAACAACTCGGACGACCCGGCCGGGCATTTGTGCGGTCACGTCGGTTGTCTCGCCTGCCGAAGCGGCGGCAGCGGAGCGAATTCCTCCTCCGGCCTGAGCGGACACCTTGATCGCCTTGCCGTTGACGGTTGCGGTGTCTCCGTCGATGGCGACCTGGTAAGTCTTGCCGCCGATGTTGACCGAGTAACTTCCACTCGCGGAAGCGGACCCAGCAGGTGGAGCTGTGGCAGCCGACTTGACGTTTTTGCGGACTCCGACTTCCGCATTGCCTTTCAGATAGGCGACGCCTTTCGCCTGGCAGGTGGCGACGATGAAGACGTTTTCGTCGGTCGTCTCGATGCCTTCTTCCTCGCAGCGCTTCGCAGCGGCCGCGCGTCCTTTTTTCGGATCGGCGTCGTTGAGCTCCAGCGGAGGCGTCGTCGTTGGCTCCAGTCGAAGCTGCTCGGAGGCGAGCTTCACGATTTCCTGATCGGGCGGAACGGGCGTCCTGCCGAAGTAGCCAAGCACCATTTTTCCGTACGGCTCGGCGATCTTTTTCCACGGGCCGAACATGACATTGTTAAAGGCTTGCTGAAAGTAGAACTGCGAGACCGGCGTCACGGACGTGCCGAAGCCGCCCCTGCGGACGACGTCGCTCATCGCACGGATGATCTCCGGGTATTTCTCCATGATGCCGTTGTCACGGAGCATCTGTGTGTTCGCGGTGAGCGCTCCGCCGGGCATCGGGCTCCACGGAATCAGTGGCTCGACGGCGGTCGCTTCGGGCGGGAGAAAGTAGTCGGCCATGCACTCCTTGAAAACTTCCTCGGCCTCACGGACTTTCTCGATGTCGACGTCGAGCGTGTAATTCGTGCCGCGCAGAGCGTGCCACATCACGAGGATGTCCGGCTGGCAGGTCCCGCCCGAGCACGGAGCCATCGACAGGTCGATCGCGTCGGCTCCGGCGTCGAGAGCTGCCATGTTGCTCTGCACCGAAATGCCGGCAGTCTCGTGTGTGTGATAGTGGATGAAGGTGCCCTCGGGGAGCATCTTCCGCGCGCGTTTGATCGTCTCGTGGACCTTCGACGGGACGGCAGTTCCTGAGGCGTCCTTGAAGCAGACTGAGTCGTACGGGATTTCCGCGTCGAGGATGGCTCGCAGAGTCATCTCATAAAAGTCCGCGTCGTGAGCTCCCTCACAACCGGGCGGCAGTTCCATCAACGTGACAACGACCTGATGCTTGAGCCCGGCCTCGACGATGCACTTGCCGGAGTAAATCAAATTGTTGACGTCGTTGAGCGCGTCGAAGTTTCGGATCGTGGTGATGCCGTGCTTTTTGAAAAGGTCGGCGTGCAATTTGACGATGTCGGACGACTGCGATTCCAGGCCGACGACATTTACACCTCGGGCGAGCGTCTGCAGATTCGCGTCCGGACCGACGGTCTCGCGGAACGCGTCCATCATGTCGAAGGCACATTCGTTGCAGTAGAAGTAGAGCGACTGAAATCGAGCCCCACCTCCGGCTTCGAAGTACGTCATGCCGGCATCGCGTGCTGCTTTGAGGGCCGGCAGAAAATCTTTCGTGTGAACGCGAGCTCCGAAAACGGACTGAAAGCCGTCGCGGAACGCCGTGTTCATGAACGTGACTTTTTTCACTGTGGCTGTCCTACTTGTTATCTTCGCCTGTCGAGACTTCCTGAGTCGGTATCTCGCCGTTTTTCATGTCAGTGTGAGAAGACGGATTGTCGTTCAACGACGACACACCGAGGACAGACCAGAGAACGCCCGCAGCGACAGCCGAGCCGATCACGCCGGCCACGTTGGGAGCCATCGCGTGCATCAGCAGGTGGTTGTTCGGATCCTCTTCCTGGCCGACCATCTGGACGACTCGAGCGGAATCCGGCACGGCCGAGACGCCGGCGGCCCCGATCAGCGGGTTGAGTTTCTCTTTGAGAAACAGGTTCATGATCTTGGCAAAGTACACACCACCCGCAGTTGCGATCGCGAAGGAAAGTGCTCCCAGGCCGAAAATCTTCAGTGAGTCCGCCGTCAGAAACATTTCCGATTTGGTGCTCGCGCCGACGCAGAAGCCCAGCAGAATGGTGACGATATCAATGAGGGCGTTTCGAGCGTTGTTCGCCAGTCGCTCGGTCACCGTGCTCTCTTTCAACAGGTTGCCGAAGAACAGCATTCCAATCAGCACAAGCGATGCGGGGGCAATGAGAGCACAGATCAGAAAGGCCACGACCGGAAACATGATCCGCTCGCGACGCGACACTTCACGAGGCGGAGCCATCCGAATCAGCCGTTCTTCCCGCGACGTCAGCAGCTTCATGATCGGCGGCTGAATGACCGGCACGAGAGCCATGTACGAGTAAGCCGCGATCGCGATCGCACCGAGCAGCTCCGGAGCCAGCTGAGTCGCCAGAAAGATCGCCGTCGGTCCGTCCGCTCCGCCGATGATGCCGATCGAGCCGGACTGAGCCGGCGTGAATCCGAGCCAGAGAGCTCCGATGAACGTCAGAAAGACGCCGATCTGAGCCGCCGCACCCAGCAGCACCAGCTTCGGGTTCGACAGCATCGTCGAAAAATCCGTCATTGCCCCGATACCGAGAAACACCAGCGGGGGGAAGATGCCGTGAGAAACTCCGAAATAAAGATAGCTCAGCACGCTGCCCTGGTCGTAAACGGAAAGCGACATCGTTCCCTGGACGTAGGGAATGTTGCCGACGATCACTCCCATTCCGATCGGAATGAGCAGCAGCGGCTCGTAGTGCTTCGTGATGGCCAGCGTGATGAACACGATCCCGATGAGGATCATCATCGCGTGCCAGACGGTCATCGACGCGAAGCCGGTTGAATTCAGAAAGTCCAGGAAAATCTGCATGAGTCAGTTCAATGACTGGGATGTCAGGTTCGATAGTCCCGGACAAACCGGGACTGTCTGCGTCGCGAAAACAAATCGTCCAGACGCCGGCGGGACTCAGCTCGACCCGCCCCGGTGAAGGTGCATGGCGAAGGCGGCCGCAGCCGCGATTTCCGGCTCGCCGGCAGCAGCAGCGGGCCGGGTTCTGGGAGCCACAAGCTCCACTTTTTCAGGGTAGTACTCGTTGAGCACCGCAAGCACCCTCGGCAGAGCAGTCAGCGCAAGACTGATCAAAACCAGAGCCGAAAAGACAATGACCATCCCGGTGATGGCAATCGCAAATCCATCGTTTTCCCGGATTCCGGCAAGCCCGGATGCCAACAGAAACATTCGATTCTCGATGTGCTTTGGGCATGAAGCGGTCGCGGTGTCCGCAGAGCGCTACAAAGCAACATCCCCGCAAGACCTCATTCAAAAGGTTCAGCGAAGTTAGTGAGTCCCGACGGAAGTGTCGAGCAACGCGAGAGTGATGTTTCAGGCTTGTCTGGACTCCTGTCAATTGACGGCGTTCATGCCACCCTAAGAGGGTCGCGATTACGTCATCGGAATCTGACAGGACCGGTAGCGAAGTCAGTGACGTCTGGAGCAGGTGTCAATACGGCTGCGATCTCGATTCGGGTCTCAATGGGCCGGCAAAGCAACCGCCTCTCCTCGCGGAAACCGCCGTTTCAAGCGTAGAAATGGCTTTTCGACAACGTGCCAGCTGATTTCTGAGAGGACAAGGCATACCACAAAAGACATGAGAAGGCACAGGATATCCAATGTTCCAGAGTCGTCGTAATCCGCGAATCGACGTTGATAGATACTCTTCGTGGCGATGAGCACTGGCAAATGAATGACATAAATTGCGTAACTGCGATTGCCGAAGTGTCGCAGTGGCCGCCATTCCAGGAAATTGCAGGCCATCCTCATCAAAGGATGCTTCTCAACGATCATGGCAATGATGGTCGCGGACAGGATTGCCATCAGCGTAAAGCCAGCCGTCGTGCCCCATGTTCCTTCAATGTGGTATCCGTTTTCGACGATGCCGATGAGGATGAGCCCCCCAAGGGATGCCGCCATCAATGCCGGAGCCCATCGAAGCCGCTCCACCTGCCTTTCGATTCGGAGGCTTGCGACGAGTGATCCCAGAGCGAGCGCGTCAAGCCGGAAAATCGTAACCCCATGAATTAACCAGACATTCACTCCTTCCCACGTCGCGACGACTCGGGCAGCGAATGCGATGAACGCGACCAGGACACAGAACAGAGGAATGTGCCTTGGCCGAAGCAGACAAATTACGAACGGCCACACAAGATAGAATTGTTCTTCAACAGCGAGCGACCAGTATGGTCCCAGGATTTTTGGGGGCTGGGTCGCGACAAAAACCCCTATCCAGTTTTGAGCGAAGAAACAGTACCAGGTCCACCCCGCCTGATTCTCAAGGATTTGAGAGAGCACCAGTAAAGAACCGAAGTACAACGGAAATATTCTCAGGACTCGCCTCGTGAAAAAATTCCGAAAATAGTGAGGGTCTTCGCGAGTCTGTATCAGAATCGTCGAGATCAGAAATCCGGAAAGGACAAAAAAGAGGTCCACCCCGGCCCAGCCGATTGAACACATCCCCAGCCAAACACGTTCACCCCAGCCCGACCCGTTCAGCAGCAGTCCGGAGTGCCAGCCGAAAACCATTAGAATCGCAACGCCTCGGACACCGTCAAGCGCAGCAATGTGACCGTCGGACTGAGATTGACTCATGGCATTTGGAATTCAGATTGGGTTCTGGATGACAACTTAAACTACCGGTGGTTCCGGCGCGCACAATCCCGACCTCATGCCTGGCGACAGTCTTCGGCTTTGGAGGATGGCGCAGTTTCGATTTGTCACGTTATCGGCGACGATTAATCAGCGGCGACACCGGACGAGCGTCATCACAGCAAACGCTGTTCCGTACGGCTGGTGGTAATCGTAGAGCGGGTAGTCCCACCACGAGCCGTCTTTTTCCTGCTTCGGAATAATCGTCTGCGCCATGTGAGCCTGGAACAGGCCGCGCTGCGATTCGGGCAGAGCCTCGATGCACAAAGCTCCGTAGTAGTGCCCGTAGTAATAAAAATACCCGGCCACCTGGAACCAGGCTTCGTGAGGAATCGGGCGTTTGCGGCCGATGCTCAGCCAGCCGTTTCTCGCGAACAGCCGGTGCAGCCAGGTGTCGAGCACCTCGTCGGTGATTTTTTCGTCGCCCCAGATCCGCATCGCATAGTTGCAGGCTTGTGATCGGCCGAGGCTGCCGCCCGGGCGATTGATGTCGCGCATCGGGCGGTCTTTCAGGTACTCGCCATACAGGTACGAGAAGTCCGACTTCTTCTGCTGGCGAAGCGTCGCCGCGACCGCGCGATCGACGATTCGTTTGGGGGGCTCGATCCCGATCGACTTTGCTTCATGAAGAGCGACGAGGACTGTCGCATTCACAAAACTGATCGAGCTGCTGGCTGGCTGCTTTGTGCCCAGCCGAAAGTCGTAGTAACCCCAGCCGCCGTCGACCGATTCGTATCGGGTGAGCCGGTCAAACTGCATTTCAATCAGTTCGACAATCCGTTCCCGCGTCCCGGCATCCTCGTGGCGATGGTGCATCCGGACGAGCGTCTGAATCGAGTAGGCGTGCCCCCACACATTATAGATTGCCGTCGGGTCAGCCCGTCGCAGGCGCGGCAGGTAGTTCAGCAGCCACTGCTCGCCCTTCTCGATTGACTTTGCGATTTTCGGAGTCTCATTCCCGCTTTCGATGAGCGCGGAAATACAAAGGGCGGTCGTCGCCGTTTTGAACGCGTGATGAGCTCCCGGAACCGGCGCGTAAATGTTGAGGCCTTTCGTCCGCGTCGCGTTGCCCCATGAACCATCCTCATTTTGATACCCGACAAGAAAATCGACACCACGCTGGATCGAAGTCTCCAGCTCGGCAGGCGTCGGTCCTTCGATCGGCTTGACCCGGGGCGTGTCGAGTCGCGTAGGCTCGACCTTTTGATCCACCGTCGCCGGGTCGTCTTTCGTGTCCTGACTGAAGACAGGAACGAGCCCGAAGAGCAGAACGGAAACGACGATCGTGAGTAGAGTTTTCGGAAGACTCATCGAGTTTCTCTCGGAGAAGCGAGTGGCTGGTGCGGTGAGGATACCGGGCCACCCGCCTCGACTGCGAGCTCTCCTCGTTTCGGCAGTGGAAGTCACATGGAACGTAACCTTGAGAGACATTGAAGTTTTAAGTGGGCCGGGACAGGCGCTACGCTTGTCTGTGCCTCGGCCGAAGTGGTGTTGCCCTCGTTCCGATTGAAAACTGGCAGCGGCATTCCGATCTGCAGGTTCGCGACCTGTGAATCAGTCGTCGTTTGATACGCGGTTCCGAGCGTCACAAAGACGTCCGGCGTTGCCTGAATTCGTGCGACCGGCCTCCAGGCCGTGATTTCTTTGTCGCCGGACACGACCTGGCCGGAAGCAGCTTCAGCAATTTCCGGGCTTCCTGGGACCGCTGTTCCACTTCACGTCAGAGGCGTCGTCTTTGGGGTCTGTCGGCGGACCGTTTGTGGTGATGCTCTTCCACATCCAGCGCTGCTCAAATTCGTTGGCTTCCGTTTCGAAGAACGCGGACAGCAGCAGGCTCGTCCCGACTGTTGCCAGAAAAGCGGCCGGTACGACCAGATGAGTTGAGAACGGTCGACCGAGAAGTTCCTGGCTGTAGCTGGCGACGACTCCCACAAACTCACCGACGATGACGGCCGGCACCACGGTGATCGGCACGGCACCTCGCCAGAACATGCCGAGCACAAAGAGGGCACCCAGCGGGCCGAGGAAACAGTTAAAGCCCTTCTGGCACAGGTCGATAATGTTGGTGCCTTTGGAAATGTGGTAGATCGTCAGCGTACTGGCGACCACGACGATCCCCATTGCCGCGGTCAGAATTCTCGCCAGTTTAAGCTCCTCTTCTTTGGTGACCTGACGGCCTTTTCGTTTTCGCCAGGGACGAAAGAAGTCGACGGTAACGATGGTCGAAATCGAATTGGCTCCCGAATCGATCGTCGACATCGCGGCGGCAAACAGCGCCGCCACGACAAGGCCTCGCAGACCGTCCGGCAGGTACATGCGAATAAACTGAGGGAACACTTTGTCCTGTGCCGTCTGCCGGACTTTGGCGTCTGCTTCCTGAAGCAGCTTTGCTTTGGTTTCGAGCATCTCGCCGCCGGCAAACCCATCGTTCAGAATAAAATACATCAGAGCGATGCCGACGATTGCCAGAATGAAGCCGAGCCCGATGCTCGAAACGGCGTTCACCAGAAAACTGATTCGCGCCTCGCGGATAGTCCTCACCGAAAAGTACCGCTGTAGAGCGACCTGATTCGAACCGTGCGTGCAGGCGTGCCAGAAGGCCATTCCGATTGCGATCGAGAAAACCGTCGACCGGTTGGCCACGTCGAAACTGAACCACTCGACGGGCTCGTGTTTGTACGTCATTGAAAAATCGATCCAGTCGCCCAGGCCGGAATCCGTCCGCCAGGCGATGACGCCCATCGTGAAAAACGCTCCGGCCAGCAGGACGAAAAACTGAACGACGTCGGTCCAGACGACGGCTCGCAGGCCACCCAGCGTTGTGTAGAGAATCGAAAACAGCCCGATCCCCAGAATCAGCGCGTGCGTGTCGGCATCGTTGGAGTCGGAGCTGAAGAACCATTCGATTTGAAAGTTGGCGATTTCCTTCATCGCGCTGGCCGCCGTCAGCACGACAACGGAAATCCAGCCGAGCAGCAGGCAGATACAGAAGATCGCCGCGATGACTCGTGTCGTGTAGTTGAACCGGTATTCGAGGTACTCGTAGGCACTTGTCAGGTTCAACCGCATGAAAAACGGAATCCACAGAAACCAGACGATGCCCAGCACCATCGGCAGGGAGAGCTGCCTCGTGAGGAACCCCAGACCGGTTCGAAACATCTCGCCCGGCATGCCGAGATACGTGATCGTCGAAAGCAGCGACGCAATCAGACTGATCCCGACCGCCCACGAGGGCAGGTTGCGCCCACCCAGAAAAAAATCTTCCGTCGACGAGTTTCGTCGGGCGATGTACAGGCCCATGCCGAGCATGGCCAGCACGTAGGCGGTCAGGACGATTCCGTCGAGAGTGCTCAGTCCGTCGCCCATCGGTCGCTCTTCCGGCTGGAGTTTCATTGCGAGGCCGCGTCAGAAGAATCGGTTCTAACACGTGGCCCGTCTGCATTCGAGCGACCCTCGCCACGAGGTGTCAGGCGAAAAACAAACTGCTAATCTGAAAGCGCTACGACTGACGCGCCTTTGCGTCGGATGAGTCATTTCAACCGGAGTTCCTCATGGCCACTTTCAAAGACTTGACGACTTACCTGCAGGAAGTCGGCGCGACGGAAGTCAAGCATTCGTCGAAGGGCTACCTCGCCCATGCCATCGGCGTTTACAACGACCTGAAGGAATGGGGCTGGGACGAGGAACTGGCCCGTGTCGGGATTTTCCATTCCATCTACGGCACGGAATTGTTCCAGGGTTTTACGCTGCCGCTGGAAAAACGCGGTGAGGTACGGGCACTGCTTGGTGAGCGGGCTGAGCACATCTGCTGGATGAACTGCGCGATCGCCCGCCGCCACTTCGATCGAGAGATACTCAAGACCGCAGGCCCGTTTCAGATTCACGACCGGTTTACGGACGAGATCGTCGATGTCACGGACGAGGACTTCAACACGCTGTGCGAGCTGCATTTGATCGACTGGCTTGAACAGGTCGGCCGGTCCGGCGCGTTTGACTATCGTCGCACCGGCTATCGCGCCCTCGCCCACCGCATCGGTGGCTCGTGCTTTGAGAAGTACGAAGCGGTCTTCGCCGAAGCCGGCGAGCAGACCTGGACCGCCGAGTACGAGTGGCCGGAAAACGTGCCTCGCTGATTCCGGAAACAGCCAGCGGGAATCGGAATGAGTGAAAAATGAAAAGTGAGAAATGCAAAATGAAAAGTGGCCCGGTCTGAACTCAATTTGCACTTTTCATTTCTCACTTTTCATTTTGCACTCCGTTCCGTGGGCAGTCTCTGACGAACCTCATCCATCCGACGCGGCGTCGCCAGACGGCTCACCCAAAAACAAAACCGCGGCTCCCGAAGGAACCGCGGTTCTGATTCAAATCTCTCAGGCATGCGACGGCAGAGTCGCTTGAAGAAGGGCGGGACGAGGTAGTGCCAGGCACTCACCTTTGGTCATCCGAGCCCGTCGGGTTGGTTTGGAACCTCCGTCGGATAGATTTGAGAGATCTGAAAAGCGACAGGATCATTGACGGTTTGCCCGTCTTGATCAATGCCGGTTTCATCGGCACTTCGAGCCGCAAGTCTGAGCGCGAAATCGAGCTGCCGCTGGAATTATGCCTCAGAGAATTCCGCCGGGCAGAGCGTCTCCTGGAAAAACGAAAAATTCTCTGAATCGTCGGGTGGCGAAAATGTAACCCGACGCGTGAGTATTGAAGTTGCGCGTTTCAGTCGCGAAGCGACGACAGCACATAGCTGCGGGCGTCAGCCCGCAGATCCCTTCAAAGCGCGTGAGCGAGGGGGAACTGCGGCCGGCCTGGCAATCGTTTTTCGCCCTCGCTGACGCATCGGGTTAATTTGCCCGGTCGCAGCCTGACCTGTCGGGGCTCAGCGCGCGAAGCCGGCCATCACGACTGTGTCTCCGAAAGAGCCCGCATCCAGTTGCGCGGAGCCTCCGGTCATCTTGCGGAATTTCGGACCGCACTGCGGACATTCCTCAAGATGGAGCCGCACCTGCCCGGTCGTTTTCTCATCGAGGGTTCCGGTCCGGTACGCCTCCAGATGAGCCATCACGTCCGAGCAGACGATGCCTCCGCAATCGTGCTCGGCCGCCGAGAAGCCGGAAAACTGCGAGGCGGCGGCCACACACAGCACCAGAGCCGCGGCAAAGGTCGTTCGCCCGACAACGATCGCGCGGCGACGATCCTGAATCCGGCCGACCATTCCCGAGATTTCGCCCGGCGCGCAGGGCTGCCAGCCGTCTTCGTGATCCTGGCCAGCGGAATTTTCAGGCGTGTTGGTTGGTTCGCTCATCGTCCAGTTCTCCGGTCGACGACTGCAGAAAAAGCTCACTCAGTATTATCAGCGTTTCGCCCCGCGGGGATTGTGAGGTGCCTGACAGAACTCTCACAATTCCTGGATTCGAGCTCGTCGGGTGCTCGTGAGGCGGAGGCATCATAAGATGTTCGGGCGAGGAAACAAAAACCGTCTTCCCGTTCATCCCCGGCTGCCGCTGACAAACAGTCCGTTAAAAAAGTCGAATTCATTTAGCGGAGCGGCGCGAGCCGCCCCGGTATTGCATGGGAAAGCTTGCCCCGACGGCTTGCGTCGTGCCGCGACTTTTTCAAACGGGTGCTTAAAGTGCCGTCTCTGATCGACAGTTCAAGGAGCTCGCCAGGATGACGGGATTCAGACCACTTTTGACGTCGGCCATTCTGCTTTGTTCGCTCACCGCGGACGCGGCCGGGAAACCGAACGTGCTGCTGATCGTCGCCGACGATCTGGGGTACAGCGATCTGGGCTGCTACGGGGGCGAGATCGACACGCCGCATCTGAACTCGCTCGCCGAGGGCGGCATTCGGCTGACGCGGTTTTACAACATCGGTCGCTGCTGTCCGTCCCGGGCGTGCATTCTGACCGGTCAGTATCCGCATCGAGTCGGTCTGGGTCACATGACTCAGGACATCGGCCAGCCAGGGTACCGAGGTCGGCTGTCCGACGAGGCTCAAACGATTGCTCAAGTTCTTCAGGCAGGAGGCTATCGCTCGTTCATTTCCGGGAAGTGGCATCTTGGAACGGAAGACCCGACGAAGCACGGCTTCGAGGAGTTCTACGGAACGCTCGCCAGCGCAAAAACGTTCTGGGATCCCGATCACTTTCTGCGACTGCCGACGGGACATCCGAAGCGCGAATACGAAGCCGGAAACTTCTACGGGACCGACGCGGTCACCGATCACGCACTCGACTTTCTGAACCAGGCGCGCGAGACGCCGGACAAGCCGTGGTTTCTGTACCTTGCCTGCAACGCTCCGCACTTCCCGCTGCAGGCGCCGAAGAAGGACATCGCAAAATACGCCGACCGCTTTCATGACGGCTGGGATGTGCTCCGCGAGAAACGGCTCGCCCGGATGAAGAAGCTTGGCATCGTGGCTGAGTCCACGAAGCTCACGCCACGCTCGCCGTGGTGGGATTACGGCGAGGTCAACACCGGCACGAATCCCGAGTGGACATCGCTGCCGGGCGACCGCCGAGCCGACCTGGCCCGCCGCATGGCCATCTACGCGGCCATGGTCGATCGCATGGACCAGAACATCGGCCGCGTCGTGAGCGATCTCAAACGGACGGGCGAGCTCGATAACACGATGATCATTTTCCTGTCCGATAACGGAGCGTGTGCCGAGTGGGACCCGCACGGTTTCGACATTAAGTCCAGCCCGAACAACATTCTGCACACCGCAAAAAAGATTGAGCAGATGGGCGAGCCCGGCACGTTTCACAGCGCGGGCTCGGGCTGGGCCAACGCGTCGAATACGCCCTGGCGACTTTACAAGCACTACGCTCACGAAGGCGGCATCGCGTCGCCGTGCATCGTTCACTTTCCCGGCCGCTGGAATCGAGCCGGCGAAATCGACCATCGCCGTGCTCACATCATGGACCTTCTGCCGACGATCGTCGACGTGGCCGAAGTCGAATATCAGGGCACACTCAAACTGCCTGGCCAGAGCCTCGCCCCGCAGTTAAACGGCGAGCGCGTCGTTCGCGGCGCGTTTTACTTCGAGCACGAAGGCAACCGCGCAGTCCTGTTCGGCAAATGGAAACTTGTCGCACTGAAAGGCCAGCCCTGGGAGCTGTACGACCTCAAAGAGGATCGCAGTGAGCTCAACAATCTGGTCGATGAGAAACCGCAACTGGCGGCGACGATTGCCCGTAGCTGGGACAAGTGGGCGAAGGAGAATCTCGTCACGCCGCTGCCGACCGACTATCAGGTGCCCTACCTCAAATCAGACAGGCCAACGAATGACACGAACAGCAATTGATTCGCGGCCTCTGCGAAATTCACTGACTCACCTGCCTCGGAATCCGATGGCTGAAGCAGTGACTCCTGTTATTTCCCGCCGCACTGCGCTCGGGCTGATCGCCGGATCGGCAGTCGTCGCAGCAATTCCCGGTGAGGCCGCTGAGGAAACGCGACGGAAAACGAAACTCGGCCTGGTTCTGTACTGCAGCCGTTTTCGCCGGGACCTCTTGCGGAAGAAGGATCCCACCTTCGACCTGTACGCTCCGGAGAATTTTCTGAACCACTGCCGCGACGTCGGGGCGGGAGGAATGCAGTGTTCGCTGGGCGTCCTTTCGGATGAACAGGCCGCCAGGCTGAAAGACTTTGCCTCAAAGCACAGCCTCTACATCGAAGCGATCGTGCGACCGCCACAAAACAAAAACGATGTGGCAAGGTTCGATGCCGAGCTCAAAACGGCCGCGGCCGTCGCCGCCAAAGCTGCCAGGACAACGATCATTCCTGGACGGCGGTACGAGCAGTTTCAGAAGCTGGAAGATTTCAAAGAAGCTGTGGCGAACGGGCAGCGGATGCTCGAACTGGCCGCTCCCGTCGCGGAACGGCACCGGGTCCCTTTGGCTGTTGAGAATCACAAAGACCAGCGGGACGCTGAACGAGTTGCTCTGTTTGAGCACATCAGCAGCGAGTTCATCGGCGCATGCGTCGACACGGGAAACAGTTTCGCGCTGCTGGAAGACCCGATCGAAACGGTGAAAGCGTTCGCCCCGTGGGCGCACTCGGTCCACCTGAAGGACCAGGCTCTGCAGCTTTACGATGAGGGATTTCTGCTTGCCGACATCCCGCTCGGCCGGGGCGGACTCGATCTGAAGTCGATGGTGACGATCCTGAAAAAGGCGAAACCGAACATCGATTTCAGCCTCGAATTGATCACGCGAGACCCGCTCAAAGTTCCGTGCCTGACCCAGGAGTACTGGACGACGCTGTCGAAGGTGCCTGCGCGCGAGCTCGCGAGAACTCTCCAGTACGTCCGCGACCACTCGTCAAACAATCTGCAGTTTATCTCGAAGATGACCGATGCGGAGCAGGTCACCCGCGAGGATCTGAACGTACGGCAAAGCCTCGATTACGCGAGGGATGAGCTCGCGCTGGTGCAGGCTGATTAATGATCGTCGCCTTTCGCTCCGCGAAAGTGGCGCAACTTTCGCAGAGCGAAAGTCGACGATCAGCAGAACTCGGGTGCAGGGCTGTCCCAGTCTGTCGTCGAGTACACCGTCTCTGACCACGGATCGCCCCAGGGGCCTTTCGCTCGGATGGCCTTGCTGTGCCCGTCGGGTTCGCTGGTCGACGTCAGACACCACGGCTCCTCATCACGCACCAGCAGAATGGCGTTCCCGTCGCGGGACCAGACCAGCTGCCACTTGTGTTCCGCAGGCTCGCGGCACACGGCGAGGTCGGATCCGAATCCTAAGGCGATCGGGGGAGGAGCAGGGCGGTAGTTCTTCACATCCGCCCGGTCGATCAGTTCGCAGAGATTGAAGGCGAAGCATCTCGCCTGGACGGGTCCGGTCGAGCCTTCATCAGAACCGGGTGCGTGCAGATAGACCCACGCCGTGTGAGAGTCACAAGCGAGGATTGCGTGGCGCCCGCTTCGTTCGCAGCGGGAGACCGCCAGATACTCGTCGCTCATGTCAGGGACTTTCAGCTGCGTCTTTCCAGGTACAGCACCGAGGTGTCGTCGTGACGGCCGCTTCCCTGTGTGTGCTCGCTCGAAGCATCGAAGAGCCTCGCCAGGGAATCTTCCAGAGGCTGTTCGGTCGTTTCGAGCATCGTCCTGGAAATGCCGGCGACGCCGAACTGGTCGTGTTCGTCGTCGCTGGCCCCTTCCGGGAAAGCCTCTTCCAGGCCGTCTGTGTACAGCAGCAGTCGGCAGTTTTTCGGAATCGGCAGTGTGTAGGTTTCGTAGTCAGCTCCCATCATGACGGCGAGAGGCAGACCGCCGGCTTCCGCACCGGCGACGGGACCGATTTCTCCTGTGTCGAGGTTCTGCAGGATCGGAGCCTGGTGACCGGCCGCAGACCATTGCAGTTCATTCCGCTCGACATCGAGGATGCCGTACAGCAGCGTGATGAAGCCGCCTTCTTCGCTGACGATCGACTGTTCGCACAGCTGATTGTTGATCACTTCCACGAAGTGAGCCGTGTCTTTGTACTTCTGGGTGCGGATCATGCGGACGAGCGTGTGCATCGTCATTATCGACATGCAGGCCTTCATCCCGTGGCCCGAGGCGTCTCCCACCAGCATTACAATGTTGTTATCCGGCAGCGTGAACACGTCGTAGTAGTCTCCCCCCGCCATCGTCACCGGCTGGCCACCAAAGACCCGAATCTGCGAGGGTTCGTAGCGTCCGCAAATCTGGTAGCCCTCGGGCGCTTCGAGCTCTTTGGGAATGACCGAAGCCTGGAGTTTACGGACCGACTCAATTTCCTCCCGCAGCTTTTTGGAGAGCTCCTGATCGCGCGCGGCTCGGACGGCTTCGAGCGTGCTTTCCAGAATCATCTGCAGCATGAAGACGTAATCGCCGCCGCTGTCGCGGATGACGTACGCGTTCAGTCCGTTCGCCATGAAACGAACAATGCGGAAGACGTCCGACTGGCTGCAGGCTCCCAGAATGGGAATAAGCGGATAAGTGTCGCGAGCCAGCTGGAACAGCTCATAGCCCGTTTCGACATCCGGCAGAGTGATGGCCATCAGCAGGATGTCGTACGGCTTCCCGGCCTCGATCGCCGTACGGAATTCCTCACCCGATTTAAAGATCACGACTTCGTGTTCAATGCCGAGAAAAGTGAGAATGAGTTCCGCTTCGGGTTCGTTGTCCCAGCCGGCGAGTATGCGCATGGTGTGTCCCGAAGTCGCTGGTGAGCCTGGCGTGGAGTCAGTCTCGGTGAGATTCTTACCGCTCGCGGGGGAGCCCGCTTCCGTATTTCTGTTTCGAACATCGACGATAGCGAAGCCGGGACCTCATTGCGACAATGCCGCGTCGCCGGCTTCGGCCTCACCGAACTGAAAAGTTAGTCGCCTGAAATCGCACGCCGCCTCGTCGCGTCGTCGCCGTCGCCGGGGCCGGGGCCGGTCGGCGTCTGGATTTACTCGCTGGGGAATCAGTGTGTTCGGCAGAACCATTGCGACATTCCGTTTTTGTCGACATCCAGAACAGGGGATGTCGAGCGGGCCAGATCAGAGACATTTCAGAGTGCGTGTTCTTCTGTCGTTTTTCATCCGGGTTTGTTCGCTGTGACGCCACCTCCCACGATCATCGTTGTTCATCCGCGAGAAAAGCGAAGCAAGTGCACCGTCGAGCCACTTCGAAAGCGCGACGACTTTGTGTTCTGGACGTTCCCGAAGCAGGGCCAGGAACCGCTCGACGGTTACGTGCGGCTGGGAATCGGCGGTGAGGAATTGTCCGAGACGGACGCGGATTCCGGGCTGCTGGTGCTCGACGGAACGTGGAAACTGGCGGAAAAAATGGAGCCCTTTTTCCGGGATGTGCCGGTTCGATCGCTCCCGCCGTGGCAGACGGCGTACCCGCGGGTTTCGAAACTGTACGAGGACCCGTCCGCAGGACTTGCGACGATCGAAGCGGTTTACGCGGCTCTCACAATTCTCGGGCGCGACACGTCGAGTCTGCTTGACAGTTATTACTGGGCCGATCAGTTCGTTGAGCTCAACCGATCCCGCTTTACAAATCCCGCGTGAATCGCACCGTTCTGGCATTCAGAAACTTGCTGATCCGCGTCGACGATGTGACAATCACACACTCGCTTACCTGCCTGATCGGTAGCGGCCCCGCCGCTTCGCTGGATTACCAGCCCCAACAGGCTTTCCGTGTGAGTTCTCTCATCGCGTGAATCCCGTGTGGGCGTTCTCACCCCTTTCCTCTTCGATCCATGAGGCTCCATCAATGAAAAAAGTCACAGGCCTTCTCTGTGCCGTCGTCGTGGCCGCGAGCGTTTCGCCCGCTCTCGCCGCCGACAAATGTTGTCCGAAAGTCGTCTACACGACGCAGCGTCAGGCCGTTCAGTGCCCGACGACGCAGTGCCAGACCGCCTGCCGGTTTCCCATGTCCTACGCTGAGTCCCTGAAGCGGGCCGAAGATGCGACAAGGGCCGAGGCCGAAGTCGGAAAGCTCGCCGCACTGCTGGCTCAGGTTCAGCAGGAACTGGTCGCGGAGAAAGCGGCACGAGCCAAAGCCGAAGCCGTCGCGAAGAGTGCTCAGACCGAAGCGAAAGCTCAGGCCGAGCGGGCTGCCAAATCCCTCGCCGAAGCGAAGCAGTCTCAGGAGAGTGCCGCAGCCAGCGCGGCTGAAGCGACAAAACAGCGAGCCATCGCAGAGCAGCAGGCGAAGGTTGCCGAAGCCGCGAAGGTCGAGGCCGTCAAAGCTAAAAACGCGGCTGTGAATGCTGAAGAAGCCGCTCTCGCTGAGCGACAGAAAGCAGAAGCCGCCGCCGAAGCTGAGAAAAAAGCGAAAGACGCTGCCGTCGCCACACAGAAGAAGGCCGAAGCCGCTGCGGTCGCTGAAGCGAAAGCGAAAGACGCTGCCGTCGCAGAACAGAAAAAAGCCGAAGCCGCCGCGGTCGTTGAAGCGAAAGCCAAAGAGGATGCCGTGAAGGCTCAGCAGGTGGAAGAGGCTGCTCGCAAGGCAGCAGAAGCGGCTCTGGCTGTGGAAAAAGCGAAAGTCGCCGATCTGACAAAACAGCTCGCTGCCGCGAAAGCTCCCGCTCCGAAAGGCGACGAGAAGCCAGCTGACAAGAAACCGGCCGACGAGAAACCAGCGGACGAAAAACCGGCCGACAACGCCAAAGAAGAAGCCGCTGCTGCCGTGAAGGACGAAGAAGCGAAAGTCACCGAAGAATAATCGCTGCGAGAAGTTTCCTCGCCAGCCGAATTCTGAACGACACCCACACCTCGACTCGCATGAGTCGAGGTGTTTTTCTTTTGGTGGAGTCGGATTTGTGATTCGCTCGCCAGATGGCATGTCGCTCAAAGGTGACGATCGAGCTGCGCAAAACCCGATGAGCGGGTAGAATCAAACGATTGCTTCAACTCGATGTTTCGGAAGAGTGCGATGAATCGTCCACAAACTTTTTCCCGACGGAGAATGCTGCAGTCCAGTGCGGCCGGCTTTGGCAGCGTTGCGCTGTCCGGGTTGCTCGGCCGGGAAACGCAGGCCGGTCTGCTGGCGGCTCGCGAGCCGCAATTTCCGGCGAGGGCGAAGCGGATCATCTTCCTCTTTATGCACGGCGGACCATCTCAGGTCGACACGTTCGACTATAAGCCTCAGCTCGAGAAGGATCACGGCAAGCCGTTGCCGTTTCCCAAGCCCCGAGTTCAGTCCGGTGCGACGGGAAACCTGCTGAAGTCGCCCTGGAAGTTTCATCAATATGGCGAGTCCGGCGCGTGGGTCAGCGACCTGTTTCCTCACATCGCGGGCTGTGTCGACGACATGTGCATCGTGAATTCGATGCACGGATCGAACTCGCGTCACGGAGCGGCGTTGCTCGAACTTCACACGGGCAGCGACACGTTTATCCGGCCGAGCATGGGATCGTGGATCACGTACGGGCTCGGGACGGAAAACGAAAACCTGCCAGGCTTCATCACGATCTGCCCGACGATGACTCACGGAGGCGTCAACGCCTTTTCGTCGTCGTTTCTTCCGGCTGACTACGCAGGCACTCCGATTGGCAATGCCAGCATTCCATCCGACCAGGCGAGAATCCCGTTCATCGAAAACGCGGATGGACTGCCGCCTGACCTGCAGCGGGCGGAGCTGGACTTTGTGCAGAGGATGAATCGACAGCGGCTTCGCGAGGACGGGTCGGACGGAGACCTGGAAGCTCGAATCAATTCCTTCGAACTGGCCTTCCGAATGCAGGCCGCCGCGCCGGAGCTGCAGAGTATTTCTGGAGAGACTCCCGAGACGCTGAAGGCGTATGGACTGGAAAATGGCCCGACGAAGAATTTCGGTCGGCAGTGTTTGATGGCAAGGCGGTTTATCGAGCGTGGCGTACGCTTCGTGCAGTGCACTCACAGTTACAAGTGGGACCAGCACGGCGATCTGCGGAACGGGCACTCCGGCAACGCGATGGAGGTTGACCAGCCGATTTCGGCTCTGCTGAAAGATCTGAAAGCTCGCGGCCTGCTCGACGAGACTCTCGTTCTGTGGGGCGGCGAGTTCGGGCGGACGCCGGTCGCTCAGGGAGACAACGGCCGCGACCACAACCCGCAGGGCTACACAATGTGGATGGCCGGCGGCGGGTTCCGCGGCGGGATGACGTATGGAAAAACCGACGAGTACGGATATTACGCCGTCGAGGACAAGGTCCACCTGCACGATCTGCACGCGACGATGCTGCATCAGCTTGGCCTGGACCACACGAAGCTGACATACAAATTCGCCGGCCGCGATTTTCGGCTGACGGATATTCATGGCGAAATCGTGCACGACATCCTCGGCTGACGAACCATTCGTGCCGGTTGTGGCGGTCGCGTCGACGTGTCTGGCGAGGGAGTAGTTGCCTGGCGTGAGTCTGAAAACGTTTGCCGCCGACCGATCTTCGTTCGGTCACGCTTAAGAGCGAGCCGATGCTGCGAGTGCCTCTCCGGATGGGGTAGAGTCTGAAGCGTTCCCAGCGAATCGGTCTGCGTAACCCACTCGGGTTTCGTACCCAGTGCCGTGTCCGCGGCGTGAGTTCGTCACGCAGTGTCTCTTCGCTGGCGGTCTGGTGCGTCAGGACGCACCGAACGGAAAAATGAATGATCGAAGTCAGAAATCTCACCAAGCGTTTCCCCGATCTGAAACTCGGCAGCGTCGCTGCGCTGGATGACGTCAGTTTCGAGGTGCGACCGGGCGAGATCTACGGGCTCCTTGGGCCGAACGGCGCGGGAAAGACGACCTGCCTGCGAATCCTCAGCACGGTTCTTCGGCCGAGCAGCGGCCGGGCCATCGTGGCCGGATACGACGTTGAGACAAACCCCTCGCAGGTCCGCTCACGCATTGGCTTCATGTCGAACAACACCGGTATTTATGACCGCATGTCCGCGTGGGAAATGGTGGAGTACTTCGGGCGTCTTTACGACCTGGACGGCGACGAGCTTTACGAGCGAATGAACTCGGTTTTCACGACGCTCCAGATGCACGACTTCAAAGATGTGCTCTGTTCGAGACTGTCGACTGGAATGAAACAGAAGGTGTCGATCGCTCGGACGATCATTCACGATCCGCCCGTTTTGATTTTCGACGAGCCAACCTCAGGGCTCGATGTGCTGGTTGCGAGAAACGTGCTGAGTGCGGTCCTGGCTCTGCGCGAGGCCGGCAAGTCGATCATTTTTTCGACTCACATCATGTCCGAAGTCGAGAAGCTTTGTGATCGCGTCGCGATCATCCACAAGGGAGCGATCCTGGCGACGGGAACACACGACGAACTGTGCGAAACGCATGGCCAGGCGACGATGGAAGATCTCTTCTTCAACCTGATTGACCGGTACGACGAAAAGCTGACCACCAACGTCGGGGCAGACGCGAAGGGCGACTCGTAATGACGTGGCGAAATATCCGACTGATTCTGCATCGGGAAATCCGCGACCAGCTGCGCGACCGGCGGACGCTGTTCATGGTCGTCGTGCTGCCGCTGCTGCTGTATCCGGGTCTCGGTCTGCTGGCCGCGCAGATGTCGATGTTGCTGTCTGAACAGGCCCGACACATCGTTGTGCTCGGGGCGGGCGAGTTACCGGAACTTCCTCTGATTGAAGAAGGACGCTTTTCGGATCGCTGGTTCTCGCGGCAGGAAGACGCCACGAAAGTGCTTATCATTTCAGACTCAGACAAGATCGCGTCATCGTCGGATGTGGAACCCGCAGATCGCGTTCAGCAGCTGAAGGCCGCTCAGGAAATCCGAGTCCTCGTTGAAAAACGCAACGCACTGGCTCGAAGCCTCGCACCTTACAACCGCAATCTGCTCGATGAACTACCGGGAGTTGAAGCCGCTCGGCTGCGGGCAAAGATGAACGCCGAGAAATCTGTCAAGCCGCCAGCCGATTTCGATCTTGCCGCGAAGCAGCGGGCATTTACGGAATTGAAGAAGCAGATCGGCGAGAAATTCACGACAGAAAAACTGCAGGCTGTTCTGATCATTCCTGACGGCTTCGGCGAGACGCTCAAGCAGATCGATGCTCTCCTGGGCAAGAAGGATTTCGACAGTGAGGCACTGCACGAACTGCCGTTGCTCCGCCCGATCATCGTCCGGAACCGGGCCAGTCAGAAGTCTGACCTCGCGTATCGGCGGATCGTTGAGGCTCTTAACAAGTGGGAAAAGAGGCTGCTGAACGATCGGCTGCAGGCGGCCGGTCTGCCGGAAACCGTCGTTGATCCGGTCAGCGTGATGTCTGTCGATGTCGCCAGTGAGGGCGAAATCGCCAACATGCTGTGGAGCCGAATCTTCCCGGCTCTGCTGGTGATCATGGCTCTGACGGGAGCGTTTTATCCGGCGGTCGATGTCGCGTCCGGCGAGAAAGAACGGGGCACGATGGAGACGCTGCTGATCTGTCCGGCGTCGCGATCAGAAATCGTACTCGGCAAGTTTCTGACGGTGTTCGCCTTCAGCGTAAGCACGACGATCCTGAACCTGATCAGCATGGGTTTTACCGGGCGGACGATGGTCTCGATGGCTGCCGCAGCAACGACCGGTCCGATGAGCAACATTCCGCTGCCGACTCCGCTGGCTTTGTTCTGGCTTGTGATATTGCTTCTGCCACTGGCGGCATTCTTCAGTGCGCTCAGCCTGGCCCTCGCGACATTCGCCCGCAGCACCAAGGAAGGTCAGTACTACCTGACTCCGCTGTTCATGTTCACGATGGGCCTGACAATGTTTTCGATGATGCCCACGATCGAGCTCGAACCGGAAGCACTGCACTCAACATTTTATTGTGCGATCCCGATCGTCGGTCCGGCGCTGCTTCTGAAGGCGCTGCTTTCCAATCCGGCCGGTACCGAAATTCTTGTCTTTGCTCTGCCCGTTTTGATGTCGAGCATCACTTATTGTCTGCTCGCCCTGTGGTGGGCTGTCGAGCAGTTTAAGAGTGAGGACGTTCTGTTCCGTGCGGACGAGCGATTTGACCTGCGGCTCTGGCTGCGACACATGCTCCGCGAAAAAGATGCCACGCCGAGCTTTGCTCAGGGAGTCGCCTGTTTTGTCGTGATGCTGATGATGCAGTTTCTATCGATGTGGCTGCTGACCGGAGCGATGTCAGACACTCCGGTCGCCGAGCTTGGCTGGCGAGTCCTGCAGCTGGGCCTGGCGAGCCAGGTCGCACTGATCGCGGCCCCGGCGCTGTTCATGGCGATCCTGCTGACGTCAAACATCCGCGAGACTCTCAGACTGCGGATGCCTTCCTGGTCTGTGCTGGGCATGGCTGTTGTGCTGCCGCTGATGATCTTCCCGCTGGCGATGGAACTGCTCACCGGGCTCGCTCCGTACTTTCCGCAACTGCCGGAAAGCTTCCGGGCCGCGTTCGCGACGATGGGCGACAGCAAACTGCCACTGTGGGCGATCATCGGAACATTCGCTCTGGCCCCGGCAATCTGCGAGGAGCTTGCATTTCGCGGCTTCATTCTCAGCGGCTTCAGCTCAGGCGGTCGCTGGAAAGTGGCAATCGTTCTGTCGAGCGTCACGTTTGGCATCATTCACATGGTGCCTCAACAGGTCTTCAACGCGTCGTTGCTGGGTCTGGTGCTCGGCCTGCTGGCCATTCGCAGCCGGAGCCTGCTTCCGGGAATTGTCTTCCACCTGTGCTTCAACACGCTGGGCGTCATGCACAGCCGCGCGTCCGAGGCGCTGGCCGCGTCCACTCCGGCCTGGCTCGAATCCGGTCCCGGTCGCTGGTTCTTCTCCGTCGGCGAGGAAAGCCAGCTACGGTTCGACTTCCCGCTGCTGGCAATCTGCGGAGTCGTCACGTTCCTGCTGCTTCGCTCGCTGATCCGAATGAAACCGGCCGACGAAGCCCAGCCCGTGGAAGCACCGTCGACACTCGCCATGAATTCGCAAGCGCCATAAGAGAGAGCAGATCGATCGGGGTCAGGCGAATGAACCGTTTGCTCTGACTACTTGATCGGCCCCCAGATCTTCTCCAGCAGCGAGAACATCTTCGGGTCGTGCTCCTTCAGCTCGGCTCGAACGAACGGGTAGAAGTCGTTCATGCCGAAGTACGCCTCAGTGGACTCGGCGAAGTACTCCTTGTGATTGTTCAGGCCGTAGTGCTTCACTTTCGCTCCGGTGAAGAGGAGCACTTTTTCGTAGCTGCCGTTTCCTTTGATGTTTTCGTAAGCCTCGATGATCGCTTCGTTGTCGAAGCTCAAAACCTGATCGTGGTACGAGTGAGCCAGTTCGTGGAGCACGACGTACGGGTGCTTCGCCCACATGTGCCGGTCGAACAACTGCCTGGCCCGCGGCAGGTGTACGTGCTTGACGAGCCGTGGGTCGTGGCCGTTCGCCTTCAGCCATCCCTTGTCCGGGTGGTACTGCATATTTCCGAGCTCGCCGTCCAGTTCGAGCCAGATACGAAGCTTCTGCAACTCCGCCACACGCTCCTCCGGCACGATGTATTTGACTCGTTGAAGGTGATTGGCGAGCGCCACAAAGGCTTTGTCCCCGACCTCTTTCCCTTCTTCGGAAAGCAGCTTCGGGTCGACCGCGACCGTCCAGCCTTCGATTTCCTTTTCGACGGGGTCGTAGAATTTCTTGTCCGCCTTGTCTTTCGTTTCTTCGGCAGCGTGAAGAGGGTTCACGAAAAGAACCAGCAGCAAAGCGAGCGTTGAATACAGTTTCATGGGGAGCCTTTTCCAGGTGGGACGGAACTCGCGCGGCTGCAGCGAGCTGACTGTCGAGGCGCAAAAGCCGGCTGGATCATAGTCGGCAGTCAGTGGCACGGCGACTTTGCCACGGACTCTGATCGTGTCGCCAAGCCACTTCTGGAATGTTTGACAAGTGATCCTGTCGAGAGAGCGAGGCCCTGCGTCACTGCGCCCCTCGGTTTTCAACGCGGAGAGCACCGGAGAATTCAGCGGCACTCGATCAACCGGTCGCTTGTGCTTTGTCAAAGCGGGATTTACGGGTCGTGGTTTCCGTGGCGTAAGCTTCCAGCTTGCGATGTTCGGTCACAGAACGTTGGCAAGCAGGATGCTTACCCCACTTTTCAGCCCTGACAAAGCACTTGCCTGGCTTATCCACGACCCTCGCAGGGTGGGTGCAGCAAGCCTCGACCCAGCCTACGAACAATCCGGGCTAATTGACGATGATGGCGCCGTTCTGGGGGATTCCCGGATTTTCGTTCGGCTGCTCGCCGTTCTTGTTTTTGCCCTTCTGGTCGGGCTGCTGCTGTGGCGGCTTCGGGCCGAAGATTTTGTGCAGTTTCTCCTGCAGCAGTCGCGGGTTGACTCGCGAGTCGATCTGGATCACCTGGACAGCGGAGTTGGGTTTCGCTGCCTCATCGAGTGCCTCGACAATCTGTCCCACGTTTTCCAGCAGCCCGCCGCCAGCAGACACGATCAGCGTATTTGAGACACTGTCCACTCCGATCGAGAGCTGGCCCTTGAACTTGATGCGTTGCTCCTGGCTCTCCTCGCCCTCACCCTCGCCGCCTCCGTAGATGTAAGTCACGCCGCGGTCGGCCGGACGTTCCTTGTCATCACCCCGCTGGTTTTGTTGCAGCGCCTTGTCGTTTTCGCTGAGCAGATCGCGGTACACATCTTTGATGGCCTCGGCGATGACCGTTGCCTGTGTGTATTTCAACTGGAAGATTTTCGTTTTCCGAATCGCGTGCGCCTCTGTCGACTGCGGACGGTCGTAGATCGCGATGAGCTCTTCGATCATTCGCAGCTGATCGCGGGTGGCTCCCTGAACAAGGATCGTGTGTGAGTCCCGGTCGGAGATGATTTTCAACGGCTTGCGATTGGAAAGCCGTCGCGGTCCGGAGTCTTTTTTCGCGGTCGGAACCATTCCGAAGAACGGGTCGAACTCCATTCCGCCACCTTTTTCGCCGGCTTCGATTTCCGCTTTGAACACGTCGTGAAGAATGAGCTCAATGCCGAGTGCCCACGTATCCGGATATTTGAGCTGGATGACTTTCCAGTCGCGGCGAGGCGGCGCGAACTCGGCGAGAGTTTCTTCGAGCGCGTCCAGCGCGCGGGTGTCGTCGGACTCGAAGTAGATTTCGCCGGCGGGTATCACGCGGATGTGGATCGGAGAGTCCAGAGGCTCGACGGGACTTCGTTCGGATGAGGAGCCGGATTGAGTCGCCGCTGCACGATCTTTCCGCAGTCGCTCGATCAGCTGACGAAGCCGCTCGGCTTCCGGGTCGGATTCGTTTGTGGTCGCTTCGGCTGCATCTGGTTTTACAGTTCCTGTCGGCTTCTCGCCGGTATTGCGGCGAGGCGGAGTCGTCTGCGGAGCTTCCTGCGGCTTTGCTTCTTCCGCCTGACGTCGGCTGACTTCCAGCAGTCGGAAGTACCCCGGATCGATCGCCGCGGTCGGGACTCCTTTTGATTCCGCTTTCGCCAGCAGGGCAGGGGGTTTGTTGTCTTTTGAGGCGCGAGGTGAAACCGGATCCAGCTGGTCAGGAGAAACCGGAGACTGAGGTTGATCGTCTTCAATCGGCAGTTCAGGCAGCGGAGCAATGTCGAGCCTGTTGCGGCCTCGCGACGGCCAGGTTTTCTCAAGTGTGTCGATCAGCTTGAGAGCCTCTTCGAGCGACTCGACCTGAAACGAGCGTCGTCGATTCGCGTTGCCGCGCGGGTCGGTGAGCTCACCCAGCTCAACCAGCAGATTCTGAATCTGTCCGAGTTCCAGTTCGTTGCACCACAGCAGCAGCCGGTTGTACTCGAGGTCGGCGTCGATCCGGAACGAGTCATCATTGGATTCCTGCTGCTGTCCGCCACCGCCGCCACCGAATCCTCCAAATTCGTTATAGAAAAAACTTCGACGCTGCGGGTCCTCTTTCTTCTCGACCTCGGTCCCCAGCATGAATCGGATGGAACCTGCGACGTAGTCGGCGTCGTGTTTACGCAGCGGGATGACGTGAAAGTGCCGGCTGCTGCCATCCAGCTTCTTGACGAGCATTTCGATGATGATGTGGTCGGACCGAGGGCCGCTGACGATCAAAGCTCGCTTGCCGGTGTCGATTTGAATCCGCGTTCGCGGCGTGACGCCACCGAGCTCTTCAAGGATCGTGAGAAATGTCTGCGGGTTGAGACTGGCCAGACGGTAGACCTCCGTCTCAGAGACGGAACTCAGTCGCGAATCCGAAATACCGGGTCTCTTGTCGATGATCTCAATGGCTTCTGCGATGAGTGCCATCTTGTCCGGCGGAGCGTTCACGAGAATCTCGTTGTCCCGTACGTTGGCGACGATGTGGACTTTCTCAGCCGGCTTCTGTCTCTTGCCTCCCCCAGCGGCAGCGGCCTGAGCGGCCTGCATCATCTGCTGCTGTTGCTGCATCATCTGCTGCATCATCGCCGGGTTCATCATCCCGCCTCCGTCGCCCGTGCTGACGGATTCGCCCAGCAGTCCCTTGAGCTGATCGACGACGTCCTCCGCCCGGACGTACTTCAGCGGGAACGGGCGGACGAGACGTTGGTCGTCCTCGCCCGACTGTTCATCGCGAATGACGTTGCGAATTTCACGCAGGTTGATGACCGCGTCCATCGCCTCCAGGCGGTTCGTTCGCGAGAGCGCGACGAGCTTGCCGTTTGGACTTTTCATCGGGGCCAGTTCTTCAACGGCATCCGCAGCGAGCATCGACTTCAGAGCGAAGGAGATTTTCACAAACTCATGGTCGAGCCGAATGTCGAGCTCGTCTTCCGAGATTCGCGGAACGAGCGACGGGTCGATCGTCGCGATTTTTCGAACCGACATCATCTCGCCGTTGACCAGAATCGTGAACCCTCGCGTCAGCAGGTGACGGTTCAGAATGTCTCGAATTTCCGGGACGGAATACCGTCGCGACGTGACGACGTTGATGTAGCCTTTGGGCAGTTCGTCCCAGTCGAGGCTTGTTATAGAGACTCGCTTCAGCCATCGCAGGACGTCAGGCCAGGCCAGGTCTGGCCGCTGAAGCTGAGGCTCAGTTTTCCGTCAGTGCCTGGTTCGGCGAGAAGCTCACGCGGGTCGGCGGCCGTCTCTGGCTTTTCCGGCCGGACAATGAATTCCGGCACGGGCTTTTTGTTCTCGTCTGGCTTGCTGGCGCCTGCGGGTTGCTGGCCAGTCGGCGGCTGCACTGGTTGTGGTTGTCCCGGCTGCATCTGAGCTGGCTGCGCGCCTACGGGAAGCGTCGGCTGGGGATTCGTGATGATCACGCCGGTCGGACTGCCGTCGCTGTAAACCTCCTGCACAGGCTCGGCAATGAACACTTGCGTTTGAGCGGTCGCAGAATTGAAACACGCACACAGACACACGATGCCTGACAGAATTCGAAAATGATTCAACATAGTCACTTCCAGTCAGAGTCCTGTCGCTACTACTCCAGTAGTCGAGGCATTATGGAGAGGCAGGGGAAGGCAAAGCAACACCCGCATAGGAAAGGCCGAGGAACTCACATTTGCCGCCGCCGGTCATGCAAATCTGACTGGTCTTCGGAGTGATTCACGACGGAGAGACGTCATTCGGTGGCATTTTCGTCTGCAGATCCAGGAGCGCCGGACAGAATCAGTAATACGGTTGTCCGTGACAGCGGGAGTGGTCGATGATTCCTGCTGGCAGAAACAGATTGTCACGGATCAAGAGGCTCCGATACGATCGACCCTCGTCATAACTGGCCACCGCAACGCAGGCTGCTCAGAGAACAAATCATGCTGACACTCATGGATCCTCGCCCGGACAAAACGTGTCAGGGGCTCGCTCGCCGCGAGTTTCTGCGTGTCGGCACGCTCGGATTTGGTGGACTCTCGCTGGCCTCTCTACTGCGAACTCAAGCCGAGGCGGCATTGCCACCGAATGTGGTGAGGCCGAAGTCCGTTGTCCTGCTGTTTCTGCAGGGTGGACCGTCTCATATCGAGTTCTTCGATCCAAAAATGACGGCGCCGGCCGAGTTTCACAGCGTCAACGGCGAGATCCAGACGACGCATCCGGGAATCACGTTCGGCAGCACGTTTCCGCAGCTCGCGCAGCTGGCCAGCCAATTCTCAATTGTCAGGTCGTACGGGTCGAAGAATGCCGGGCACAGCTACGGCAGTGTGGTCAGCGGACGCAACCCGCTCGAGGCGAGTGCGAGTTCGGTTTACGCGCGAGTCGTCGGCACGAACAACCCGCTGACCGGCATTCCGACCAACACGCTGATTCTGCCCGAGGCGATCGACCCGGACCTGAAGCTTGGCAGCAACTTTGAAACCGGCGCGCTGCCGACGCTGACTCAGGCCGGACAGCTCGGCAAAAACTTCGAGGCGTTCAATCCGATCGGCGGCGGCGAGCTCAAACAGAACATGGAGCTGAAGCTGACTGCGGAGAGGTTCGGTGATCGACGCCAGCTGCTCAGCGGTCTCGACCAGATTCGACGCGACATCGACTCGCAAGGGCTGCTCGAATTCACCGACGAGTATCAGCAGCAGGCCTTCGACGTGATCGCCAACGGAGCGGCCAGCGCGTTTGATCTTTCAAAAGAAGATCCGAAAACGATCGACCGCTACGACACCTCGCACTTCTTCACCAATGAAGAGGTTCAAAAGTGGGGCGACATGCGGCGGTCCAGCAACCTGCTCGGGCGACAGATGCTGATGGCGCGTCGGCTGTGCGAGGCGGGTTGCGGGTTCGTCACGGTCTCTGACTGCGGATGGGACATGCACAGCAACGGGAACAGCCCGAAAAATCTGGGTGGGATGAAGTGGCTCGGCTCACAGGTCGATCACGCGGTGGCCGCGTTCATTCGAGATGTCGAGGAACGAGGACTTTCCGACGACATCCTGCTGGTCGTGACCGGCGAGATGGGTCGAACTCCACGGATCAACGGCAACGGCGGACGGGATCACTACGGTGAGCTGACTCCGCTGCTGCTTTCCGGTGGTGGGCTGAAAATGGGACAGGTCATCGGCCAGTCCGACCGCACGGCCTCCCGCCCCGCGACGGAGCCGTTTGACCCGTCTCACCTGTTCGCAACGATCATGCACACGCTGTTCGACGTCGGCGAACTGCGACTGGTTCAAAGTGTGCCGCGGGACATCCTGCAGATCATCAACCGGGACGAACCGATCACCGGTCTGCTTTGAGCTTACGTCGCTTTGAGCCTACGTTGCCTCTGCGGGCGCCGACTTCTCGTCAGCCGACGGTGACATCGCCCTGGGCGAGGCTCCTCTTGCCTGGTACCTCACCAGCTCCATGATTCCCGTCCATGCGGATCGCACGTTGATCAGCACGGCGACAAAGGCGACGGCGATCAGCATGTTGATGACTGCCTCGGCCGAGCTCGAAGTTCCGTTGGCCAGCATGTCGAGGGTTGTGAACGGATTGCTCATGTACATCAGCGAGTAGCCGTAGCGGTACTCAACCAGCCCGAAGGCATACGGCAGATAAGGAGCGATCATGGCCATCGCGCCCATGAGGACGACCAGGACTCGTGCATGAGCCGGGCGAATCTCAGGAGTAATTTTCCGTCCCCAGCGACCGACGGCGGATCCGAATCCGATGTACGCAACGATGTAGCACGGCAGGGCGATTCCCCAATAGGTCAGCCAGGGTTCCCACGTCCCCGCGTAGCCAAACGTCTGACCCCAGATTCCGAATTGGCTGATGGCGAAGATCACAGCCAGGTGCAGCAGCAGGTAGACGAAGCCTCGACTGCCTCCCGGCATGAACGGGGCGATCAGAAGTCGGCCGACAAGTGATTTCGGCATGTTTCGTCGAATTCGACGTGACAGAAAATCGGTTTCTGTGGACGCAAATAACCCGACGATGAAACAGTGGATTGCGCTGACGGCAAGAAGACTGCCGATGGCCTCGTCCTCGACATAAGTCCCGCCAAAATACATGCCAATTGCCAGGATGGCGATCCAGGCAAGCAGAAACTGCAGACTGCAGATTATTCGAATTCCACTGCTGCGATTGTCCGACTCAAACGTCAGACGAGAGATCGCGATTTTCTGAAACAGAAGAAAATACGTCGCGACACCCGTGAGCGTGCAGCCGACTCCCCACCAGAATTCCTCGTCTTCGAACGGGATTGGGTTACTCATCATCATGGGGCCGACGGCGAACACGAAGAACAGCTGCCACACCAGCAGCACGAGCATTCCGATCGTGTTGAAAGCCTGCCACTGGCGGCTGGCCGAAAGAGTGCTGAGCATCAGCGCGATCATGCAGGTGGTCGTCGACCACAAGAACGCGCCCAGCAACATGAACGCGACGAGCGGCAGGTCGAAGCCCTGCAGCAATGACGTGAACGCGATGAACGGAGCAATCGCGGAATAGAAAATCAGAATCTGCACCACAGAGCTGCTGAGCTTTCCGCGCACGATCTGGCCGGGTGTCAGCGTCGAGATGCTCAATAGTTCGTACGTGTTGTGGTCCCGCTCGTTAAGCATGCTGCGGAACGCGCCGAATGGAACGACCAGGAAAATCGCGAAGGACAGCACCCAGTAGTAGAACATGAAAAAGGCTCGGCCGGCCGAGCCGAATTCGATCGCGGGCCCTGCCCAAAGAGCACCGCCTGCGGAAATCAGCCAGGCCACGACGAGAAGCAGCATGAACGTGATTGTGAACTGCCGGCTTTTCAGAGCCTGGCGGGTTTCTTTGACGAGGATCGGGTTCATCCGATCGCTGGCCTGGTCGCCCCATTCCGAGAGGCGATCGGTCAGGCTGGGCGAATCAGGTGCCGATTCGGCGGGCAGTGCGACGTCGCTCATTACTGGGTGATTCCCTTCGTGATATTCATAAAGGCGTCTTCCAGGCTGTGTGACTTCCCGTGGAACTCGATGACCGGAAGGCCGTCGTCGATAATTTTCTTCAGGAGATTCTGCTGGCCCTCGTCGTCGCCCTCGTAGTCGAACGTCGCGCGGCCGATGGCGCATTGGACCCGGCTGATGAAAGGCTGTTCCAGCAGCCACTTTTCGAGGCGATCGGTCTGGCCGTCGAGGTCGTCCGTCGAGGCGATTCTGGCGAGCAGAGTTCGGGTCGCTGTTTGCCCGGTGAAGCTTCTCTGCTGCTGCTCAATCTCCTTGATCGTCCCGTGAGCGAGAATCTGGCCCGCCTCGATGATGGCCGCCGAGTCACAGATCTCACCCAGCTCAGTCAGGATGTGCGAGCTGATCAGGACCGTCTTTCTCATCTCCGTGGCGAGCAGACGGATCAGTTCCCGCAGCTCGACGCGGGCGCGCGGATCGAGTCCGGCCGCCGGTTCGTCGAGCACCATCACCTGAGGATCGTGGACGAGGCATCGTCCGAGTCCCAGCCGCTGCGACATACCCTTTGACAGAGTGTTGATCGCCTTGTCGGCCAGCTTTCGCAGCTCGGTAAAGACGAGCACATGGTCGACCGCGTCTCGCCGTTTGGCTCCGCGAAGCCCGTAGGCCCGCGCGTAAAAGTCGAGATACTCGACGACGTTCATGTTCGGGTATTTGCCGAAGCTGTCCGGCATGAAGCCGAGATACCGTCGCACTTTGTCGGGGTCATCGATGACCGAATAGCCGCACACGAAGGCGTCGCCAGCGGTGGGGACATCGAGCGTCGAGAGAATCCGCATCGACGTCGTCTTGCCGGCCCCGTTCGGGCCGATGTAGCCCATGACCTGACCGGGGTACGCTTTAAACGAGACATTGTCGACGGCTTTCAGCCGACCGAAAAAGCGGTGCAGATGCCGCAGTTCCAGTGCCGGCTCGCCACGCTGATCAACGGGCGGCGGTGCTTTGACGGCAGCGGAGGATTCGGTCGGCGTATCGGTCATGCGAGGGAATTCTTCGGGTTGGTTAAATTGGGATCCTCTTCCGGACTCGCCGCTTACTCAACTCCGGCGGTTTCGGTTTCCGGCAGTCGATCACCGCACGGGACATTCTTGACGAGGGTCACCTGATTGCCAGCCTCGTTATACGTCAATTCGTCCATGAAGGATCTCATCAGAAGCATTCCGCGTCCGCTCGGTCGCTCCAGAAATTCGGGGTCGGTTGGATTCGGGATTGAGGACGGGTCGAATCCCGGGCCCTCGTCGCGAATCTCAAATCGAGCCAGGTCGGGCGTCAGTTTCACTCCAATATGGATGAGCCGGTCCCGGTAAGGTCCCACATTCATACGTTCCCGGGCGAGCTCTTCGTACGCCGTCGTCCCTTCGTCCCGCAGGTCGGAACTGACTTCCAGATTGCCGTGATAGACGGAATTCAACAGAGCTTCTTCCAAGGCGATCCCGATTCGCAGCCGGTCGTTGTCCTGAAAGTAGCGCATGTTGGCGAGCGTGTCTCGAATCTGCCGGACGAGAAACTGAATCAGGCCCACATCGTTGGGGAGTGCATAGGTTGTCTCGGTGGCGACGACCCGGTTGAGCAGTCGTGCCTGGCCGCGGTCGACCTGCGAGGCCTCGACCACATGAGTCACTGTCTTCACGAGATCATCACCGAGCCGCCGCTTGGGTACGTAGCTGGCCGCTCCCATTCTCAGCGCTTCGACGGCCAGTTCTTCGCTGCCCTGAGCGGTCATCAGAATGACCGGGATGAGCGGATATTCGACCCGGATGGCCTGCACCAGATCCAGACCGTTCATTTCCGGCATGTGAAGATCGGTCAACACGATGTCCGGCACGTCGAGCTCGATGCGGTTCAGGGCGTCGACGCCGTTCTCGGCATAGACGATCTGAAATTCCCCGGTCCGCTGAAGCAATCCGCCCACCAGACGCCGGTCGACCTGCGAATCGTCGACGACGAGAACTGTCTGCATGAAACCAGCCC
>JAQBVJ010000082.1 GCA_027623235.1 Planctomycetota bacterium
TACACCACTCTGTTCACCTGCTGGTTTTAACGCGCCCATCCGTGGCTGGTTCTAACGCGCCTCCTGACAATCCGCGAATGTGAGCCGACGTAATTATGGGCCTCAACGATCGGCTTCTGCGAGACTCGGAACATGACTTGTGTGAATTCGGACACAAGTTGATCTGGCTGGCTGGCCACAGAGCCTCGCGTAGCGCAACAGGCCGACTCGGAGAAGAGATCGACGGGGTTTCCTTTGAGCGCGTCGACGCAAGCCTGAGCACGTCGACGCAAGCCGACGAGGAAACTCAGCGCAACTTGTGGCGGCCGATGCTTGAGAACGTGCGCTCTTTACGAGCTTCATCGGACTTCTGCCGCGCGGCCTTCAGCAGCGGCGTTGCCTCAGGCGGGACGAGATGCGTCAGTCTCGGGCGGAAGACGACCGTCAGCAGCAGCGGCAGGTACCACAGCACGTAGACGCCGCCCCCCTGTGTGTACCAGAGTTGTGTCCCGACGACGATCGCTGCCGAATGAGCCATCAGATGCTCAATATTTTTCTTTCGCGGAAAGACAGCCAGAACGCCAACCATGACCAGGAAACCAGCCATCACTGGAAGGCGGTAGGCGATCCAGTCGCTCGACCAGAATCCGAGGCCGAGGTCCGTTTGGAGTTGCAGAACGCTCCAATCGATCGAGCCGACAAACTGTCGCTGGAACGACTGACTGTCGGCTGCGGTCAGGGCAAACGTGCTCAGCAGTACGGCTGCGGTTATCCCCAGCGCGAGGCCGAATCGGATCGAGCCCTGACGCCCATAAAAAACCATCCAAAGTGGAAGAAGAAACGCCGGGAAGAAAACAGTGCCACAGGCAAGTCCCATCAGCCCGCCGGCGACCATTGGTTTGTGGTAATAAACGAGAGCCCAGATCACAAAAGCAGCGGGCAGAATATGGTTGACGTTGCTGACCTTCAGCGCGGTGCTCGGCATGAGCAGATACAGAGTCGCCATCGCCACACCAAGCTTGACGTCTCCCAGGTGTTTTCGGCCGAGGAAAATCAATCCCAGAATGACCGCCAGGTGAGACAGGCACGCGATCAGGCGTGCCGCGATGATCTCAACCCGAATGCCGCTCGCTCCGGCAACCATGCTGGCCGGAGCCACTCCGCCGACTGCGGCAACAACTCTGGTGGCCGGTCCGGTGACGGGTTTTGCCGATTCGCCTTTCGGTGTCAATTCGCCACCGCGGGACGTGTCCTGTCGACGCAGCATGTCGCCCGCAACCTGAACTGTGGCGAGCGTTGATTCCGGCATCGGCTCCGTCACGACACGCGTCACCTGAAACGCAAAGGCGGCGACACAGAGAAGACCGAGTCCCGACGCGTTCAGGTTCTGGTCAAGGAGTGGTCGTCGTTTGAAGCGAGAGTCGACGAACAATCTCAGCAGAATCGCTCCTGAGCACACAAACAGCCACACGTAACCCGCGTTGGAGTCAACTTTGCGGTACTCTTCCGTCAGAAACAAAAGGCCTGGCGAAATTGCGAGCAGCAGCAGCAGGTCGAGGTTGCGGAGCGACCACAGGCGGTTAAAGCGAAAAAAGACCGCCAGAATCAGAAGCAGCGACAGGACGAACCATGTCGCGTCATTGAGATGGTAGTGACTGAAAATATTTGTCATTCGGGAGTGGCCGGTGCGAAACGGCACTTCCTGACTCGCTGGCTGCAGGGAACCTCCAATTCCGAGCAGACAAATTCGTGGGGGACGGTCTCCTGAACCGTCGGGGGGGGGGGCGCGGGCAGCCAGTCGAGGATTGAGGCGGACCTCGAACGGCTTGACCCTAAAGTACGATATTTCCCTGGCCAGGCAACGAGCGAAATACGATTCCACGCCGAATAACCTGGTGGGAGACAGGACAGTTTGCCTGTGCCGCGGCGCCCGTTCAACCCGTAAAATCGCTATGACGGGCCAGAATCAGAACTTGCCTCCTGGCCATCCTGCTCATTTTTCGACAGGTCTCCATCCGGACTCACTCTGAAGTCATGCCGAACATCCTCTACGGTAATTTTGAATTTGAGCACGAGCTCGAATCGGCGGCGTACCGGCCTGCGGCGCGGATCGAAGCGATGTCCGGACAACTCGTCCCGCATCTCATCTCACTGGCTGGGGACGGTGATTCTCTGTGGAGCCCCGTGGAGATTCCCCGGAGTTTCCTGACGGCTGCCGCCCGTGCCGGACTGCCGGATGTGCGTTGCGGCGGGTCCGAAGAAGAGTCCCGGCTGTTTTCTTCCGAGACGTTGAAACTCGTCCCGTGGGGATTCTCGGAAGCCAGCGTCCGCCTCGCTCGAAAATCCGGCTGGCAGGCAGACGGCCCCGCCGTCGAGTTCGTCCGGAAGGTCAATGATCGCGAGTTCTCTTTCGACGTCGAAACCTCGCTGAATTGCGGGCTGTCGGGCGCGGCGGCGGTGAGCTCTCACGAAGAATTTCTGCAGGCCGTCCGGTCGGCGGCGGCCAGCTCGGAAGTCCCGGATGCGGAGCAGCGCTGGGCCCTTAAAAGTCGATTCGGAATGGCGTCCCGAGCCCGCGTGCTCGGAACAGGGACGCAGCTGGACGATCCCTCGGCCGGCTGGCTGTGGAAGCAGTTTGCAAAGAACGGCCGCGTGATCTTTGAACCGTGGGTCGAGTGCGATCGGGAATTCAGCACGCAGTGGCTGATTCCTCAAGGAGACGAGTCGATCTCTCTGCGAGGCTGGACCGAAATTCAAACAGAGCGGGCGGGAACCCCCTCCGGCTGGCTGAGGTACCTCGGCGTCCCGTTTGCGGACAGTGAATTTCAATCGACGCTGCCAGTTCTGAAAGCCACCGTGGAGCGTGTGGCGGATGCCGGATATTTCGGGCCGATCGGCGTGGACTCGATGCGGTTTCGGCCGAGCGATTCAACAGTGAGTCTGCGCCCGGTCCAGGATGTCAACGCGAGATACACGATGGGGCGAGTCGCTCTTGAACTGGCCGATCGGCTCGCGCCAGATGCGGACGCTGCCTGGCTGCACGCGTCGTCACGAAAGCTGAGCCGAATCCTCATTGTCAATTCTGCACAGGACGCATCGGCGTTGTACTCCGAGCAAGGTCTCGACATCTCGACGCGGCTTCGCGAGGCGGGATGGCCAGCGGGCTCGCAGCGAACGATGCCGGGGGATGCCCGGGCCTGGCTGACGTCTCCATTATGGATTGGCAACGTTCTCACACATCGCTGCGGAATTCTGATCGCCAGCCGAGAAACATCGAAGCTGACAGAGCTTTTTCGTGACTTTGAGATGTTGCCGCGCGGCAACACTCACATCGGATCTGACCGTCGCACGTGACAATCCGCTTCAGCCAGAGCACGTCCGGCGTGTGGCCTTTCCGCAACAGGCGCGCCTTCCTGAAGATAAACCGCGTCCAGGTGCCGGTTTAGGTCCGGTCTACTTTCTCTGGACTTACTGACCGTTACGATCGGTCCGGTTTGAGCAGCGTGTCTTTCTTTAGCAACAGTTAAATGCCCCACCTGTCAGGGAAAAAACTTGACGGATGGGAAACAGAGTGGTGGCCGGGAAGTCGAATCTGATTAAGGTGGAGCCTTGCAAACACACGCACTTCTTTCTGCATCGCGAGCCACACCATGATTGCCCCCTTTGACCGAGAAGCTGTGCTCGAAGAAACGATCGCTGACCTGGAAGCGATTTATGAATGGCACGCACTGATTTTGAATCAGGCGAAAGTCGGCGTGCTCGATTGGCCCGTCAACGACTGCCGGGTCTACATGTCTCCGGCGTTGAAGTCGATCCTTGGCTACCGTGACGAAGACCTGCCGAACGCGTTTTCGGAATGGGTGCGTCACATTCACGAAGAAGATCGCGCTTCGGTCGAGGACGAGCTTCGCCAGGCCGTCGATTCGGGCAACGCGACCTTCCAGCGCGTTCACCGGGTGACTCGGAAAGACGGCTCCGATGGCTGGATCCTTTTCCGGGGTAAAGTAACGCCCGGCGACGCCAGCCGATCTGGACGACTGCTCGGCGCGGTGATCGACATCTCCGATATTCGCCAGCAGATCGCCGAATCGACTCCGGCAGCCTCAGCAAACTGAGCTGGCTGGTCGTCGTGTGACTTCAGCGTTGTGCTGCGAATCACCTCAGGTCGTGGTCTGCGCGGAGCTTTCCTCCCTCCTGCGTTGAGATCGGTCGCTGCGCAGCGATCATCCGCTGCGCTGTGTAATCTGTTTGGCACGCGTGGTTCGCGTCGACCCGTATCTGTGGTCTTCGTGTCAGAACCGGCGTGATCTGGCTTCTGGTCGTCACGGATTTCAGCCGAAGCAGCTCGTTTTCTTGAAGCAGCCAGCAAAACTGGACGATACAGAGTCATCCGCAGAATCAGCGCGCGGTCTCGCTTTGCGATTTCGGTCGTATTTCTGAGCCCAGGTTCTGTGGCGTAGCGGCGATTAACTGACTCCACGCATCTCACTTCGACCGTTTTGCCTGAGTTCTCAGGCAGCCACGAACGATGGAACGTCTCCTGGCGGGCGGATGTGAGCAGCGTTTCACGGATGGGGGAGCAACAGTGAGTTACTCTTTTCGGAACGGCGTTCCGGGTTTGTGTGCAGCACTTGCCCTGATCGCAACCACGCAGACTGGCTGCATGCTGCACAGCGCGGCTCAGGCCATCCCGGTGTCCTCGCTCGATTCCTCGATCGTGCAGTCACACAAGTCGGAAACGATGCCGTTGAACCTGGCGCTGCTTCAGCAGGACAAGCCGGTCGAACATCTGGTCGGGGCCAAAGACGTATTAAACGTCTACATTCGCGGTGTGCTTCCGCGAAGAGAGCAGGAAGCGCAGAGCGTACTGGCCAGCAATTCCAACTCGGACGAGTACTACCCAGCCTACGGCAGTGTTCAGAACCCGTCGGTCGGCGTACCCGTGACGGTCGCCGATGACAGTTCAGTGACTCTCCCGTACGTCGGGCGAATCTATGTCGGCGGAATGTCAATTCCGGAAATGGTTGAAGAGATCGCCGCCCGCTACGTGACTGAAGGGATCATCGAGCCCGAACGTGAGCAGATCACCGTGACGCTCACCCGCTCGCGACTGCAACGGATTCTGGTGATTCGAGAAGACTCGGACGGTCAGTTCGCACAGACGCTGACGAAGGCAAACGTGCCGTACGCGAAGCGAGGGCGGGCACAGGTCATCGACCTGCCGGCCTTCGAGAACGACGTGCTGCACGCGCTGGCGGCGACAGGTGGTCTGCCAGGAATCGACGCGGCCAACGAGGTGTGGATCCTGCGTGGCAATCATCCGAAGAGCCGTGAGGTTCAGGCGCACATGGAACTGGGTGACCCAGCGGCCATTCAGTCGGTCGCTCACCTTCAGGAATCCGGACTCGCGACGCGAATTCCGCTGCGAATGGCACCGTACTCACAGGTCCCTTTCACGAAGGATGACATCGTCCTGGCGGAAGGAGACGTCGTCTTTGTTCCGTCTCGCGATGAGTATTTCTACACCGCCGGACTGTTGCCGGGCGGTCGCGTCCCGCTGCCTCGCGATCGTCAGATCGACGTCCTCGAAGCGATCGCGCTGGCGGGAGGTTCCGTCGGTGGCCCGAGTGGTGGCAGTGGTGCGGAGATGTTCCGTCGAAGTGGCGCCGGCAACATCGTCCCACCGTCACTGGCGATCATTGTTCGCACACTTCCCGATGAGACTCAGGTGCCGATCAAAGTCGATCTGGCAGCAGCGATGCAGAAACCGACTGAGCGAGTACTCATTCAGCCCAACGACATTATCTACATGCAGTACCGTGGTGGCGAACTGGCTGCCAACGTGCTGCTGAATCTTTTCAACCTCAGCTTTCTGCTGAGTGGCGCCGCGATCTAATCCTGCTGGATGGAATTTCATAATGAACAGTGACAAACCCGCACCGAATCCGTCAGACCTGCTGTCGTTTTCGGATGGCTCCCATGAAATGAGCGAGCAAACTGCTCGCTCGAATGGAACAGGAATCACGGCCGGTCTTCCCATGGGAGGGGCGGACCTGCTGGAGCTGCTGAAGCGGCAGTGGTGGGTCGTCGCCTGCGCTGTGCTGCTGTCCGTCGGTGGTGCCGTCGGCTACTGGTACTACACGCCGCCGACTTACGAGTCGAAAGCTCAGCTCCTGATCATGGCCAAGGACTCGCGTCTGGCCACAGCTGGAGTTCAGGGGCGAGCGGACTCAGGTACCGTTTCCGAAAACGCACTCGCCACTCACATGCAGATTCTTCAAGGCCGTAAGAATGTCGAGCAGGCCCTGAAGGACGCGGGACTCTATGACCTGAAGTCGATCCACGACGAACTGGATCACAGCGAAAATGAATCGCCGACGGATTACGTCATCGACCGAATGGACGTGACCCGCGGTGGAGCCGGACAGGCGAAACAAGCCAACGTTCTGAATCTTTCCTTCCGGCACAATTCGCCCGAAGAAACGCGACTGATCGTCGATGCCATTCTGGTGCAGTATCAGAAGTTCGTCAGCGACAAGTTTGAAGACGTTAACGAAGAAGCGGCCTCACTCATCTCCGAAGCTCAGCTCGAGCTCGAGAACGAATTGAAGGCCGCAGAGCTGGCGCATCTCAAAATGCGACGCGAATCACCTCTCATGTGGGGTAGTGAAGAAGAAGGCAGAAATATCCATCTCTCAACTTATCAGGAAATTCAGACCGAACTGTCATCACTGGATATCAAATCGGCAGAGACCGAAGCGAGGCTGCAGATCGTCAACGAAGCTCTCGCGGCGAATCCGGACGCCCGGCACAGCATGATTCAGATTCTCGCTCTGATTGATGACCAGAGTCTCGCACGATTCGGCATCGTAGCTGAAGTGTTTGGTCAGGAAATGCAGGTCGATCTTCTCCGGCAGACACCATTAGTGACACAGACGGCAAAAGCGGAAGCCGAGCGGCTTGTGCAGCTGGTGGCGAGAGAAAACTCGCTGAGGCGTGACTTTGGTCCGAATCATGAGGAAGTGGCCGCAGTCCGCGATCAGATCAACCTCATCCGTACGTACCTGGACGCCCAGCAGGCGACGCAGACGCTGACGAAAACTGATCAGGGGCAGATGACGCCGACGGCAATTTTCGATGCTTACGTCAGCCTGCTGACTCACGACATGTCTTCCATCAAGCAGCGAAAACAGCACCTGATCCGACTTGCCGAGACCGAGGAAATTGCGGCACGAGCCATGGTCGAGTACGAGATGCAGGATGCGACTTTGAAAACTCAAGTCGACCGGAAGCAGGACCTGTATGACGCGGTCGTCAATCGGCTGCGAACGATCAACCTGGCAAAAGACTACGGCGGGTACATCAATGAGGTCATCGCCACTCCGGAACTGGGAGCTGAAGTCTGGCCGAACCTGCCGATCTGTCTGGCCCTGGGCATCTTCCTGGGACTTGCAGCCGGCGGTGGTCTCGCCATGGTTCTCGACCTGGTTGACCGGTCATTCCACAGCCCGGAAGACGTCGGACAGACTCTCAGTCTGCCGGTCCTCGCGATGGTGCCTTCGCTGAAACCTCGTGGCAAAGATCAATGGGCACTGGTCGAAGGATCGAACGTCGATACGACGATCTGTGCCTTCCATGCTCCGGGGTCGACTCAGGCGGAAGTCTTCCGCGGACTGAGAACCCATCTGCTCTTCGCTTCGCAGGAGCAGGACATGCGGGTCATTTCAGTGACCAGTCCGAAACCGGGCGACGGGAAATCGACCGTGACCGCAAACCTGGCCTTCAGTATGGCTCAGACCGGTCGCCGTGTGCTGCTGGTCGACTGCGATATGCGGAAGCCGCGAATGGACAAGCTCATGGGGGCCGAACTGTCACCAGGACTCTCTGAGGTTCTGCGTGGCAAGCATGACCCATGGGCAGGAATGCAGACTTTTGAAGAACTGGGAGTCTCCTTCCTGCCAGCCGGCACGATTTCGGATTCTCCGGCTGAGCTGCTTCAGTCGAAAAAGTTCGGCGAGTTCCTTGCGGAAGCAAAAGAGCGATTCGACCTCGTCATCCTCGACTGCCCGCCGGTCCTTCGGGTCACTGATCCTCGAATCATCGCCTCGCAGGTCGACAGCACGCTGCTGGCCATCCGCGTCGCGCAGGACACCAAACAGGAAGCGCGATTCGCACGCGATCTTCTCATCCAGAATGGTGCTTCGCTGGTCGGTCTCGTCCTGAACTGCTGGGACCGCAGCAGCCGATTCGATTCGCAGGAAGGCTACGGCTACGGCGATTACAAAGACGGATACGCCGAAGAGCCCGGAGCAAGGGCTGCCTGACCTGGCACAAGCCAGCTGAACTTCAGAAAAACCACAGTGAGTCCTTTCGACTCACTGTGGTTTTTCATTTGAGACCGATCAGGTCGTGTCTCGTAAGTCCAGATGAGAAAGCGCGGCTCCTGCCGAGCCGCAGCCGCAAAGAACCCTGTTCGATGATTCGCGTGCGCGTGCAGCTCGGGAAACCTCGCGCTCCCACTCGTTTCAACCAGGGAGACACGAGCTAGTCGAGCGACTTGTGAGTTCCGTCGCAACGCGGCGCATTGCCCGTGTGCTTGCACGCACAGAAGTGAGCGTCGCCGGATTCCTCCGCGACAAAGACGTTTGGCACGAAGCTCGTCCCTTTGTGCTTGCCGTCGCAGAACGGCTGGCCTTCAGATCGGCCGCAGGTGCAGAACGCGTATTTCTTTCCTGCTTCAAGCGTGACTTTGATCGGCGCTTTGCCGGCGATGACGGGCTGGTCAGACAAAGGAAGACTCCGTTTCAGGTGAGGGCTCAAATCGAGTTTGAATAGTAAATCGAGTTTGAATAGTAGTCGTGTCGTCGCCGACCGAGAATCGAGCCGCTCTGAATCACACCGCGCGGGCCGAGTCACGGCGGGATCGCATTCCACTCGACCTGCGAGGCTCGGCCCCGTCCGCTGGCGGAATTCGCATCGACGAGCCATTATGTATTCTCGTTTGATGACCTCACCACTCTGCAATTTCGCGCAGCTCGGAGCCCTCACAGTGACAGACAAATCCCCCTCGAACACGTCCCGCCGCGACTTCCTCAAGACGAGCGGCATCGCTGCCAGCGCGACCGCGATTGCAGCGGCCTCATTTCCTCGCGCGTTTGCCGATGAGAACAACACGATCAACGTCGCGCTTGTCGGCTGCGGCGGTCGTGGAACCGGAGCGGCTTCGAATGCACTTTCTGTCCCGAATGGGAACACGAAGCTCGTCGCGATGGCGGATGTTTTTGAGGATCGCCTGAACTCGAGTCTGGGCCATTTTCAAAACGCATTCAAAGACAAGCTGGCTGTCACGGACGAAACGAAGTTTCTCGGTTTCGACTCGTACAAAAAGGCAATGGACGTTTTGAGCCCAGGTGACATCGTCATCCTGACGACTCCGCCGGCGTTCCGCTGGCTGCACTACACCTACGCGATCGAACGAGGCCTCAATGTCTTCATGGAGAAGCCGGTCACGATCGACGCTCCGACGACGCAGCGAATACTCGAGCTCAACAAGAAGGCGATTGAGAAAAACCTGAAGGTCGGCGTGGGCCTCATGGTGCGTCACTGTAAAGCTCGCGGTGAGGCGGCGAAGCGGATTCACGACGGTGAGATCGGCGACGTGATTCTGATCCGGGCTTACCGCATGGCCGGCCCAACGGGCTCAGCGGCGGTTGGGCCTGCTCCGGAAGGAAAGAGCGACCTGGAATGGCAGATTCGCAATTTTCACGGCTTTCTGTGGGCCAGTGGTGGAGCCGTCAGCGACTTCCTGATTCACAACATCGATGAGGGATGCTGGGCGAAAGGTGCGTGGCCTGTTCGAGCTCAGGCCAGCGGTGGTCGCCACTACCGGTTCGACAATCAGGGCAACCCGGCGATCGATCAGAACTTCGACAGCTACTCGATCGAGTACACCTTCGAAGACGGCACAAAGATGACGGTCGACGGCCGCACGATCCCCGGATGCCACCAGGAGTTCGCCACGTTCGTTCATGGTTCCAAAGGAAGCTGCATTTTCTCGACGCGATCCCACGTGCCGGCTCGAAGCCGCATCTTCAGCGATCAGAACTTCAGCAAAGACAAGCAGGTCTGGGCCGCCGAGCAGCCTGAGCCCAACCCGTACCAGTTGGAGTGGAACGACATCATCGACGCCATCAAAAATGACAAGCCGTACAACGAAGTCGAACGCGGAGCGATGGCGAGCCTGACGACCTCAATGGGCCGCATGGCCGCTCACACCGGTCGTGAAATCACAATGGCCGAGATGATGGAGCACGACCACGAGTTCGCTCCGGATCTGGCAAAGCTGGACTACGACGCCCCGGCTCCGCTCGCGAAACTGCCGAACGGCAATTACCCGGTTCCGATGCCAGGCATCACGAAGAAACGCGAGTATTGATCGGTCTGAACGGACAGGCTGGCGAAACGACGAGGGGCTGTGGGACAAATCCCGCAGCCCCTTTTTGTTTGCGCTGTGCCAGTGTCGGCGTCGAGGCGACCGAGAGTCAGGAAAACACTTTCTCAACGACTTTTCCTCCGATATCCGTCAGCCGAAAATCTCGACCCTGGAAGCGGTAGGTCAGTTTGAGATGGTCCAGGCCGAGCAGATGCAGCGCCGTCGCCTGCAGATCGTGAACGTGAACGACGTCTTCGACCGCGTTGTATCCCAGCTCGTCGGTCGACCCGATCGACTGGCCGCCTTTGACTCCGCCGCCGGCCAGCCACATGGAAAACCCATCGATGTGGTGGTCACGGCCGATCAAGTCGCGCGGCTCTCCCTGCGGCGTTCGCCCAAACTCACCACCCCAGATGATGAGTGTGTCCTCAAGCAGGCCTCGCTGTTTGAGGTCCTTTACGAGAGCGGCCGTCGACTGATCGACTTCCTCGCAGCGATCGTCGAGCGGCTGGCCGAGGTTCGTGCCAGGGTTCCCATGATGATCCCAGTCGGTGTGGTAAAGCTGCACGAAGCGGCAACCACGTTCGACCAGTCTCCGCGCAAGCAGGCAGTTCCTGGCGTAAGACGACTTCGCGACATTCTTGATGTTGTAGCTCTCCAGCGTCTCTTTTGACTCACTGGTGAGGTCCATCAGTTCCGGCGCGGAAGTCTGCATTCGATACGCCATTTCGTAAGCAGCGATGCGGGTTTCGATTTCCGGATCACCCATCTGCTCCAGCCGCAGACGGTTGAGGTCCGTCACCGTGTCGATGAAGTCGCCCTGTCTCTCTCGATCAAAACCAGGCGGTGAGGACAGATTCAAAATCGGATCGGATCCGTTGAGCAGCGGGACTCCCTGATAGGTCGTCGGCAGAAACCCGCTCGCCCACAGCGGCGTGCCACCACGCGGACCGCGCGGACCGGAGTGCATGACGACGTACCCAGGCAGATCGTCGGCCTCACTGCCAATACCGTACGTCGTCCAGGCTCCCATGCTCGGCCTCCCCATGAACCGCTCGAATCCCGTGTTCATGTAGAGCTTCGCCGGGCCATGGTTGAACACGTCCGTCTTCATGCTGCGGATCAGGCAGATGTCGTCGGCGATCGACCCGATGTGAGGCAGCACTTCCGACATCTCCATGCCGGACTCGCCGTAGCGGACAAACTTTCGTTTCGTGCCGAGCAGCTTCGCGTCCTTTTTAATGAAGGCGAACCGTTTTCCCTCGATGTACGACTGCGGAATGACCTGCCCCGTCAGTTCACGCAGCTTCGGTTTGTCATCATAGAGCTCCAGGTGGCTCGGTCCGCCGGCCATGAAGAGGTAAATAACGTTCTTCGCGCGAGCGGGAAAATGCCCATCACGCGGCGCGAGTGGATTCGTTGCTCGCGGATCATCCGCTGCCTGAGCCAAATTCAGCCGGCCATCGCTCAGCAGCGAAGCGAGCCCGAGCCCACCGATCGAGAACCCGGCATTCGCAAAAAAGTATCGTCGAGTCTGCTCGCGAACGAGCAATTCCTGATAAGACATGGCGATTCTCTCAAACGCTGTTTCACGCGATTTCTTCGAGCCGGAAGCAGCCTTCCGAACAGAGTCGAGTATACCGGCGCCAGACCCGAACATCACCGAGACGCCCCGTCCGTCCCCTCCCCCAAGGGGAGAAGGGACGGTTTGCTTTCACCCGGCAAATTTCCGACCGGGATCGAAAACCGTTTGAAGACGGTCTGCGAAGACGGCTCCGCGCGGATCGATTTGCGACGGCTGCTCCCAGTCGCCAGTCAGGGCGAGGCGGTTCTGGCCTCGTGACGCGAAGACGCGATCGAATTCCGTCTGGCCGAGAGAGTCAGGCCACGCAATCCAGACAACGTTTCCGCCCACGCTGTACCGATGCGGAACTGTTGCTTCCGGCGCGGACAGAGTTTCCGCAACGTTTGACATTTCACCGGGTGAAATCGGGAGTTTGACCAGCGAGTGCCCCTCCGGAACCCAGCGGAATTCGCGCGCGTCGCTCCAGTGCCGGTTGTCATCGTCGCCACGAAGAATGCTGACAGCGCGGTCGCCAACAAGGCTCTGCACTCGGCGGCACCGCGCGTCGATTGCTTCGGCCAGACCGCCGACTCGAACCTGAACGGATTGCGAATTGGAATCCAGACAGAAAAGCTCGACCGGAGCCATCGCCAGTTTCGTTGTCAGTTCCCGCGCGTCGCTCGCACCCGATGTCTCGACAAGAATCGTTGCGAACTCGCCGGGAGCTGGAAACACTTTGAACGTCAATTCGACAATGACTCCCCACTGACCGAGGCCTCCGACGTTGAGTTTGGGGATATCGAACCCGGCGGCATTCTTGACGACTTTGCCGCCGCCAAAAATGGCTTGTCCATCGCCGGTGACCATTTTCACGCCGAGGAAAAAATCCCGGACACCGCCAAAGCGGAATCGACCTGGGCCGGAAAGTCCCGCCGCGACCGTCCCGCCAATCGTCGCGCCCGCCTCGACGAATGGCGGATCGAAGGTGAGGAACTGACCGTTCTTTGCAAGCTCGTCGCGGATCACTGCGAGAGGTGTTCCCGCCAGCGCTGTGAAGGTGTACTCGCTGGGTTCGTACTCGAGGATGCCGCTCAGTTTCGCCGTCGACAGACTGGCGTCGCGTGACAGCGCGGACTTCGTGCCGCCTCCGGCAATCCGAATCCTCTCCTGCGAGCGGACGGCTTCCTGAACTTCTTCGATCGACTCCGGCGTCAGCATGGTGCTCTTTCTGGTCGCTACATTCGCGAAACAATGCCGCGTTGTTCGAGTGGGTGAGCTCCCCGCGACGTCAGTGCGGGAGCCTCGGCACTGGGAAGTTTCTTGCCGCGATTCGCGATGGCAAGCGGATCGACGGCCGCGCGAAGACGCTGCATAAAATCCGTGTCGGCCTCGCCGTACATCTCGCCGAAATAGGCCCGCTTTTCGAGCCCGACGCCGTGCTCACCCGTGATCGATCCGCCGAGCCGAATGCAGAGCCGAATGATCTCTCCGGCGAGCTCCTCTGCCTTGTGGAGTGCTCCCTCTTCGCGGCCGTCAAACATCACAAGCGGGTGCAGATTCCCGTCGCCCGCGTGAAACACGTTTGCGACGCGCATGCCAAACTTGTCGGCGAGTCGATCGATTTCGGCGAGAGCCTCGCCAAGTTTTGTTCTCGGGACAACACCGTCCTGCACGATAAAATCCGGGCTGAGTCGACCGACTGCGGAGAACGCACTCTTGCGTCCGGTCCAGATGCGAGATCGCTCGGCGTCGTTCTTTGCCGCGTCGATCAGGTGAGCTCCCGATTCCTCAATGACGGCGTGCAGCTTCGGCTTCTCGGCCTCGACCTCTTCGTTCGTCCCTTCGAGCTCGACAATCAGAACCGCCTTCGCGTCCTTCGGATAGCAGTCGCCAAGCTGAGCATTCGCCGCGTCCATCGAGAGGCGGTCCATGATCTCCATCGCCCCTGGCAGCATGCCCGACGCGACGACCAGCGCGACCGCGTTGCCGGCTTTCTCAAGCGAATCGTAAGCCGCCTGCAGCGTGTAGTACCGCTCCGGCTTCGGCAGCATTCGCAACGTGATTTCCAGAGCGATGCCGAACAGGCCTTCGCTGCCGATAAACATGCCGGTGAGGTCCGGCCCGGTCGACTCCAGACTGCTGCCACCAAACGTGCAAAGCTCGCCATCGGGCAGGACCACTTTCATGCCGAGCACGTGGTTCGAGGTCATTCCATATTTCAGGCAGTGAGCTCCGCCCGAGTTGAACGCGACGTTGCCGCCGATTGTGCAGACCGGTCCGCTCGACGGATCGGGCGCGTAGTAAAGGCCGTCCGGTGCGGCTCGTTGCGAGACTTTCAGATTGATGACGCCCGGCTCGACGACCGCAATCCGCTGCCCGGGTTCGTAGCTGAGAATTCGATTCAGACGGTTCAGCGCGATGACCAGTCCGTTCTCAACCGGCACCGATCCTCCACTGAGACTCGTACCGCTGCCGCGTGCCGTGAACGGAACTTCGTATTTGTGGCAGAGCTTGACCGTACGAATGACCTCGTCCTGAGTCTGCGGCAGCACGACTCCGGACGGCTTCGCGCGGAACGACGTGAGTCCGTCCGATTCGTAAGGAACAAGCTGAGCATTTTTCGTGAGCAGTCGATCCTCGGAGTAGATTCGGCGTAGCTCTGTGTAAAACGCGTCGGTGCTCATGGCTTCTGCTTTGTCCTCAGGTCGTTTCGCCTTCGTCGACTTCCGTTTCGCGGCCGGCGTTCTCGACAGGCGGTGGCGAGGTCATGCCAGAGTCAGCCTCGGCAAGTTGCCGCAGTGCGTCGTGGACGTCAACGGTGGCCAGTCCGTCGAGCGATTCGATGGCTCCCTGTGGAGCCGCAGTGAACCGCTTGAGATGCTGCCGTTCGAATTCGCGATCACTCTTCCGAAACTGCCACAGGAGAATGGCAATGATCGACCCAACGATCGCGGCCAGCCCCAGAATGTACGGGACGATGCCACCGTCCTCGGCGTTTCTGTCTCTCGCCGGTCTCTGACGGAACCAGTACACCTCAGGGGCGAGGATCAGCGGCGCGACGTGCAGACGATGGTCGTGAGCCGGGTAGCCGTACCGCTTGAAATAGTAGCCGGTGATTTTGACAACGGTCCCCGGCTCAATCTCCATGCCCTGCGGAATGCCCTGCGGAATGCGCGAACAGAGCACGCGGTACGGGTTGTCGCCCGCGTCGAGCGTCTTGATCCACGCCTCATAAAGATGATCGACTCCGTGCTCGTTCCGCCCCGCTCCGTACGGCCGCAGACCACGCAACTCCCCCTTAATGGTCAGCAACTGGCCGATGAATTTTGGCGATTCATTCATGAGAACTGAAAAGGCCACGTCGTCCCGCGCTGACTTTTCAAGCATTTCGAGCGGAGTATCGCGAGCCTTCGCCAGCATGAAATAATGCAGGTCCCGCTCGCTGTCGCGAATGCCGACCGAATTGTCTTTGATCTGCGCGAGCAGTTCCGGATCAATGATGAGGTCGGTTTCCGACGGCCCTGCCTGAGTTCCAGACTCAGGATCGTTTGAATTCAAATCGGGCTTCGGAACATTCTGGACGACCCGCACGACGCCTTTCGGAAGAGTTTCCTCTTCCGCGTCGACACTGAAGTCGACCTTTGGCTGTGCTTTTACGGGGGATTCCACTTTGGATTCCGGCTGAAGCCCGGGCACTCCGGTGAGCCAATACCAGCTTTCCGGTCGGCTGGCCTGCTGCATCGCCAGCACGACGAATCCCATCAGCGCAGCAAAGATTCCCAGCCGAAGCTGGTCTCGCCGACTGAGGTACGGAGTCCGGTTGGTGCTGCGAATGCGCATCGAAAAGCCCTGAATGGAGAGTGCCCAGTCTAATGAGCTGCCCAATCGAATGCGCGGGTTCACCTCAGCGGTTTCGCGACAGGACCGAACACCGTTACTGCTGGTTTGTCCGTCACGGCGAGCGACGACTAATGAATCAGAATGAATTCATTCGAATTCAGATACGCCCAGAACAAGTCTTCCAGCGACGATGAGAATCCCTTCTCAAAGTTCGGATGACGCTCGCCGGAACGGGCGAGCTGGCGGACGGCGGCGATTTCGCCAGCCGACGGACGTCGCGAAAGCGCAGCCATTGCGACTGCCTCGATCTTCTCAGCCTCGCTGCGGTTCGACCGGACGACACGGCCGATGTACGTGCCTTTGCTGGAATCCAGAGCTGTCTGAATCAGCGGGCTGTTCATCATCATCAATGCCTGCGGGACGGAGCCATCAAACAGGTCGGCTTCGTCGTTGTCCTCCGTTTCCCACTGCATCACAAACTGCCGCTGAATCCGCTGCCGCTCACGTTCCACGGCGTCCCAGTCCGAGCCGAGTGCGTCGCCGACCCGTGTCGCGACCATGACCGAGTCGAACGCCTGCTCGACCGTCATCGACTTCACGTAGACGCGGCTGAAGAGCGGCATCTGGCCGATCGCCGGATCGTCGATCTGGTTTGTCTTGCTGAACTGGCTGGAGAGCTGGTACGCCTCGGAGCTGGTGACCCACCGAATGAGCTGCTTGACGTCGTAGCCGCTCTGGACGAACGACCGTGTGAGTCCGTCGAGCAGTTCCGGATGGCTCGGCACGGCGTGCGGACCCATGTCGTCCACGACGGGCGTGAAGGCGGCTCCGAAGAAGTGTTGCCAGATTCGATTGACGAATGCCTGAGCAACGTCTGTGGTCTCACCCGTCGTCATCAGCTCGGCAAGTTCTTTTCGCAGACGTGTCTGGTCATTGACGTCTTCCGGGCGAAAGCGACGCCCGTTGAATTCCGGATCGGTAGCTTCCATGAGGCCGTTTCGACGCTCAAAGAAGATCCCTTCCGGAATCGCTCCACTGTCGACGAGAGCAACCTCTGTCCGGACCGACTCAACTTCCATCTGTGAAAAGAAGCCGTGGAATCCCCAGAACTTTTTCTGTTTCCAGTCATTAAATGGATGGTCGTGGCACTGAATACACTGAAGCTGCTGACCAAGAAACAATCGAGCCGTCGTCGCCGTTGCCGGAAGAGCCTGATCGTTGACGTGAGCCAGCAGGAAGTTTGTCGCACCATTTTCCTTGTGGTTGCCCTGGGCAGAAATGAATTCGCTGACGACGTCGTCCCACCCGCGATTCATTGCGAAGCTCTCTCGGAGATATTTCTTCAGAGCCGGGCGATCGACTTCCCGCGGGTTGGAACGGCCGACCAGAAGATTGGTCCAGATCGTCGTCCAGTTGCGAACATAGTCTTCGTCGTCGAGAAGAGATTCGACCAGCCGCTCGCGCCGATCCGGGGCTTTACTGGTGAGGAATGCCTGTGCCTGCTCGCCCGTCGGAATGTGACCGACAATGTCGAGGTACGCTCGCCGCAGCCACTCGGAGTCGTCCGACGTTGGCGACGGCGTCACTTCGTAGTCCTGCCAGCCTTCGCGAATTCTGCGATTAATGAACGCGACGATCTCGGAATTCGAATTGCCAACGTGAGGCGTGCTCGTCGGAGTTGCTCGTGGCGCCGGGCCACCCTCCCAGGCGTTGTAGACTCTTTCAATCGTTCGGCCTTCAAAGTTCGAGCCAGCCTGAACGATCGCCGGAGCCTTCGGGCCAACCGGATTGATCTGAACCGGGCCATGTCGCCGCCCGCCTTCGGGAGTGGCATTCGGCAATCGATCAGGAGCGGTCGCCGCGATGTCCTCTGTCCCGAGTATCGGGCGTTCGACGATTTCCGGCTTTTCAATGTGGTCTCCGCCCTGAATCGCGAGCAGACCGACAACGGCTGCGAGAGCCAGGCAGGACAGAGCCGCCGGGACGTAGCTGGCAGACTGCCGACGGCGCGATGGGCGAGTTCCGGACGACGGGGCGACCTTCACTGTCGGCGTTTCGATCACTGTCGGCGTTTCGATTGCGACGGCACCTGTTGCGACGGCATCTGTTGCGACGGCATCTGTGGAAACAGATTCGGACGAAACGTGCGGGGCGGCGGTGTCGTAGTACAGCATCCCGTGCAGATCGATGTACTCCAGGTATAGCCGTCGTGCCTGCGAGTCGCCGCGGATGATCGCCTCGAGCCGGGCAAACTGGTCCGGCGAGATGCGTTCTTCAAGCTGAAGTTCCAGCAGCTCAATGAGCTCGCCGTACTGTTCTGCCAGGTTGATGGAACTAGTTTTCATCGAACGCCCTCCGCAGAGAGTCGACGATTGATGCACTCGAAAAGTGTCTTTCGGATTCGTCCGATCGACTGGTACACCGAGTTGCTCGGTCGGCCCAGAACATCTGCCACATCCTTGCCCTTGTTGCCAGGGGCGTAGCGGGTTTGAATCAGCTCCCGGTCTTTCGCCCGGAGTTTGCCAAGACACTCACCAAGAGCAGCCCGGCGAAGATCCAGATCGTCCTGTGACTCTTCCGATTCCTCGGCGATCGCCTCAATCACATCCTCACTGAACACCAGCCGGCTGGAACGTCGACGATCGCGAAACTTGAGAACCTCAAAGTTGGCAATCTGAAACGTCCAGGCGATGAAATTGGTACCCAACTCGAAACGATCGAACTTTGACCAGATCACCACGTTCGTCTCCTGCAGGACCTCGTCGGCGTCAGTCGGATTGCCGACCTGGCCGAGAATGTGCAGGTAGATCCGTCGCTGAGTCCGGCTGAAAAGTTGCACGAACTCTTCAGACGGCACGACAGATACCGGTTGAATGTCGGGAGAAGACGTCACGGCTGGCGAAGCCTCTTCGAATACAGTCAGCCCGACTGTTGCCTACAAACTCCAAAGCGAACGACGCCAGGGAGTACTCAGGTTGGATCGCTTCGTCATCACATTGCCCGAGACAAAACGAGTCACGTCACACGTCTGAATTCTGTCTGTCTACGAAACGCGGGAGCCGATGAGTGGCTCCCGCGTCCCTGTTCTGACTCCTGTCGGCTGATTAGCCGATGAGTTCCTTGATCGGCGTTCCGCCGTTGGCAATCTTCATCGGGCGACCGTTCTTGGAAGTGTGAACGGTCGTCGTCGGGACACCCATCGCGTGAGCGACGGTCGCCCAGATGTCGCCTGGCAGGTACGACTTGGTGACACAGGAGAGACCATCCGCATCGGTTGCACCGACGGCCTGTCCGTTTTTGAGCCCACCGCCACCGATCATGACCGACCAGCTGGCAGCCCAGTGATCGCGGCCGACGTTCTGGTTGATACGCGGAGTTCTCGCGAACTCTCCCATCCAGACCAGAGTCACATCGTCGATCATGCCCTTCTGAGTCAGGTCAGTGACAAGAGCCGAAATGCCCGCATCAAGAACCGGCAGACGCTGATTGGCCAGCGTGTTGAACACGTCGTTGTGAAGGTCCCAGCCACCCAGACCCACTTCGATAAATGGCACGCCAGCTTCGACAAGGCGTCGAGCCATCAGCAGGCCACGCCCGAAACCGTTTCCGCCCATCATCCTGCCACCAGCAGCAGCTCCACCGACAGGCGTCGCGGAAGTGTACATGTCGAGAATTTCCTGAGGTTCGTCGGCCACGTTGAAGGCCTTCATCTGCTCGGAAGTCATCAGGTTGACGGCTTTGCCATAAATGTCTTTGTGGGACTGCGGCAGTTCGCCTCGCTTGGACTTAATGAAGTTTTCTTCGATCACGCCCAGCATCCGGAGACGCTGGTCGAGCCGACCACGAGGCATGTCCCCCATAGCCGCGTTGCGAATGTTGCCGTTCGCGTCCACGACGAAGGGCGCATTTGTCGTGCCCATATATCCAGGGCTACCACTCGGTGCGTCGATCGAAATGAACGCCGGAATCTCAAGATCCTTGTTCTTCGAGCCGATTTCGTGGCTGACGACCGAACCGAAGGTCGGGTGAACGACGGTTGGGTTCGGCACGAAGCCCGTGTGCATGAAGTAGCGGCCACGGCCGTGATCGGCTTCGCGAGTGCTCATCGACCGAACGATCGAGAGCTTATCGAAGACTTTGGCAGTCTTCGGCATATGTTCGCTGATCTCGACGCCTGGAGCAGCCGTCTGGATCGGATTGAACTCGCCACCGTTCTTCGAGCCGGGCTTCAGATCCCAAATATCGATCGTCGGAGGTCCGCCGCCCATCCACATCAGGATGCAGGCCTTGTTCTTCTTCTTCACTTCAGCGGCGTTGGCCTGAATCTGATTGATGAAGTTGAGAGTCGGCAGAGTGGCACTGGCTGTCGCCATGTGACGCATGAAGTGCCGTCGGTCCATACCATGTGGAGTTGGAAGGTGCATCGTGTTTTCCTCATGGAAAATGAGTTACTGCATACGTCGCCACGTGCGATCACGTGGCAGATTTGATTCGTCAACTTCGCCGAAAATCAGCGAGAACAGGATACTGCGGCGACAGTCCCCTGTCACTCTCTGGACCGAACATCCTGAAAACGGGACGGGGCAGCACAGCAAGAATCCTAACCATCAGGTCCTTGCTGAGGCCTCGTTTTCCCTGTGAGGCACTGAACTTATCCGAGTTAGACAGCGAAAAGTTCGAGACAATTCGCCTGAATTTCTGCAGATTTTCTCTGCCCGACAGGGGGAACGCCGCGTAACCCTCGACAAGACAACATGTTACAGTTGCGCCTCCGCTCGAAATACAATCAGACTCTCCGGAAGATTAAGAGCGTAGACTCCGCCGATCTTAAATGCCCGCCCGTTTGAAACAGCCATCTGAAGCCCGAATTCTGGATCGACCCTTGGGAATTCCTGTAAGACCACTCATCGCTCTGACAATGGGCGATGCCGCCGGAATCGGGCCAGAGGTGCTCATTCGAGCCGTCCTGGATCCTCAGGTCCGGGACTGTTGCCTCCCACTGGCGGTCGCCCATCCGGAGATTCTGAGGAGGACCACGACAGTTCTTGGTGTCTCGCTGCCGATCATTGAGGTCGAAACGCCGGACCAGTTTCACAAGGCGGAAGACGGGGACTATCTCGTCTGCTGGGTTCCGCCGTGGAAGCCGGCCGGCGACGAAATTCTTGACGTGCCGCTCGGGCAAATTCACGAAGCCACCGGGCGGGCGGCCTACGAGTGTCTGGTCACTGCAGCGCAAGCCACTTTGTCTGGACTCGTCGATGCGATTACGACGGCACCTCTTAATAAGGCCGCCTTGAAGGCAGCGGGGCTCGACTATCCCGGTCACACGGAAATCCTCGGCGAGGTCTGCGGCGTCACCAATTTCGGCATGATGCTCTACCTGCCTCAGGATGAGGTCGTGAAATCGCCGCACGGACTCGGCGTCGTCCACACAACCCTGCACACTTCGATTCGAAGCGTTCCGGGACTGCTCTCCACAGAGGCGATCGCCGGGAAAATCCAGTTGATGGACGGCTTCATGAGGCAGCTTGGCTGTGAGTCCCCGCGCGTCGCCGTCTGCGCGCTCAACCCGCACGCGGGAGAAGACGGACTCTTCGGTGACGAGGAAGCGCGCATCATTCAACCCGCCGTCGATGCCGCGAAAGAGGCAGGCTTCAACGCGACCGGACCCCTGCCGGCGGACACCCTCCTGCGTCGCGCGGTGCGCGGTGAGTTCGACGGAGTCGTCGCGATGTACCACGATCAGGGCCACATCGCACTGAAGCTGATCGGCTTTGACCGGGCGGTGAACATCACGCTCGGGCTGCCAATCGTTCGGACGAGCCCCAGTCACGGGACAGGTTTCGACATTGCCGGCAAAGGCGAGGCCTCACCCGAAGGAATGATCGCGGCGATTCGCGTGGCCGCTCAACTTGCCAGCGAATCGAAATGACAGAACGAGCTGAACTCGCGACATTCTGCTGCAACGGCGATAATTCTGAGACGGGCTACGAGCGATGACAGACTCCGGCTTTTCACACCAGCGACACAAACCAGCGGCGGATCTGCCTGGAGCTCGGGAACTGGTCATCGCCTGCCCGCCGATGCGCAGCAACGTGAACCTCTCGCGCATCGTCCGCGCGGCGGGTTGCTGCGGCGTCACGCGAATGATCGTCTGCGGCCGACCGAAGATCGATCGCAAGATCGCGCGCGACGCGGTCGATCAGGTCGAAATCGAATTCCGCAGTTCACTGCCGCCGGTTTTGAAGAAACTGAAAGAGGATGGCTACCAGCTGGTCGGTCTCGAACAGGCCACGAATTCGCAGAGCCTCTACGAATTTCCGTTTGTCCCGCGAACAGTGCTCGTTGTCGGACACGAGCGGCTCGGCATCGAGGACGGCGTTTTGAATCTCCTCGACTTCGTCGTCGAGATCCCGGTCTACGGAAAACCGCTCAGCTACAACGCGGCGACGGCCACCAGCATCGCGCTCTATGAATACTGCCGGCAATGCGGCAGCTACAAGTGAGAGACCGGCGGCGGCTTGCTGATTCGCTTTTGACTCTGACTCCGCGAAAGCAAATGAGAACAGCTGGTCGCCAGGCGAGTTGCTCATCCTGCCTGGACAGATCGCCGCCAGATTCCCGGCGCAGGCTTCCGGCAATCGGAATTGCCGCCGTTTCGCCTGCCGACGTATCATGGCAGGCCCCGCCACGTTGGCCTTGCGTTTCTCAAGCGTCGCGATTTGTATGAGATTTCACCGAGCGGACTGTCTGCGGATGCCGAAAATGTGTGAGTTGCGACAATTCCGCCACGAGTTTCGTTGCGGCTGCTTTTTCGCCAACAGTCGCTTTCGTCTCACGTAGACGAAGGCAACCCTTCCGGGACGAAGGCAACCCTTCCGGGCCAACCCAGACTCCCGCCATTCCCGAAAGGGATATCGATGCCACGACCCCGATGTCTCGCTGCGTTTCTTCTGGTTCTTGCCGCTGTCTTTGCCACTTCGCCCGCGCGAGCTCAGGTCGATCTTGGACTGCAGTTTGGAGGCGGCGACGACGAAAATTCATTCGGCAAAACCGAGCTGAAGGTCACGCTGGAGCCGAAAGACGCGAAGCCCGGCGACATCGTCACGATGAAAGTCGACCTGAACTTCCCGCCGGATTCACACACCTATTCACAGGACAAAGGCTTCGGCGGTCGGACAAAGATCACGGTCGAGAAAATCGTTGGCGTCACTGCTCTCGGCGACGGGTTCGTCCCGGACCACAAGCCGGAGTCGAAAGATGACCCCATCCTCGGTCAGGTCGTCGAGGTTTTTGAAAAGCCCGTCATCTGGACCCGCAAGTTCAAGATCGATCCCAAAGCAAAACTGTCCGATGTGCTGCTCGAAGGAAAAATCAGTTTCCAGGTCTGCGATAAGGACACCTGCAAGCCGAACCTCGAAAAGTTTTCGTTGAGGCTCACTGAGCCTCCGAAAGCTGTCTTCGAAAGCCGCTTTCCGGAACCCGGTGCCAGGAGCAAACCGGTCCAGTGGATCGTCACGCTCTCTCCGAAGAATGCGAAGGTTGGTGAGAAAGTCACGTTGAAGCTCGCTGCGAAAATCGATGGCGGGTACCACCTCTTTGGTCTCGACCAGGACTCGAAGAACCTTGGTCTGCCGACCCGCATCACTGAAAGATTCTTGACCGGGCTGAAACCCAGCGGCGAGGGATTCCGCCAGGACCGGAAGTCGGAAGTCCATTTTGAGAACGACAACGGCAAGAAACTCGAGCAGCGGTACCACCATAAGGAAGTGTCCTTCTTTCGAGATTACGTCGTCACCAAAGACGGAGCGGCCGGCTATGGCGTCGCCGGCCAGGCCCGCTTTCAATTCTGCGACGCCAACAGTTGCACGCCGGGCAAAGTCGACTTCTCCCTCGGCACGGTCAACGCCAGCGCGACTCCTGTCGGAACCTCTGGCACCGGAGCGACCAGCGAACAGGGAACCGGCGCATCCACGACCGCATCCACAACCGGCGCGGCCGCTGCGGGAGGACTTCTTCAAAAACTGGAGATCCGCGAGCCGGGTGGAGCCGACAAAGACGCCACGCTGGCCACGTACCTTCTTTACGCATTTCTGGGCGGGCTGATCCTCAACGTGATGCCGTGCGTCCTGCCGGTCATCGCGATCAAGGTTCTCAGTTTCGTCCAGCAGGCCGGCGAGGATCGCAGGCAGATTCTGATGCTCAACGCGACGTACTCGCTGGGAGTTGTCTTCGTCTTTCTCTTCCTTGCCACGATGTCTGCCTTTGCGAGCTGGGGCTGGGGAGGGCTGTTCGAGCGGGCGGAATTCAGCATCACCATCACAGCCTTCGTGTTCGTGATGGCTCTCAGTCTGCTGGGCGTCTTCGAGATTCCGATCCCCGGCTTCGTCGGCAACGCCGCGGGAACGACAAAGAAAGAAGGCCCGACCGGAGCATTCCTCACCGGAGTCTTCGCGACGATCCTGGCAACACCCTGCACCGGGCCGTTTATGGGGACGGCTCTGGCGTGGTCGGTCAAACAGACTCCGGCCACGATCTACATGGTGTGGGGGATGATGGGCGTCGGCATGTCCACGCCGTATCTGTTGTTCGGCCTCTTCCCGGGAGCCGTCAAGTACCTGCCAAAACCTGGCAACTGGATGGTGACTTTCAAGCAGGTTTCCGGCTTCGTACTGCTGGGCACGGTGGTGTTTCTGCTTTACGGGCTGAGCGATAAATACGTCATCCCGACTTTGATCATGCTGCTCGGCCTGGGTGTCGGGCTGTGGATGATCGGCAACCTCTACAACCTGTCTTCACCGAAGTCGTGGCGAATCAAGATGCGAGTTTTCGCCCTCGTTGTTGCCGGTTTGATTTCCAGCCTGGGCTACTACATGGCCACGGCCGAAGATCACCTCAAGTGGAAGCCGTACTCCGAAGAGACGCTCGCACAGAAAATGAAAGAGGGCAACATCGTGATGGTCGACTTCACGGCCGACTGGTGAGCGACCTGCCACACGGTCGAAGGGCTCACGCTCAACACGGCCGAGACGGCGGGCGTCGTCTCCAGAAACGAAATTGTCACTCTCCAGGCAGACATGAGCGATCTGGATAGTCAGATCTACGCAGAGTCCCAGGCAACTCTCGAAGCGCTCGGCAAGGAAGGCCTGCCGGCCCTGGCAATCTTCTCGCCAGCGAACCCGCGAAAGCCCATTGTGCTGCACTCCGCCTGGACGAAAGCCACGCTGCTTGAGCAGCTCGCCATCGTGGTTGAGGAAAACAAAAAAATGCCGGGGCAGTCAGTGACAACCAAGTGATTCAGAGAGCAGGGCGAGCGGATGATTGTCGATGTCCACAGCCACGCCTGGGAATATCCGCGGCACTTCACCGACGACTTCCGGCAACAGGCAAAGCGAGCCAAGGCCGGCGTTGAGCTCGACCTGACCGTGCGTCTGTCCGAGTACCTGGAGTCGGCTTCGACGGCCGACTGGACGATCGTCTTCGGCGGCAAGGCACGGCTCTGCGGGCTGTGGGTCGACGACCAGTACGTCGCGGACTATGTCGCGAAGGCTCTGGATCGGCTGATCGGGTATCTGTCACTCGACCCGACACAGAACGGCTGGCAGGACGAGATGCGGCAAGGACATCAGGAGCTCGGCCTGCGAGGCATCAAGCTGATGCCGATGTACGCCGGCTTCCGCCCGGACGAGAGCCGTCTCGATCCGCTTTGGGAGTACGCGACCGAGAACTCGCTGCCCGTGCTGCTGCACACGGGAACGACGTTTCTTGCGCAGGCTCCGCTGGAATGCACGCTGCCGCGTCATCTGGATCCGGTCGCAATCCGGTTTCCCGACGTGAAGATCATCGCCGCTCACGTGGGCCATCCGTACGAGCCGGAGTGCATCGCCGTGATCCGCAAACACCCGAACGTCTACGCCGACATCAGTGCCCTGCACTACCGCCCGTTTCAGCTTTACAACAGCCTGATCCTGGTTCAGGAATACGGTGTCTGGGACAAGCTGCTGTTCGGCAGCGACTACCCGTTCACAACGGTCGATGCTTCGATCGAGGGTCTTCGCAACCTCAACAACCAGCTTGAGGGAACGAAGCTGCCGCGACTGGATGAGCAACAGATCGAAGCGCTGATCCACCGCGACAGCCTCGAAATCCTCGGCCTGACTCAATGAGTGCAGATTGAGGAAGTAGCAAGCAGGGCCGGTCCCGTCGCGTAACGAACGTTCGACCGGACGGCTTGCGCCGTGTAGTTACCGTGCGCTGTCGGCTGACTTTACTTCCTGCCGAAGCAGAAGATCTCGCCCTCGGTGCCTTCCGCTCCGATAACGAGGACTCTCTCGCCGACGGCCGGAGACGCCGTCACCGAGCGGCCCAGCTTCATCTTCCAGCGTTGTTTGCCGTCCTTCAGGCCGACCTCGTAAACGTGGCCGTCGTTCGAGCCGACGAAGACTCGGCTTCCGCTCACGACGACGGGCGAGCTGTTGATCTGCCCGCGGCTCATGAAGACCCATTTGCGTTCGCCGGTTTTCCGGTCCAGGCAGTGCAGTTGCTTGTCCTGGCAGCCGACGATGACGACCTCGTTTGTGACGGCGGCGGACGAGTGGTACGGCAGCTCGCCTTTTGATTCCTTGTAAGTCCACGCGACTTCCTGAGTCGTCAGGTCGATCGCCATCACCTCGCTTTCGTGCGTGCCGACGTAAAGCATGTTGCCCAGCACAGCCGGCGAGGCAATCAGGAAGCGTTCGAGGTTCATGTCGAACTCTTCCTTGCCCGTCGTGATGTTGATCGCGCGGAGGTGCTGATCGCAGCCGGTCACGAAGGTGAGGTTTCCGGCGATGGCGGGTGAGCCGTTGATCCGGTCGGCCGTGTCGAACTTCCATGCGACCTTGCCGGTCGCAATCTCGACCCCGTACAGCGTGTAGTCGTACGAACCGACGATCGCGACGTCCCCTACGACGGCGGCCGACGCAATGATCTCGGCATTGGTCGGGATCTTCCATTTCTGCTTGCCGGTTTTCCGGTCGATCCCGTGGAAGAAACCGTCCTCGTCGCCGACTAGAATCGTATCGCCATGCACGGTGGGCGAGGCCTGAAACGCCGGGATAAAGTCGTTCGGCTTTTTCTTTTCGGCTGAGAAATACGTCCAGACTTTCTTACCGGTCTTCCGTTCGAGACACAGCAGCTCACCGCCGAAAGTTCCCGCGTAAACGTGGTCGCCGACGATCGCGGCCGTTGCGGTCACTCCGTCCTGCACGGGCAGCTTCCATAGCAGTTCGAGCTTGTCCGGCAGGTCGCTCGTCGCGATGCCTCGCAGCTCGTTGCCGTTGCGGAAGGACGTCCAGCTTCCCGCCGTTCTGGTCTCGCCAGAGGTCGGAGCGGGAGCAGGATTCGGTTTCTTGTCTTCAGCAGGCAGACCTGAGCCGCCGCTCACCGACAGTCCTGCGGCCAGGGCCGCGGACGTCCGGCAGAAGTCACGTCGAGTCAGGCTTCGGTCATCGTTTCGGAAAACGCGCATTCGTATAACTCCGTCAAAGAGGTAACGTTGACGGGACGGGGGTTGAATGTTCCGGTCCACTGTTTCGCCGCTTCCTCGGCCATCGTCGGGATCAGATCCCGCGTCACCGAAGCCGCTTCAAGACTTGTGGGGAGGCTCCAGCTTCGCACGACTGATCGCACATAGCGAGCCAGTTTATCCGCGGCGTCAGGATCTTCTGCCGAGCAAAGTCCGATGTCCGCCGCGAGGTCTCCGTAAAGCAGTGCGACGGCTTCGTCTGCCGCGTTGAATCGAATCACGTGAGGCAGCATCACTCCGATGGCCACTCCGTGCGTTAAATTGAAATGAGCTGACAATGGATTCGCCAGAGCGTGCGTCGCGCCGAGCATCGAGTTCTCAATCGCCGCGCCGGCCAGGTGAGATCCGACGATCATCGCGCCGCGAGCTTCCACATCGGTCGGGTCTTCGAGAACTCGCGGAAACGCTCTCGCCAGCAACCGCCAGGACTCGCGGCTGAACAACTGCGAGACTGGGTTCCGCTTCGTCGTCACGTAAGTTTCCAGGGCGTGGCTGATCGCATCGATGCCGGTCACCGCAGTCACGCTGGCGGGCATCGTTACAGTCAGTTCCGGGTCCAGCAGAGCGATCCGGCAGGCGGCCTTCTTATCTCCACAGGCCATCTTCATGTGAGTTTCGGCGTTCGCGATGAGGGCAAACGACTGAGCTTCGCTGCCCGTCCCGGCAGTCGTCGGCACGGCAATCATCGGCAGCATCGGCTTCGTCGCTTTGCCGACTCCCCAGTAGTCCGCCATCTGGCCACCGTTGGTGAGCAGGAAGTTCACTCCCTTCGCGCAGTCCATACTGCTGCCACCGCCGAGCCCGATGATGAGGTCCACTTCAGCCGCCCGAGCCACTTTCAGTCCCGCGGCGACGTCGTCGGTTGTCGGGTTCGGATGAACGTCGTCAAAAATCGTGACCTCAAGCCCGGCCGACGAAAGCGCTTCCAGAGCTCGATCCTCATGCCCGGCTTTTTTCAGTCCCTTGTCCGTCACGAGGAACGCTCGACTGCCCAGTTCCTTTGCCAGCTCGCCAAGTCGCGACAGCACACCTGGCCCGAACACGACGCGCGTACGCGGGTCGAAATCGAAGGCAGCAAGCGTATCCGAGGCGGGCAGAACGTCGGTCATGAAGGGTGAAGACTGTGAGTGAGATTGGGCGGGATTTGAGTGAGGCCGGTGCGTTAGCCGGGGCTCGCGGGGGACCGGAAATTCTACGAGTGGTAATCGACAATCGCAAACTGCACGACAGAACGGAGCAACAGACCAGCAGGAGAAGCGTCGGCTGGCATTGAGGAAGATCCTGTCATTCCGGCCGGGAATCCACATTACGCTCGAAACAGGCCGATCGTTGTCAGGGCCGTTCGCAGTCGTAGATCGAGGTTACTCCGTGACCTGGACGATCGCCTCGACTTCAACCGAAATGTTCCCCGGAAGAGATCCCATTCCGATCGCGCTGCGGGCCGCGCGGCCGGGATCGCCGAAGACCTCGACCATCAGATCGCTGAACCCGTTCATGACTTTCGGGTGAGTTTCAAAATCCGGCGCGGCATTGACCATGCCGAGCACCTTGACGACCCGTTTGACTCGATCGAGGCTGCCGAGGTTGGCTCGCAGCGTAGCGAGCATCGCCAGACCGACTTGTCGAGCGGCCACGTAGCCGTCTTCTTCAGAGACCTCCGAACCAACCCGCCCTTTGAGCATCTGCCCATCCGGCTTGAGAGGTCCGTGCCCGGACACGTAGCAGATGTCGCCAACCTGGACCATCGGCGTGTAATTGCCGCCGGGTGCAGGGGCTTCGGGAAGTTCCAGTCCAAGTTCGGTCACGCGTGCTTCGGCGCTCATGGGAGCTCTTTCAGTGTGGCAGGATCGAGATCTGAATCTGAGACGACGCCCGCACGATACGCAGTGGCGAGGGGTTGTCCAGCGTGGAACGCAGTCCGCCGACAGTGTCAGGTCAGCTCGACAGAACGATGCGCGGCTGAGTTCCGGCCCGATGTTTTCCTGGCAGTCCGTTGAAAAAACCAAACATCAGATAGCGGAGCGGAGCAAGCCGCCCGGTTTTGCATGGAAAAACGCGCCCCGACAAGAAGGCAGCGAAACAACAAAGCCAACGATCAGCTCTATCGACGAATGTGCCATGCAACGAAAGCGAATTCGTCGGTTGATCTTGCCGTGTTCGACGAAATCTCCGACACGTCTTGTTTGTTTCGGAAGCTCAATCACGGAGTCAACAATTTCAATTCGTCAAATCCAAACATTGGCACTCGCTGCATCACTGCTGCTGATCTGCGGCTGTGGTGGCTCTGCGGGTGGCATGCTGTCGACGGGCCGAACTGTTTTCACGCATTCCGATTCTGTCTCTCTGGAATCAACGTTTTCGCAGGACACCGCAACGATCAAAACCGCAGGCAAGACGATTGTGGTAGCACCCCAAAGCCTGATCGTCGATGGAGTGACAGTCGCTGACATCGCCGAAAACGTTTCTAAGGTTGACGTATCCGTAAAACGAGGCGTAGTCACGTTTGTCGCCGATGGCAGGCCCGTTGAGACCACTTTTCGTTAACGTCGTCCGTCCCACAAAGCCACCAACGAACCATTGAATGCTCGGGAGCGGCAGTGGACAGCGGATTTTGAAATCATGTCATCTTCCGCCGCCCCGTGATGCAGGTCATTCACGGTCATTTCTGCTCCAGGGATTTCGCGAGTGCGTCGAGTTCCGACAGTTTCAGGCGAACGCTCAGAATGTACGGGGCCTCGCCCTGAGCCCAGTGACCGTAAGTCGTGGTCACGATCGTGCCGTCGGGAAGCAGCTCGACGCCAGGGTAGGCGGTGTCGTAGGTTTTTGTGTTGTCCTTCAGCCGAACCGAGTACTGACCATCGCGGCCGTTGACGATATCGTCCCAGGTTCCGACCCACGCGACCCAGTCGCCTTCGAACGGCCGTCCGGCTCGCTTCGCCGTGGGAGAGATACAGCGGAAGCTGATGAACAGTCGCCCGTCCGGCCCGTACTTACCGGTGTGGCGATCGCCGGTCAGAGCGAGCGGCACTTCGCGAGGCTCGCTCCAGGTTTTGCCTTCGTCTTGAGAAAAGATGACGTGTGAATTCTTCCGCCGTGCGTTTTCCCTCAAGAGCACGGCGAGCGTTTTTCCATCGGGCGAGCGGATGCAGCCGGGCTCGCACAGATTGACCGCGGCCGATTCAAACACAACTTCGGGAAACGACCACGACAGGCCACCATCCTTCGAAGATGTTTTGAAGAGTTTGAATTCCGAGGTCCGCTTGCCGTCCTTCGAGAAGAAGCGACCGTCGTCGTGGAACATCGCCAGGTAGTGCCCGTTGCCGGTTTTGAGGGCCTCGACAAAACCCATCACGACGATGCCGCCCCAGTCTCCGACTGGTTTGAGTTCGCTCCAGTTCGCCCCGCCGTCTTCCGTCACCGACAGCCGCGCCGGATAGAGGCCCGACCACATGATGATCCGCTTCGTTCCGTCCGGCCCGATGACCCGGTGCAGCGTCGGTACCTCTCTTGAGGTTGTCCAACTGGCTGGTGTTGGCAGACGGTCGCTCCACGTCAAGCCGCCGTCACTGCTCCGTTTGTAAACGATGCCGCCGCGGCCGTGGCCTTTCGGATAGACGCACAGCATCGACTTGCCGTCTTCCAGAAGGCACGTCGTCGGGTGTCCCAGATACTGTCCGGCTTCGCGGTCAACAACGACCTGACGATGCGGCTGTCCGTCCAGGTCGAGAGTAGGAATCGGAAATGACTGACTGGATTCCTGCGCGGAGGCGAACGAACAAGACAGCGCAACAACGAGGAAACTCGACGTTCGTTGCAGATTCATAGTGACTCCTGATTTCGGTTGATCGCGTGCCGACGGGCGCGAGATTTATTTTGCGAGCGGTCACGGTCGATCGTAGCCGGTCACTCTGGCGCGGGCGACTCTCGCAGCCGGCAGTTACACTGACCTTGTCGATCGACATGTGGCTCACTGGTGCGAATCGGAAGGAAAGAGATGAATCTGGTCAAAACAGCTTCTGTATTCTCAGTTGGTCTCCTTGGTCTCCTTGGTCTACTGGTGTCGGCAGGCCTCGCCGCGGGTGCTGACGACGGGCAGTTTGACGTGCAGTCGAATCTGCTCGCCGGCGTCGCGAAGGTGGACATCACTCCCAAAGAAACCGACGGAGTCACGGTGACGGGACATCGACGCGTCGTGCATGGCGTTCGGGATCCGTTGCGTGCCGGCGTGCTCGTGCTCAGTGATGGTGAGACAAAAGCCGCGATCGTGACGCTCGACACGATCGGAGCGTGGGACGAGATGGTGAAGCTGGCTCGTGAACGGATCGAAAAAGAAACTGGCGTGCCCGCGCAAAACATCGTCGTGGCCGCTTCTCACAACCACTCGGGACCGAGCTTCGATGCGAAATCCGAATGGGGCCGGGAGCTCATCAACAAGCTCGGTTCAGCGGCGAAAGAGGCGGCCAGCCAACCTCGAAAAGTGAGCGTTGGCTACGGCGAGGACCGAATCGGTTTCAGTATCAATCGCCGCAAGGTGATTAATGGGCGAGCTGTCGTGCGGCTCAACCCCGACGGACCGAACGATCCGCGGGTCAAGGTGCTGAGGTTCGACGATGGCCGATCGCTCACGCCACTGGCAGTCGTCATGCACGCGGTGTGTCATCCGTGTTTCTTCACGTGGGGTGACAAGGGCACGTCGCCGTACCCGAACGGGTATCCGAAAATGAGTGCTGACTTTCCGGGTGAAGCGCAGTCGTTTGTCGAAATGTGTTACGGACAGAAAACGAGTGCGATGTTTCTTCAGGGATGCGCCGGAGACATCCGGCCGAACCTCGCGGGATTCCCGTATCGATGTGCCGATGAGGCGGACATTCAGTGGGCCGGTCGAGACCTGGGCAGCGCCGTGGTGCGATCACTCGCCCGCGGAGTGACTCGCGAGGAACTCAAACAGCGGCCGTCGTATTATCGGATTCGAACTGCGAGTTCAGTCGTGCAGCTTCCCGGCAAGACTGGCCTCGTGTCCGCCGAGTTGTCGGCGTTGAAAATCGGTCCGTACCTGCTGCTGACGATGCCGGGCGAGCCGATGGTCGAGTACGGCTTCAAGCTGGAAAAGGCGATCGCCGACCGAGCCGTTCCCATCATTGTGGGATACGCGAACGGCAACCTCGGCTACATCGCCACGGCGGACGCGTACCACGTCGGCGGCTACGAGCCAAACACGTCGAAACTCCTGCCGGAGGCGGAAGAGATCATCCTCGAAGAACTCGGCCGCCTGACCGACCGCGTTGTCGGCGACGTGTTTGAGTCGTTCTCCAAACACCCCAAAGACGTGCAGCGCCGCGAAGAACTGGATAAGACACGCAAGGCAACGACGGTGACGAAGTAAGTCTGAGTGCGTATCGCGTTTTGACTACTCAAGTGTTCGGCACACCACACTGGAGACTGGGTAGAGTCGAGATGTGGCGCGGTGGTTCAGGCTTTGGCTTCGTCTGTTGCCGACACTTTCGATTGCCGGTGCCCTGAGATCCGCCACCCTGCTCCGTTTCCACATCCCGCTCATCGAACCCGACGGACCACCCTGCGGGCAGTGCCCGACTTTTCCGCATCGAACTCTCGGACAGAGACTCACCCTTGGCGGCCAGCATGGCCAGAGCGGTTCCCACGTCCTGGATCGTGACACGATCCATGAACTTCAATCTTCCGGGCAGGAACGGGATGAGTGGCCACAACGGACCGCCCATCCACACCACCCGTGAAGAGAGGACAAATCACCCGGTCCTGCCCTTCGAGCCCTGCCTTCATGGAATAACGGTC
>JAQBVJ010000223.1 GCA_027623235.1 Planctomycetota bacterium
TCCGAAGACGGTCTTCACGGCGGCTCGCAAAGCCTTCGCACCATCAAGGCAGAACAGCGTCGGTCGAGTCGTATCGACGCCGCGATCACGCAGGCTGCACAGCAAATCTTTGACGACTTCCGCGTTCTCGGTTTCACCCTGACGCAGTCCCAGTACGTGCTTTCGGCCAGCGTCATCGACACCCAGAGCCACCACCATCACCTCGCCGCCGAATGCTACGCCATCAATGAATATGGCGGCGAACGTCACGTCATCGAAGCGGCGCTGGTCGAATTCCTGCAGCTGCTCAGCGGAAGCCTGCACGAAGTTCTTACTGACGGAACTCTTCTTCACACCAAAGCCCGCGCGAGCCGTTTCCACCTGTCGGGAGGCGCCTAAAACCGGCCATCAGGAGGCGCGTTAAAACCAGCCATTTGAGGGAAGGACGTATTTGTCATCCAGACTTCAGCATCACTCATGCTGAAGGAGAATCTGGATGGCAAACGTACTCAAGATGGCTGCGATTAATTCTATTGCGACCCTGGTCCGGGCCGGTTATTCCGATCGTCACATTGCTGCGGTTCTTCATGTTGATCGCGGCACGGTGGCGAAGTATCGGCAGGAGAATCAAAACCCGCCAAACGCGCCTCCCGGGTCGGGTGGTGATCCGCCGGGTCATGAACTGCAGAATCCGCAGAAGTCTCCTACCGGGCCTGACAGTCAGTGCGAGCCTCATCGCGAGTTGATTCTGCAGAAGCTGGAGCAGGGTCTGACGGCTCAGCGGATTTATCAGGATCTGGTCGAGGACCATGAGTTCACGGCGAAGTATCACAGCGTGCGGCGGTATGTCGCACGACTGGTGCAGAAGTCGCCGCAGCTGGTCCGGCGGATCGAAGTTGAACCCGGAGAAGAAGCTCAGATTGACTTCGGTACGGCGGCGTTCATTAAAACTACCGACGGGAAGCGACGACGGCCTTGGGTGTTGCGTGTCGTGCTCAGTCACTCGCGGAAGGCGTACAGCGAAGTCGTTTATCAGCAGTCGACGGAGAACTTCATTCGCGTGCTGGAGAACGCGTTCCGTTACTTTGGCGGGGTTCCCCGGAAGCTGGTGATCGACAACCTGAAGGCCGCCGTGAAGCAGGCCGACTGGTATGACCCGGAGGTGCATCCGAAGCTGCAGTCGTTCGCGCAGCACTACGACACGGTGTTCCTGCCGACGAGGCCATACACGCCACAGCACAAGGGCAAGGTTGAGTCGGGCATCAAGTATGTGAAGAACAACGCGCTGGCCGGTCGCGTGTTTTCGAGTCTGGAAGAGCAGAACTCGCATCTGCTGGACTGGGAACAGCGAGTGGCGGACACGCGGATTCATGGCACGACGAAGCGGCAGGTCGGGAAGCAGTTCGAAGACGTCGAACGATCGCTGCTGACGCCATTACCGGTCGATGCGTTCCCGTCGTTTCATGAAGGCCGACGCACGGTCAGCCGCGACGGACATATTGAAGTGGCGAAGGCCTATTACTCGATGCCGCCGGAGTATGTCGGTCGGCGTGTCTGGGTGCGCTGGGATGCGCGGCTGGTCCGCATCTTCAATGATCGCTGGGAACAGCTTGCTGCGCATGCGAAGTGCGAGCCCGGCCGCTTCTCAACCAATCCGCATCACATTCCGAAGAAGCGTGTGTCTGCGGTGGAACGTGGCACCGATGCACTGCTGCACGACGTGGCGCTGATCGGTGATGACGCGCGACAGTGGTCGCAGGCAATGGTGCAGACACGCGGCATTGAAGGCGTTCGTGTGCTGGCCGGGCTGAAGGCGCTGGCGAAGAAGCATGATTCTGTGGCACTTAATAACGCCTGCCGGAAGGCACTCAGTTACGGAGCCTTCCGGCTGAAAACGATTCGTGAACTGCTGCAGCGTGACGACGGGAGGACGCAGCAGCAGTTTGACTTCCTCGAAGAACATCCCGTCATCAGACCGCTGAGCGATTACTCCCTGGAGTCGCTCACGGCATTCCGAAAGGATCGAAACGATGAACGTATCACTGGCTGATTCCCTCAAACAACTCCGCCTGAGTGGCATCGTGCAGAGTCTCGATGTGCGTCTGCAGGAAGCGTCGTCCAACCGGCTGACGCACGCGGAGTTCCTCGAACTGATCGTGCAGGATGAACTGTCACTGCGGCACGATCGCGCAGTCGAACGCCGCACGCGCTCGGCCCGCTTCCGTGATCAGAAGACGCTGGAAGATTACGACTGGGACTTCAACCCGTCGCCGCGGCGGAAACAGATTTTCGATCTCGCCGCCGGTGAATTCGTCCGGCGTCACACCGACGTGCTGCTGTTCGGTCCGCCGGGCACGGGGAAAAGTCACTGCGGTCAGGCCATCGGAAACGCTCTGATCCGCGTGGGATACTCGGTGTATTACCGCAGCATCTTCGACGCGGTGCGTGACCTGCTGCACGACGAAGCCTTCGATAATCACGACCGCGTGATGGCGAAGTATCTCAAACCCGATCTGCTGATTCTGGACGACATGGGCATCAAACATCTGCCGAAGCGTTCGGGCGAATTCCTGTTCGAGATCATCATGCGGCGGCATGAACTCAAAAGCACACTGATGACCAGCAACCGTCCGCTGGAAGACTGGGGCAAACTGATCGGAGATGTCCCAGCGGCGACCGCGATCCTTGACCGGTTCCTGCAGTCGGCCGAGATCATCGAGTTCAAAGGCCGCAGCTACCGGCTCAAGCAGCGTGGCCAGGACAAACCCGCGAAGAACTCGAAGAACAGACCAGCAGACGACGCTGGCGAATAATCAACCCGGCAGGCGGCTTCCGGGCCGTGAGTCTTCTGAATGGGTTTTCAAGGCATAGCAGGACAAAAGAATGATAATCAGAAACGGGAAGAACGCCCGGCAGTCGAGACCACCGGGCGCGACGGAATCATTCTCCCGCCTGATCCGGCTATCCCTCGACAGGTTGCTCCCCAGCAGAGCCTGCTTCCGTTTCGCCGGACGCCAGAGTCTGCCACAGGAAAGCCGGGATGCCAGACGAAATTCAAAACCCGCCAAACGCGCCTCCCGGGTCGGAAGCACTTCAACCCAGTTCCATAACGGCCACAACAGTGACACTTCGCCTTGAAAACTGATTACTTCTGTGGCAAAACAGAACTCCATGAAACCAGTATTCCGCTTTTACACCACTCTGTTCACCTGCTGGTTTTAACGCGCCCATCCGTGGCTGGTTCTAACGCGCCTCCTGACAGCCGAAACCCATTTAGCGGTCAATGAAACAGACGAAACCGCTTGGGATCGTCCGCCAATTGATCAAGAATGCCAGTTAACGAATTGCGATCTATGCGGCTTCATGGATGAAGACGCATAGATCGTGCTCGATGTCGTCAAAAAGCGGTGATAACTTTCTCCGTATGTGTATGGTTTCGGCGATGAGTTATAGGGAAAGCCACCTGCAGGGGCTTGACCGCAACTTTGGCGATGACTGGATCTCGGAAAGCGTAGAATGACTGCACCATTGAATCCACTCGCAGCCTCTTTCGCTGTCGGCGCCGGATCGTGGCGAACGCGTTTTCGATCGGATTGGTGGTTCGGACACGGCACCAGCTTCTATGCCGGAAAGCCATAGAACATAAGCAGGCGGCTCAGGATAGACTGCTTTCGGCAGCCGGCGTTTGGTGAGCGTCTGTCGCAGACCGCCGGTGACGCGTCCGACGTTGCCTGCGAGAATCTGGCTCAGACGAGTCGAAACGAAGTCTCGCGACGCCGCTTTGCCCGAACCGTGCAGAGCCAGCGCCACGTCCCACAACCGATCCATGACATGCCACAGGTCGAGCACCTCCACAACGTTCTCCGGCAGCAGTTCGCGTTTGCGAGCCCACAGTTTGTGCTCGCCATCCATCAGGCAGATCACCGGCCGCGAGCCGTCAACGCTGCGAGTGCTCACCTCCTGAGACAGCCAGCTGAAGACGCCCACTCGACCGTCGTATTCGGTGTCCGGATCGTCCGGCAGAGCACACGAAAGCAGTCGCCCACCATCATCACCGAATCTGCATCCGGATTCACTCGCCGACATGTACGACAGTCGAACGGTCGAATTATATGAAGGCGCTGACGTCCTATTCGGGTGGCCTGATTTAGCTCATTTCAGAACTCTGCTGGCCTGTTTACACCTTTGGGCGCAACCGACCGTCCGGCAAGTCGAGCGTAAACGGCCGTCTGAATTCGGTCAGTTTATTTCACAACTTCCGCGACGGACAGAGTCAGCAGCAAAGCATTTTCGTCGGCATTCCACGGCACACCAGCGGCATCGTGCCGCGCTGCCGGTGAGCTTTGCTGAGTTTCGCTCTGGTCTCGGCGGATAGGTCATTGCCCAAATTCGTTTTCCGAAGCGCGTCGACGACACTTTGCGGCCGCTTCTCTCCGCGTTTGGCGTCGGCAATCTTCGCGCGTCTCGCCTGATCGGCGTCGGTGTTTCGAGACTTTTTGTGAGCCTTGCCCCAGACCGCTTGAAACCACCCCTGAGCTCCGTGCTGTTGTCGGAGGGGATCGGTCATTGCGGGAAACGGTCGCTCGACGAATCCGGCCGCCGTCGAGTATTTGGCGGCTGCAAAGGCCCCGTGGCGTCCTTGTGGATGTCGCAGCAGGTTCGCCAGTGCTGGCAACTCCTCACTCATACGCCAAAAGGCGGTCATAACCGACTTCCAGGATGCCGCTGCGTTCGGCAATGGCCTACCGCCCTGTCAGCAGTCGCCGCGCTGTTTCGACCTTTTCCTCATCGCTCAGCGGCAGTGTCATGATCGCCTGAACTACAATTCGTAGGCGACAGGCCAAATCGCCATCGGCATCTAAGCTCGGAACTTCACGACGACTGCTGTGATGTCGTCATTCTGTGGCTTGTCGCGTCGGAAATCTTCTACGATTTCATAGAGAGACTCCACGATATGTTCTGCGCTGAACTGAGCGACGGTCTTCATGGAATCTGTCAGTCGGGCTTTGCCAAAGAGCTCCCCCTTTGGGGATGCGGCTTCGACGACCCCGTCGGTCAATGCAACGATGAAGTCACCGGGTTCAAGCAGAACCGGATCGGAGAGTGAATAAGACTGGCCTGATTCGAGACCGAGCGGAAATCCTGTTGAAGCGAGCGTCAATTTAAGAGCACCATTTCGGTCAAAGACGTATGACTCATGCCCGGCTCCAACGTAACGGAGCGAGCCAGTCTGTGAATCGAACACAAGAGCCATGACAGTCACGAATTGGCCAGCGAGAGACTCCTCAATGATCAGTTCGTTTGTGAGGCTCAACGCCTTTCCTGCATCTTCCTGAGTCATGATCAGTGATCTGAGAAACGACTTGGCAGTTGCAGAAAGAAGTGCAGGCCCAAATCCGTGCCCACTGACATCGCCGAGGACAACAGCCAACCCACCTCCAGGAAGAGGGACGTAATCATAGAAATCGCCTCCTGTGGCGTCGGCTGGAACGCTCCTGCCGGCGATATCAAACCCAGGGTAACCGTTCACGGCCCAGTGCGAAAGAATTGAAAACTGGTCTAGACTTGGGCGGATGTTTTCTG
>JAQBVJ010000224.1 GCA_027623235.1 Planctomycetota bacterium
CTGATTCCCATCTGGTTGAGGAGTCTTTTCAATCACAGCGTCTCTGAGAATGCCGATTTAATTTCGCCGCCGTCCCTAAATTGACTGCGGCGCGACTCCGCTGCGAATCAGGCGTCCCGGCCGCAGATACGGCAGCAGGCCGACGCCGATGATGCCATACAGCAAATAGTGCAGCAGTGACTGCGTGCCGGATGCGAATTCGGAAATATTGACATTGCCGACAATCGGAACGGAACTAAGTCCGAATTCACCGTTGCCCAGAAGTGCCGCGACGGCGACGCCAAACGTGACAATCAGGACCACAAGAAAAAACCTTGGGACTGAACCTCGTGTCCGCTGGCCATTGCGGAAGAACGTGACCGCCCACGTCAGCAACCAGAGTGTCAGAGCCACCGCGACGGGAAACAGTCCGCGATGGATATCGGTTGTGAATCCAAGAGCCCGCAGGACGTCCCGACCCCCTGGAGAGTCCAGTGCACGAAAGGCCATAGACAGAAGAAGCGCCACGGCCGCCAGTCCACTGAACGTCACCGTCCACAGCAGCAACAGCCCGATGAGATAGCGGTTCAGAAAATGCTGAGTGCGGATCAGGTAGTGACCGCCGAAAATGAACTGCCGCATCCGCGCCGACAATTTATCACCATCCAGCGCAGTGAGCGTTTGATGAGACTCCAGCTTGGCCGACGACGCCGCCTTGTTGCCATCCGGAGATTCGTTGGGTGGGCACAGGGCGGCAGACGAAAGCCATGCCCCGGCGTAACCACCACCAGAAACCGTGCTCATGTAGTCAAAACACTTCAACAGGCCCGACTTGTGGAGACTCCGCAGAACACCGAGCGAAGCTGCACCGGAACGGATGCCACCACCGGACAGCGCCAAACCGACGAAACTCTTCGAAGTCGGATCCGAGTCCGACTCCTTCGGGTCTGAATGCTTCGAGTCTGTCTGATCCGAGTCCGACTTGTTCGGGGCATGGTCATAGACCGCCGCAGCCACGCGACGACGCTCGATTTCGTCCAGCTCCTGTCTCAGAACTTCCGCATCGTCCACTGTCTTGTACTTGCGGAATCCTGACCGTCGTTCTTGATTGTGGCCCGACATAATCGCTCCGGGGTGAGGAGGCATGGGAGATGTCCATCACAGACTGCCACTCCCTTGGCCAACCACTACAGCACGGTTGTTCAAAAGTTAACTCTGTTTAGGCAAACACTCACTGTGCCGCCACACTAATTCTTTGAACAGACTACACAGGTGTTGGAAGGATTCAAGTCTGCGATTCATAGGTGTCAGAAGCGGTTGGGCAATACGTCTTCGTGCTGGTTGACAGTTCGTCGAACGTTTACGAACACGGAATGCGCTTGTGGCATCGAAATTTTGCGGACACCAAACCAGGTGAAGCTGAGCCTTGCCGCCGTCATCGCGGTGCGCATCCGATGCTCGGCGTCAGTCCCGGCATCCGTACTTGGGTGATCGAGAAGTGTGGTCATGAGTAGATTTCCTTCTTGTGGATAGAATTGCGTGCCGTGTATCCGCTACCAGAGCTGGCAACGGGTCAGTTGAGGGAGTCGAGTCGAGTCACTGAGCGACGCCGTCCGGTTTTTCGGCCAGGCTCGCACGCATAGAGGCCGGCCTCGTGAGCCGACAGACATCGGCCCTGCGACCAGTGCCGCAGCCGATCGACCGACTCGGCCGCTGTCACCGCGACGGGGACGATGTTGCATGCGGCTTCGAGCAGCGGAATGTCGAGCAGTGCCGCCAGTCGGCAACACGAGCGAATTTCTGCTCCGGTCCACTTATCGTCGTCGGGACGTCGCTGATCTCCATCCAGCTCGAACTGCTGGATGTAGAGCTGCCAGATCGCCGCCTTCTCGGCTTCCGCCGAATGGCACTTGTTTTAGATTGTTACTTGCGTTTGGCACGGCACATTGGCAACGCGGCACTTCAAATTCTCCGTGTTTCGGGCCGTGCCAAAGCGATGAGAATCTCAAAGAAATCTAAAACAAGTACTATTGGGCTTCCGCCGGCAGGGGCGGAAATCAAAAGGGGAGGCAGCTCATTGTTGCCCGGCCGGGACGAGGCACTACAGTTGATGGCGCGCCCGGTGTCACTTTGGGGCGGGTCGATCAGCAGAGGTCGAGTTATCTTCATCCACGTCAGGCCTCGCCATGAAAGCCCGCATCAACGGCACTGAGATCTACTTCGACGTCGAAGGCGCGGGACTCATCGCGGATGGTGCCGGGATGGTCGATCGGCCCGTCGTGTTTGCACTGCACGGTGGGCCGGGGGGTGATCATGTCAGTCTGCGGGATGCGCTTTCTCCGCTCAGCGATACGGCTCAGATCGTCTACATCGATCATCGAGGTTCCGGCCGCAGCGCACCGGCCGATCCGGCAACGTACACGCTCGATCAAAACATCGACGATGTGGACGCGCTGCGCGATTATCTCGGACTGGATCGGATTTCTGTCCTCGGCGTTTCGTACGGCGGCATGGTCGGAAAAGAAAGGGGACGCAGCTCATTGTTGCCCGGCCGGGACGATGCGGGCCAGCAGGTCTGGCACGCCGGGGATCAGGTTTTGGTCGTTACTTCGCACCGTTGTGGTTTTGGAGTGCCTATTTCTAACGTCCGACCGGTCGGGCCTGTAGGACTCTGATTTGAGTTCGCTGCTCGTAACAGGCAACTTTTGATCGACACATCGTCAGCGCGTACAAGGCTTCCTTCTTTTCTGTGGCGTAACTCTTTGAATGTTCTGCGACTTTGAGCAACGCCGAGACAATCTCCGAGTCGGGAATCTTCTGTGTTTCCAGCAACTCGCCGAGCAGCGTGCAGGCTCCTGCCCGTAGTCGCCACCGGCGACCGCCGAGCCTGTCCTCGTGCAGTTTCGTCAGGAGAGTGTCACTCAATCCTCTGAGAGAGTCGCCGAGGTCACGCAGAATATTCAGGACCAGCACCCGGAAGAATTCGTCGCTATCGTCCAGTGCCTCCATGAATACATCGACAACCTGCTTGTTATGCGGCAACCGAACTCGCAGTTCGATCGCTGCAGATTCGCGAACGTCGTAGTCGCTGCCGCTGGAAAATCGCTTCAGCGCGTCATCGATTTCGGAATCCGCCCCGGTCGGCGTTGGCTCGGATTCTGCGGTCACCGGTTCGTCGGCGACTTCGGGTTCGTCTGCGGCTTCGGGTTTGGCAGCGTCTGGTTGATCGGTCGAGTCAGCAGGTTTCGAGGCGTCGCGAGGCTCGGAGGGAGGCGGGACAACATCGGTCCGCTCCTGCATGCGCGCGATGAGTTGCAGGATGGAGGCGGGCACTTCCTGACCGGCCAGTTCAGCGTCTATCCGTCCAGGCAGGTCACGCACGACCGTATCCGTCATGTGCTCGCCGAGCTGACGATACGCTTCAAAGCGGTCCGGGTCGTAGAACTGATCGGCCGTCGCGTTGTGGGGAAACTCTTTGTCGGACTCGGCATAGCGAATCAGGTCGATGGGTTCATCGCCGGTCAGTGACGATTTGACATAGACCAGCCAGGCTGGCTGCTCGCAATCCTGGTACGTCACACGCAGCAGCACAAAGTGCTCCCGCGATAGCCGTTTACGGCCCAGCCTCACCTTGCTACTGGAAGGTGCCACGTCGTTCCAGGATCGCGACGAGTGCGACCGGTCGTCATGCGATTCACTCGTCATGGGAGACGCGTCAGTCGCACCGTCGATCGCAGACGCCGGCTGTTTCCACTCGACCGGCTTCAGATCGACACCATGTTTGACACGCGCCCACCGGATCAGTGAGGTCAGATCACGGAACTCGTAGTGGTCATCTTCCCCGGCATCGATGGCCAGGATGAACCGGCAACGCCGCTGGAACAAAGCGCCAATGCCCAGATTCTCGTGATGACCACCGTCGGTGACAAAGCAGTAGGGTCGATCTTCGGCGTGCTGCCAGGCCCGCGACAGGATCCGCAGCGGAGTGATCAGATTGTGGTCGGTCAGATTCCGCAGGGGCGTCGGCAGGTAACTGCAGTGTGCCGGGTTCTCGACCCACTGTCCCAGCCGCAGATTGGCCAGCCAGAGCAATGCTCGAACCAGCGGATTCTTCTGCTGCAACGGCGACACGGCCGCGCCAGAAACTGCTACCGCAAATGGCAGCGTGATCTGACCGTCCATGTATTCTTCCGAGCGGGCGTACCCTGACTTGCGACTGCCGCAGAACAACCGCGAGAACAGAAAGTAGTCGCGCTGTGTGTCGCCGTGTTCTTTACGCCGGCGACCGACCCAGTGTACGGAAGCTCCAACCAGATGATACGGCAGCCCTTGATTCGTACCTTCGAGCTGTGACAGCGGCACTTCACGGCCCAGCCCCGGCACAGGTTCAATCCAGTTGTCCGCCAGTTCACGTTCGTAAAACCCGTGTACCGCCGTCGCATTGACATTGACGATCAGTCCCATCAGCACGAACACCCCAAACGCGCACAGGAACCAGTCCCACCGCGTCGCCTGGTCGAATGATTGCACGTTCGACGCCAGAACGATGTCAGTCGACTCGATGGTCCCGGGAAACGCTGCGGCCACCAGCTCCCGGTGAAGCATCGCGCAGGCGAAACGCTCTCGCTCGGGGAGCTTGCGGAGCTCGTTTTGAAAGTCCACAGCATTGAGGTTGTGAGAGGCATAGAAGTTCTTTGTGCGGTCCAGAGCCAACTTCAGACGCGCCCGGTACAGGTCGTCCGCCTTGTCAGGCCGGGCATTGAGCATCGCCTCCCAGTCGCAGAACAGCAGCGGTTCCGTCTTCAGTACGAAGTCGAGTTGAGCCACGATCCGATCGGACAGCTCGCGTGAAAGAACTCGCAACGCCAGATATTCCGTATACATGTTCGCGTCGTCGTTGCGATGGCGATGCAGTTTCGCAGCGACCAGCGCGCCAACTCTCTTTGCGATTCGAGACGCCAGCCCCGGTTGTGTCGTGCGAATGTCTTCGGGCTCTGACAGGACACAATCGTCAAGCTCGCTGAGTTGATTGCTGACATGAGTTTTTGCCAGGAGGAGCAATTCAATTCGTTCTTTGTCCCGCATACTGCTGGAAGGCAAATCCACCTTCCCGACTTCAGGAAGCTGCCATGACTTCAGCCCTGTCGTAAGATCAGCCCACAGTTTCGCCGCCGGCAACTCGCCACTGCATCCTGACTGCCCAGTGACAGGGGAGCCTGAAGGCCCGAGCGCGACATCATGCTTATGTGCCTTCAACACAGACCACAGCGAATCTTTGGAAGACCAGGTGGAGATCTCTCCCGCCGTTACGCTGACGAACCCCTCGGGCTTCAGGGCTTTTTCAGTCGCGACCGCACTTTCGACGTCGTCCTGCATGTCCGGCGGAACAAGGCGGGTTGTCGTCCATCCGGACAAATCTTCGTGCGCGAACCAGGACACCATTAGAAATGGGATTCCGTACACAACGACGCGGCTGGACACCGCAAAGATCCAGCGCTCGTAAGGACCGGCGGTGAAATTAAATCGGCATCTGTGGTGAGAGGGTGTAGTTGTAGCGTGGGAGGAG
>JAQBVJ010000083.1 GCA_027623235.1 Planctomycetota bacterium
CGACGCGAAACGAACAGGCTCGTCAGTCCCACCGCAAAACGCGTGTGTCGACGCGACATCCCAGGGAATCGACGTCACACGCATCAAATCCTGCCTCGATCCCCGCCCACCCACCTGACGAATCTCATGACCGACACCCAACTTACGAAAACCCCTCGCCGCAAAGTGGCGCTGTCCAATTAGTGTGCGCTGGCCCTGCTCGTCAGCCCCATCATTGGCAACCTGCATTCTCCCTGAAAAGCCTCCGCCATGTGCGACCCGGAACCGAAACCGAAGTTTGTTCCGAAGCCCGACGGAGCCGATCCGTTTGCCACACGGCTGATCGCGGAGCTGAAACACGACCGCGGCATTCTCGGCTGCCAGTACGATCCGGCGAGCCCGTTTCTGTTTGCCGGAGCGCGCGACTACTTCGTTCATCGCTGGGACCTGGCGAGAGAACCGGTTGTCGAACCGCCAGCCGATCCCAAAAAGAAGCCGAAGGTTCCACCCGTTCCCGTCGCGCCGGCCGATTCGCGGGTTGAGATTCCGGGTCATGAAAGCTGGGTCGGCGGCCTCTCGCTGTTTGACGACGGCGACCGAATGGCGACAGGTGATTTCGTCGGCCGCCTTTTCGTCTGGGCCAACCGAACGAAGGAACCCAAACCGCTGTTTTCGTTTGAGGCTCACAAAGGCTCAATTCGAAAAGTCAGCGTCAGCCCGGATGGCAATCTTGTCGCGACGGCCGGCAACGACGGAGCTGTCCGAGTCTGGAAGACCGACGTCGCTGAGAAGCTGCATCTCGAACTGCTCGGCCATGACTGCCACGTGTACCACGTCGCGTTTCATCCGGACGGCAAAAGCCTGATTTCGGCGGACCTCAAAGGCCGAGTTAAGCACTGGGACGTCGAAACCGGCAAGCTGGTCCGCGAGCTCGACGCCAGCCTGCTTTACACGTACAGCGAGAAATACGAAGTCGATGTCGGCGGAATTCGTGGAATGACGTTCAACGCGGACGGCTCGCGATTGTGCTGCGCCGGGGCGACCGGCGAAGACAAAGGCATCGCCCACAGTGGCGACGCGCGAGTCCTGTTGTTCGACTGGGAATCGGGCGGGCTTCTCAAAGAATTGCGGCCCGAAAAAAAGGAAGTCTGCACGGCGTGGGGCGTGCAGTTTCACCCGGACGGCTTCATCGTCGGATCGGGCGGCAGTCGCACCGGCGGGTTCTTGTGGTTCTGGGTGCCTGACGACGAGGTGGCTTTTCACGTGGTGAAGTTCACACAGCGTGCCCCTGGCTTTGACGTGGACCTGGCCCCGGACCAGAAGTCGCTCGCTGTCGCCAATCATGACGGCGCGGTGCGGCTGTATCGGATGGAAAAGCCAACGGAGACAGTTTAGCCGCCCGTTGAATCAGGTAGCGGCACGGCGGAAGCCTGGGCTGTTAAGAGTTTGGGGTGCAGTGGCGATCTGACCGTTTTTGCAGGGACTGTTTCTGTTCCGCTTGCCGAGGTTCCGAGATCGATTCCCGACGTTGTGTTTCTCGGCGCTCTCCAGTTCTCTGCGTTGTCGCCTTTGCGAGTTGCAACACGTCTTTGCGAGTTGCAACACAGAGAAGTGGAGAGCGCGGAGAAACGAACGCAGGCCCAACGCAAGCAAGGCACACGCCGAGATGAGCAAACATCACGCGGAACAAAAACGGATCAAGCTGCCTCCACCGTCAGCCTCGAATTTTTAACAGCCCAGCGCAAGCCGTCCGGCCCGAGCGCGTTTCCCGATGCAAAACCGGGCGGCTTCCGCCGCTCCGCTACAGGGTTCGGACTCTTCAACGGACTGTGAGCCGTTTTTTCCAGTCGCACTGCTTCACAAAATTGCCTGATCGGAACGAAGGTCGAGAATCCGATTGCCGCTGGATAAATCATCTTCCCGTAGATCTGAAAAGCGCGCATGATTGAGCCAGTCGTTCAACACGGCGGGTTTATCAGAACAGACTCGCGTCTTTGCAGAGGGTGCAGTCATGGTTGCGGTTGTTCGGAAGTCAGAAACGGTCGACGAGTCCCCTCATCAGACCGCCTGCGACTGGCGGGTGCTCGGTCGGTTCGACACGCTGGAGCCCGCGGAAGCGGCCCTCGCCCAGTTTCGTGAGCGCGGCATCGATGCTCACCTGCAGATGGTCGACGGGCTGACAATTATTGGGCCTCGCCTTTCAAGATGAGCCTTGACCGGCAGTGAGCTCGCGCAGAACATCCCGGCGGTGATCCGTTACCTGCCGGGAGAGTTTCGTGAGCCGTCTGCAAACTGCCGCTTTATTCGTGCTGCTTCTGCTGCCTCGCACGGTCTGCACAGCCGATCCCGACGAGTCACAGACCGCCGCGTTCAAGAAGCTCCTCGACGACGAGTGGCAGTGGAAACTGCAGGACGACCCGGAATTCGCCTCGTGGCTCGGCGATCGACGCTACGGCGACCGATGGCAGGATCTCAGTCTCGCCGCAATTCGAAACCGCTTTGAGCACCACAAGACGGTGCTGAATCAACTGGACCGGATCGATCCGGAAAACCTCTCGTCCACTGACCGGACCAGCTACGAGTTGTTTCGAGGCGAGTACCAGAACACGGTCGAGGGTCACCGATTCGGCTGGTACCACGTCCCGTTGAACCAGCGCGGCGGAATTCAGGATGCGAATTCGCTCGCCAGCGCGATGTCGTTTGATTCGGTCAAGGATTACGAGGCCTGGATCGCGCGGCTGAACAGCTTTCCGAAGTACATGAATCAGACCATCGCTCTGCTGCAGGGCGGAGTCGACAAGCGGATCGTCCATCACCGTAAAGTCATGGCTCGGGTTCCCGGCCAGATTCGCCGGCAAATCGTCGACGATCCCACGAAGAGCCTGTTTTACAAACCGTTCCGCGACATGCCTGACAGCATCGACGAGGACGAGCAACTCCTCCTGCAGGTGCAAGCGGCAAAAGCCATCCGCAACAAAGTCTCACCCGCTTATCAGAAGCTGCTGCTGTTTTTCGAAGAGGTCTATCTGCCGGCGTGTTTCGAGAAAGCCGGCTTCGGGCAAATCCCGAACGGAGGCGAGTTCTACGCGTTCAAAGCTCGACAGTTCACGACGACCGACCTCACTCCGGACCAGATTCACGACATCGGTCTGGCCGAGGTCGCGCGCATTCGGGCCGAGATGAAACAGGTCATCAAGGAAGTCGGGTTCCAGGGCACCTTCGACGAGTTCCTCGAACACCTCCGCTCCGACCCGCGGTACTACTACGAGGATCCCAACGAACTGATGGCCGAGTACCAGGCAATTTGCCGGCGCATCGATCCATTGCTGCCGAAAATGTTCGGCCGGCTGCCAAAGATTCCGTACCGGCTCGAGCCGATTCCGGAACACCTCGCCCCGGACACGACCACCGCTTACTACCGGCCTCCATCCGCAGACGGAGCCCGCGGCGGAACCTACTTCGTGAACCTCTACCGTCCGGACACGCGACCCAAATACGAAATGGAAGTCCTGTCCGTACACGAGGCCGTGCCGGGACATCACCTGCAGATCGCGATCTCTCAGGAACTCGAAGGCCTGCCTGAGTTTCGGCGCTACGGTGGCTACACGGCGTTCATCGAAGGCTGGGGTCTGTACTCCGAGCGGCTCGGTTACGAGCTGGGTCTCTACAAAGATCCGTACTCGCGATTCGGCCAGTTGACCTACGACATGTGGCGAGCTGTCCGGCTGGTTGTCGACACCGGCATCCACCACAAAGGCTGGACTCGAGACGAGGCGATTCACTTTTTCGCCATCAACGCGGCCAAGTCGATGCACGACATCGAAAACGAAATCGACCGATACATCGCCTGGCCCGGCCAGGCACTCGCCTACAAAATCGGCCAGTTGAAAATCCTGGAGCTGAGAGCAAAAGCCGAGAAGGAACTCGGAGACGAATTCAACCTCTCCGACTTCCACGACACGGTCCTCGGCCAGGGAGCCGTCACATTGAGCGTCCTGGAACGAATCGTCGACGAGTGGATCGCCGAGCAGAAGTAGTCGCCGGTGATCAGACCGTTTCTGAAAGACGCGGCGCGAGACGCGAATCAGGGAGAGGCTGACAAGTTCTGACTTGGGCCTCGCAGAAGTGCTGTAAGAATCGCCTCGGCCCTCGCGTTTTCAGTTGATATTGGAAGCGACTCTGTGTCTGCTTTCCTGTGGCAGTCACAGATGTGGAATTGACCGTTCAGAGAACCTGATGACAGACGCGACCAGTGAAGCGTTTGCCGGAACCGACCGCTATGAGATTACGGGAACGCTCGGCGCCGGCGGGATGGGAGTGGTCTACGACGCTCTCGACCGGGATCGGAATGTGCGCGTCGCTCTGAAGACGCTCAAGACGATCAGCCCGCGGGCGCTGTTTCGATTCAAGCAGGAATTCCGCTCGCTGGCCGGGATCGAACACCCGAACCTGATTCAGCTGCACGAGCTGGTGGCCGTCGGCGATCTATGGTTCTTCACGATGGACTACGTGCCTGGCGTTGAGCTGATGGACTATGTCCGTCCGGCCGCGGTATCGAAGGCTCCGCCTGAAGACGCTCCCACCATCGACGAGCTGGTGACGGAAACGCGTGAGGAATTACCAGCCTCAATTCTTGCTGGCCTTCACGGATCATTCCCGGAACCACCATCGGATGTGGTCTGCCGTCCGAAAACCTCTCTTGAGGGTTGCGATCTGAATCGGCTTCGGAGTTCCTTCTCACAGCTGGCCGATGGTTTATTTGCGCTGCACTCAGAAGGCAAGCTGCATCGCGACATCAAGCCGTCAAACGTTCTCGTAACTGACGAGGGACGTGTCGTGCTGCTCGACTTCGGCCTCATCGCGCAAATGGAGCAGGTCGAGCAACCGGATCAGGCTGAGACGGATACCACCATCGCAGATGAGGTTGCGGACGGAGTGTCCGAGCAGGCGGAACCGGCCGGCATTTATCAGACAATGGATCAGTCTGTGTCAGGCACCGCTGCTTACATGGCGCCCGAGCAGGCGATCCACAGACCGCTCAGTGAGGCCAGTGACTGGTACGCGGTCGGCACGATGCTCTACGAAGCTCTGACCGGGCAGCTTCCGTTTGCGGGCAGCGTGATGGATCTGCTTCGACGCAAAATCCGTGAGCACGCGCCAGACCCGTCCGATCTGATTCCGGATGTTCCCGACGATCTGCGGCTTTTGTGTCTCGATCTGCTGGCCAGAAATCCTGACAACCGGCCGTCGGGGCGCGAGGTGCTCGATCGCCTTTCCGTCAGTCAGCCAGTTCAGACGGACGGCTTTGCCATCTCTGAAAACGTTGCGTTCGTCGGACGCGAATCTCAACTGCGGGCGATGCAGGAGGCGTTTCAAAGTGTCCTCGATGGGCAGACTTCCGTTGTTGAAGTCGACGGTCTCTCCGGGATGGGAAAGAGCACCCTCGTCGATCGCTTTCTGGGTGCTGTCCAGCGCGAGCATCGAGCACTTGTCCTGCGCGGGCAATGCTACGAACAGGAATCGGTTCCGTACAAAGGAATCGACAATCTCGTCGACGAGCTTGCGAAGTTTCTCCTGCGATTGCCGGACGGGCAGGAGGCCGAACTGCTGGTTGCTGATGTGTCGCTGCTCGCGCGGATTTTCCCGGTCCTGAATCAGGTCGCTGCGATCAGCCGGCTCGTCGAGCAAAGCGCCGACGTTGGCGATCCACGGGCGATCCGAAGCCGAGCCTTCGTGGCGTTCGCCGAGTTGCTGCGTCGGATCGGTCAGACGCGACCTTTGATCCTGGCGATCGACGACCTGCAGTGGGGCGACGCCGACAGTGCCATCCTGCTGAACGAATTGCTGCAGTCTGAAGTGTCGTTGCAGATCATGATCGTCCTGGCGTTTCGCGGAGAGTACGTTGACACGAGCCCTTGCCTGAAAGCTCTTCGGCAGGCAGGCTGGCGGCGACGCAGCCGCGCTCGAACGGCGACTTCGCACGGCAGTGCTAACACGGTCAGTCTGGAGACGATTCGACTGAGACCGCTCAGCGCAGAGGATCTCTGCGAGCTTGTTGCCGAAGTCCTTCCGGTGGACCAGTCACTCTCCCAGGCGGAAATCGACCAGATCGTTCACGAGTCTGGCGGAAGCCCGTACTTCGTCCAGGAACTCGTCCGCTGGATTGGATCAGGCCGCGAACTGGCATCGTCCGACAACTCAATCGCCGGCCTCGACGCCGTGTTGTGGGCTCGCGCAAAAGAGTTACCGGACTCGGCGAGACGGCTGCTCGTCGCGGTTGCGATTGCCGGACAGCCGATTTCCATGCGGCACGCGTTTCATGCGAGCGGGCTGGAGCAGCTTGAGCCGCGATCGCTGAAGTCGCTTTACGCCGGCCGTTTCATCCGCTCGACCGGAACCCGGCTCGACGATGAAGTGGCAACGTTTCACGATCGAGTTCGAGAAAGTGTCACTGCGAACGTGGCTATGACGACTCGCGAAAGAGTCTACGCCAACCTCGCGGCTTCGCTGATCACGGACGAGTCGGTCGACCCGGAAATGATCGCCGACTGCAGCTTTCACGCGGGCGATTTTGACACGGCTGGCCGGTATTACGAGAAAGCAGCGCAGAACGCTTCGAACTCGCTCGCGTTTTCAAGGGCCGCTTTTCTGTTTCGTCTGGCGCTCGAACACAGCCCGAAACGCGGCGTGAGCCAGCTTGAACTCCGCCGAAAACTGGCCGACGCGCTCGCGAACGCCGGACTCGGCACAGAAGCAGCCGACGAATACCTCGCCGTGTCGGGGGCTTTCGAGGGCCGTGAGCAACTGTTGCTGGAAGGCCTGGCGGGGTTTCACTACTGCACCGGGGCACGAATCGGCCGCGGTCGCCGTCTACTGCAGAGCACGCTTCGTCGAGTCGGCATCCGGCTGCCGGATTCACCGATCGGAGCAATCATCGCGCTCGGTCGGGAACGCACGCTTCAATGGCTCCGCGGGAACAATTTTGAATTGCGGACCGTCGACGAAGTGGACCCTCAGGAACTGCTCAGAATCGACATTGCCTGGAACGCAGCCAAAGCTCTGTCGCTGTTCGACACGATTTCCGGCGCGAGCATCCTTGCGAAAGCTTTGCGGCTGGCTCTGAAATGTGGTGAGCCCAGACGGATCGCAACGCTGCTTGCCTGGGAAGCCACTCTCCTTGTCTGCTCACGATTCCGTTTCGAAATACGGCAGGGCGAAGAGATGTTGAAGCTGGCCCATAAAGTAGCCAGTCAGACAAACGATCCCTACTGCGCCGGAATGGTTGAGCTGGCAGAATCGGCCTCGAGAATGTGCACCGGTGATTCTGACAAAGGTGTCCGGCATGCTGTCGCCGCAGATGAAATATTCCGCAATCAGTGCACGGGAGTTGCCTGGGAACGCGACTCGTCACAAATGTTTCACACCTGGTCACTCATGTGGCGCGGCCTCTACACAGAGCTTGGCCCGTTTGCAGAGGCTGCGGTTGTGGAGGCTCAGGACCGGGGCGATGTGTACGCTGCAACAAGTCAGGCCGTTATGGCCCTCGCCGTGGCGAGACTTGCTTCAGGCGACCCGGACGGTGCTGAGCGAGGCGTCGAACTGAACCTGGCACGCTGGTCGAGAAGTGGCTTTCATCTCCCGTACCTGCTTGCCGCATGCTCTCGCTCAATGATCAGCATTTATCGTGGGCGTCCGGAAGATGCTTACGATGGTCTGGCAAATGACTTTCGTGCAGTAAAACGAGCACTCCACCTTGAGGTACGGATCCTCGAAATTAACTACTACGGATATCGAGCCCGCGCCGCAGCAGCAGCGCTGTTTGACGATCCTGACCGAACGGAACTTGCCATCACCGCACGTCGCGACGCGAAGAGACTGTCCGGAATGAAAGTTGCCTGGGTCACGGCGCAGGCGGATGCCGTCCTGGCAGCACTCGCTTCGATGAGTGGTCATCCCGACAAAGCGATGAGTCACCTGCGAAGCGCGATCACTGGATTCGACAGCGTGAAGATGGAGTCCTTCGCAGCAGCATGTCGAATTCGCCTCGGAGAACTTCTTCAGAACGGCGAGGGCGACGCGATGCGACGACGCGGCGAGGAATGGATGCGAAGGCACAATGTCGCAGAAATCCCACGCATGATTGATGTGCTCGTGCCCGGCTTCGAGGATCCTCGCAGCCTGTGACTCCCTGGGAGAGTCATGCGACAGACGCGGCGGTCAAAGTTCCACGTCACCCAGCTCGCTCAGCAGGCTCGACGGATCGATCTCCAGTGTCGGTGTTGTCATTGTGAATGCCTGATCGACGGTCGTTGCCAGGCTGATTCGCGTGCTCATGTTTGCTTCGCGCAGTGCATCCGCGGCGGCACCTTTCGCTCCGGCCAGAATCAGATTCAGACCTCGCTCGCCAAGTTTCGAATGCGCGGCGAGAAGCAGTGAGATTCCACCCGCGTCAACTTCATTGACCTCACTCAGGTCGAACACGACAACTCCTGTGGCACCGGAAATCTGGTTATGAAGCGTCGGCCCGACTTCGAGAAGATCCCACGTTGTGAGGTTTCCTTCGAAAGCAATCACCAGAACTTCATCGCGTTTGGATTCTCTAATCTTCACGTGACTTCCCTTTGTGGTGTCGTTTCGAATCTACGTGCCGGACGGTATCGCGTCCTGAAATGCCGGGGAAGGGCAGTCGCCCGGAGACGACTCATCATGAAGTCTATTCTTGTTCTGCCTGCAATCTTCAGTGTCGGCGTGACTCAGACCCACGCTGCTGAGGCGACCCGGCCCAACATTCTGTTCATCTCTGTCGATGATCTCGGTCACTCCACTCTCTGTTGTCGGGGGTCGGCGTCACTCACCAGCGGAATGCTTCTTCGCTTCGGCAAGCCGAATGTCTTCCTGCCGGTATCGCTCGTTGAGTTCCAGATCGAAGAGCGGATGGTCGTCGGCGATCTTCGCTTTGCGGTGCCGGGACTGGCACCGGTAGCAGACCAGCACGTCCGGCATCGCAACGTACAGGACGAGGTCGATCGCGGCAAAAAAGAGCAGAATGCCGATCGCCCAGACCACCTCCATCTGCCACCAGGCGATTGTGCTGAGGATGGCTCCGGCCGCGACCATCAGCAGACCCAGCCCCTGCGGAAAATCTTTCTGCCGCCAGAGATCGTTATTGCCGCACGCCAGACAACGCTGCGGAGCCTCGCCGTCAATGTCCGATTCCGCGAACGTTCGATTCCAGTCGCACTCCGTGCAGTCGAGCCTGCGAATCGTCGCGCTGACGTCGCGATAGTTGAGGCGCTGGCAGTTCGAGCACTGATAAACGATCTGCATGGACTATTTCTTAAACGGGTAACTGAAGTTCGCGGCGCAGCAATGCGCCGGTCATCTCACCGATGAAGGCCAGGATGACTCCGACGAAAAGAACTCCCGTCGCCGACTGTGTGTTTTTGTATTTCAGAATCCGGTGCACCATCCAGCACACCGCGAGCGGTCCGAAGATGCCTCCCAGTAAAGTGAGACTCAGCCAGATCGCGTACGTCGAATTCCACTGATCGGTGACCTTCGTCTGAGCAGAAATCAGCGGCCAGCAGGCCATCGTAACAACGCCCAGCAGCAGCTTGGATCCGGTCACTCCACCCAGCCACAGGTTGACTCGATTGAGAGGCGTCGTCGTCATCGAGGGAGCCGTCAGGTACCAGTGGCCAAGCAGCATTCCGCCGACCGTCGTCCCTGAAACAAGTGCCGTCGTGAGTTCGCTCAGCCAGAACAGATTGCCGTGCAGCGTGCGAAACTGACTTATCGAAACCGACGCAAGGACTGCGGTGACTCCGGATCCGAGTGCAATCGCAAACGCGTATCGTGTGCCGGCCGCTCTCCGTTCCAGCGTCCACATGATGGATCCGAAAAATGACAGCAGCGCGAGGACACCTCCGGATATTTGAATTGTGCCTCGACTCAGCGCAGGTCCTGCCTCGCCCGCGGCTTCAGGGATCTGTCCCGAAGCCAGCGCCGCGAGCACTGCCAGGCCCAGCGTGACCAGCATCTGAATCCGGAAAAAGCCCGAAGTGACTTCACGGCGCGGCATGACGCACCAGACAAAGCTCATCCCGAAAATCAGTCGCAGAGCAAACTGGGTAATCATAAGGCTGGAGTTCGGATGGACAGACGTGAAGAACTCTGAAAGAAGAACGTAGCGAACCGTCCCGAATGGGGGTATTCTCAGGCCGCGTTGGAAACGCGTTTTCTCAATTGTGGTGCCGACGCCCTCGGCGCTCAAACGACAGACCGACTCGCCTTCCCCAGCTTCTGAATCTGCACCAACTGATGATCTCCCGCCCCGCCATCCGGGTGCTCCTCATTGAGGACAGCCCCACGGACTCCGAGCTGATTCAGATTGGCCTCGAAGATGTCCGCACCGCACAGCCGAGTTTCTCATCGAAGCCGCTGAGTCGCTTGCCGAGGGCTTTGAGTGCCTTCGCCTGAATTCGTTCGATGTGATCCTCGTCGACCTCAGTCTGCCTGACTGCAGCGGCATCGAAACCTGCGTCCAGGTTCACGACCGGGCTCCGGGGGTGCCGCTGATCGTGCTCACCGGTCTCGACGACGAAGAAACCGCCCTGGAGGCCATGAAAGTCGGAGCCCAGGACTACCTCGTCAAGGGTCAGATCGGGGGCGGTATGCTGCCGCGCTCAATCCGGTACGCGATCGAGCGACAGCGGGCTGCCGAAGAGCAACGCAAGTCCGACGAGCGAATGCGGCTTCTCACTGAGCAGCTTCCCGCCGTGCTCTGGACGACCGATACCAACCTGCGGCTGACGGAGCCATCGACGCATTTTCTGGCGAGCGATTCGAATCCGTGCGCAGGAATGCGGCTTCACGATTACTTCGAAACGGAAGACGACAACTTTCCGCCGATCAAAGCTCATCGTAAGGCGCTCGAAGGTGAGTCCGTTTCTCTCGATTTTCGATGGAAGGGCCACAGCTACTCAGTCCACGTTGAACCGCTGCGTGACGCCGCGCTGAAGATCATCGGCACGATCGGCATCTCGCTCGACGTCAGCACGCAGACGCGGCTGCAGTCGGAAGTGAACGCCGCGAGGCTCGTCCAGCAGTCGCTGTTTCCAGACGTTGCTCCAACGATTCCTGGCTTCGACATTGCAGGAGCCGTCTTCCCGGCGGAAGAAACGGCCGGAGACTATTACGACTTCATTCCGATGCCGGACAACTGTCTGGGACTCGTCGTTGGAGACGTCACTGGCCACGGTCTTGGACCGGCACTGCTAATGGCGGAACTGCGGGCGTACCTGCGAGCCCTCGCGTCGTCGCGTCCGCATGCGGGAGAAATCCTGATGCTGGCAAATCGATTTCTGGCCGGAGACCTGGAAGATCACCGTTTCGTGACCCTGTTTTTCGTACGGCTGGACATCGCTCAGCGATCATTTACGCATGCCTCAGCCGGCCACTGCGCGTATCTCATCAAGGAGTCCGGCGAAGTCATCCACCTGAAGAGTACCGGCCTGCCGCTGGGGCTGATTGCTGACACAATTATCAACACCAGTTTCCCTCAGGATCTGGAGCCGGGAGACGTCCTGTTCATCCCGACCGATGGCATGCAGGAAGCTCACACGAAGTCAAACGAACTCTTTGGACTCGACCGGCCCCTGGATGTTGTCAAAAACAACCGGGCCAAATCATCCGCAAAGATCATCGAGATGCTCCGCCAGGCCGTGTGCGAGCATGTCGGGTCGGAGAACACGCCAGATGACATGTCTGCGATCATCGTCCGTTGCCTGGATCCCGGCGATCAATAGGTCCGGCGAAGAGTCTGTTGCTCGGCTCGGCCGGCAGGTCGAAGCAGCGCACAAAAAAAGCGGCACAGTCGACGATGGAAAACTCGGACTGTGCCGCTCAGGTTTCTCTCAGAGACTACTCGATCACAATGCTCAGCCAGCCAGCATTCGGTCGGACTTGAGTGATGGAAAAGTCGACCGGCCCTCCCTGTTTTCGTTTCAGATCGAAGTTGCGATCGATTTTTCGTGTCGGCAAAGCTTTCTGAATCTTTGACCGAACAATGCCAGCTCGAGCGATCTGAACGACCGCACTGTCTGGTCGCTCAACGGGAGCGACCGATACGTCGCCCGCAGCGAGAACCAGATCGCTGCCTTCGATCGCGAAGGTCAAAGGCACACTGATCAGTTGCGTCGGAATTGTCTCGTCGTCGGTCTTCAGGCCAGCCTGAAGAAGCAGAGTCAGCTCGCCCGAATCGATACGGACCCGGATGAAGTCCTTTTCCGGAAAGACAAACTGTGTTGGATCAGACTCTTCACCGTCACTTTTTTTCAGGTTGATATCTCTTCCAAGAAGCTGCTTCAGAGCCGCGGAAATTTCTGCCACCAGTTCGTCTTCATTCAGCGTCCGTCCGCCCAGCGGAAGCAGGGCCAGCGAGTTGTTGATGAGTGATTCGTGCAGATGAATGGCGACGCCTCTGGCACTCGTCGTTGAGAACGTGGGGTCGTCGCCGCCGAGTTCCGTTTCGCTCATCTGTCGCGTGCTTGCCCACAACTCGGTATCGCTTGTTGTAAAGCTGCGGGCTGTCGGAAACATCTTTGCTTCGTGCAGCTTCGGAATGATGTCATTCTTCAGTGCGTCCGAGTGCTTTTTGAATTCCGCTTCGACTTCACTGTTGAACTCAGGCAGAACGCGCGTGGTGACCCGGTCTCTCGCGATGGCCTCCGAACGACCTTTTCGGTCGGCCACTTCGCCGCGGGCGATGGAGTCTGCAATGCCACCAAAGATCGGAATCGAGCTGTACTCGGTCCGGACACCGGTTGTGGTGTTGTTAGCGTTGACCGAGATTCTGGCGGGAGCTGTAGCGAATTTGTCACCATCAAAGTCGACGGCTTTCGTCACGTAAAATGTGTGGTAACCAGACGTGTTCACAGTGGCCTGGTCCGTCACGCCGATAGTCTGAGTCTGGGTGGCTCCCCGCAGCGTCATGTAGAACGCGATGGAATCTTTGCTTGGTATCAGGTCAATTCCCGGCGTCGCAGTCGTTGTCTGATTACCAGACACGTTGGCCCCGAGAATGAAGTCCTTGACAGGTCCGTTGTCTGTGTGGTCGTAGCCGATGACTTTGTTGAGGAACTTTTCGGAAGCAACAACGCGGAAGTTATAGTTGAAGTAGTGAGACGCGAGAGCTGCTCCCACAGCTGCTCCACCATCGCCCGCCTGTTTGCGGACTTTGAGGAACGCCGCGCGGACTTCGGCAGCTGAGGCTGACGTCTGCTCTTCTTCACAGGTCTCAAGCGAATCAACAAGGCTTGCCAGCGTTGCGCGAAGCTCCGCCTGATTCACAACCGGAGCTTCTGTCCGGGCAAGAGCGATGTAGCTGTCGAGGCTGTCCTTGAGCTGGACGAACTGAGTCCGCTTAATAAAGTCACGTTTCGCCTGGTCTTCAATTGCGTCCGCATTGGCCAGTTTCGTGTGAACTGCCGAAAGAACGTCCATCGAAACCGACCCGCCGGAGATCGCTCGAACCTGATCGGCCTTGACGTACTTCAGCCAGGGGCGGCCATTGCGAATGTCCTTCGTCAGCCAGTTGTCGAGATTGTCGACCGCGCCGACGACGGCTTCGCGAGCTGCTCCGACCCGCTCGTTGTGAGCGGTCGCCGGGTTGACTTCCAGTGTGGCAACGATCGCTTCGGCCAAAGTGACGCGCCGGTTCAGCCGCGTGTGCATCCGAACCAGCGGTTCATAAATGGAGCGGTATCGGCGGTCGGCGAGAGCTTTTTCCATCGTGCCGAGTTTTTTTCGCAACACAGCCAGCGAGGCTTTCTGGGCCTCCAGGTTGAGGTCTTCCTCCTCGTAAAACTTTGCGACTTCCTGGGAGACGTCGGTGCCCCAGGCTTTCCAGCTGTCGCCAAGTTCGAGGAATTCATCCTCGTAAAGACCGGCGGGGACTTCGAGTCGCAGGATTCCCCGCAATCCTCCCCCGGCGGCAGCGTCCTGGGCCAGGCTTGACGCTGGACCGAAAGAAACGGCCACGGTGAGCGTCGCGGCAGCGGCACCCAAAAGGAAAGTGTGCCTCCGGTGGAGGCGGTTCTTCGAGCACTTCATATGGTCACTCCATTCCCGCAAAGCGGCGGGCCACGTTGAATTGAGTCGCCCTCCAGGCGAACACTGTCTGGATTGGTCTCAGTGACGGCGGCTGCGTGAGCCCGTGCGGCACCGATCTTGATGAGGCAACGGACCGCCGGCCGAGTCAGCAACTCGACGGGATCATCCAAAAGCCCCCTTCTCCCGCAGTCTAGTCGTGCCGTCCATATGCCGCAATTGTCAATCGTTGCCGCAAACTCGGCTATTTTGTTCCCAGGCAGTAGAGCATTTCCTGTCGAGGCTCGCTGCCAGACTCAACGACCCGCATGAAGATTCGGTCGTGACAGTACGTCGGGGTTGCGAAGACGCCCTCGCCGAGTTTGTTCTCCGCGAGACTCTCGAATCCGTCAGGGCTCGCTTTGAAGACGAACGTCGAACCCTCTTCATTGGTCGCGAAAATGCGGTTGCCAACCTGAACGGGCGATCCGTTAAACGTGCCGCCGAGACGCTCTTTCCAAAGCTCCACGCCGGTGTCCGACTTCCAGCAGTAAACAATGCCTGCATCGGCCACGCCGTAGAGATGGCCATTGCTGACGAGCATTGACGGCACGTAAACGCGGGTTTTGTTTTCCCACACGACTTTGCCCGAGCCGTCGGCCTTCACGGCCGCGATGTGATTTTTCGGGTAGCCACCGGTCGTATAAATGTGCGTTCCGTCAGTCACCGTTGAGCTCACGCATTCGGTCGTTGCTCCCGGAAACTCCCAGAACTTCTCCCCGCTTGTCGGATCGAAGCTCGACACCAGATCGCAGCCGGTCAGTAAAAGCTGATCGCGGCCGCCAATTGTCAGGATGATTGGCGAGGGGTAATTCGGCGTTTTCGGACGGTTGCTTTTCCAGGCGATCATCCCGTTCGCCCGGTACAAAGCCGCGACGACTCCGGTGCCGCCTTTGTTGTCGGATGTCACGATCACGTGCATCCCATGCACGGCGGGTGAGGACCCGTATCCCTGGTGTACGGTGTAGTCGGAAATCTTCTGCTGCCAGATCAGCTGGCCATCCATTGTGAGGGCGGTCGTATGAATCGCGTCTTTATTGAGGAAGTTGACGAAGACTCGCCGCCCGTCGCTCGCGACCGACGAAGAAGCCTGGGAACTCCGCTTGTTGCCCTTCTTCGTGAGGCCGCCCTTGTGGACGTCGGTCTTCCAGACGAGTTTGCCCGAGTCATGGTCGAAACACAGGACGGACTGAACCTCAGCTTTCTCATCGGCGGTCGTCAGGAAAACGCGATTGCCGACGACGATCGGCGAGCTGTGTCCTCGCCCCGGCACAGGAGCTTTCCACAGCACGTTCTTCTCGCTGCTCCACGTGAGCGGCGGCGTCTGATGAGCATCGGCGATGCCGTCGCGATTGGGACCTCGCCACCACGGCCAGTCCGTTTCGGAAACTTCGATCGGTCCGGTATCGCGCTCCAGCCGAGTTTCCTGCGCAGAAAGATCGCGGGAGCTGATGAGAAAAAGGCACGCCAGCATCGGCAGGACGGGCAATCGCAATGTGGTGAGGCGAGTCATCAGGCGGGTCCACGGAAGGCTGGCGAACGGGGGCCGATATTCTAAGCCCGCCCGCGGGAAGTCGAACAGCGTTCGCAGGACAGCCAATGAACCTGGCGTGAAATGTCTTGCCGCGTTGAGTTTTTCTCGAAGCCAGACCTCTCCATACTGCGAAATCTCTCGGCCGCGATCGATCGCTTCCTCAACCAGACCGGAACTATGAGCACCCATTTCAAGCGACTTTTTGCACTGCTCGCCTGCCTTCAATTTGTCTCCGCGATTGCTCCGCCACTCGCCGCCGCAGACAGGCCGAACATTCTGTGGATCCTCTCTGAGGACAATTCCATCCACTACATGCGGCTTTACGGCGATCCACTGGGCGCGATGCCGAATGTCGAGAAGCTGGCCGCGGGCGGGCTGACATTCAACCACGCGTTTTCAAACGCGCCGGTCTGTTCGGTGGCGAGGACGACTCTGATGACGGGCATCCTCGCGCCGCGAGTTGGCTTTCAGTACCACCGCAAATCGGAGCTCGCGAATCTGCCGCCAGGAGCAAAGATGTTTCCGGCGTACCTCCGCGAGGCCGGTTACTACGCGACGAATAATTCGAAGAAGGACTACAACGTCGTCGAGGGAACGGTCTGGGACGAGTCCTCACCCCAGGCGAGCTGGCGGAAACGACCGGACAAAAGCCAGCCGTTTTTCCACATGCAGACGACCGGAGTGTCTCACGAGAGTTCGCTGCATTTTTCAACGGAGCAGATGAAGCAGCCGACCGTCACGAAACCGGAAGACGTCAAGCTGCCACCGTACTTTCCGGACACGCCGACGTTTCGCTACACCCAGGCTCGCTACAACGACCGCATGCGTGAGGTCGACGTTCAGGTCGGAAAGATTCTCGACCAGTTGAAAGAAGACGGGCTCGCTGAAGACACGATCGTGTTTTACTTCGGCGACCACGGCGGAGTCCTGCCTCGCAGCAAAGGCTACGTTTACGAATCCGGACTGCACGTGCCGCTCGTCATTCACGTGCCAGAGAAGTGGCAGAAGCTGATCGACCGCAAGCCGGGAACTCGACCGGACGGCTTCGTCAGCTTTATTGACTTCGGCCCGACCGTGCTGAACCTCGCCGGAGTCGACGTGCCCTCAACGATGGACGGAAAACCGTTTCTGGGTGAGGGCGTTTCCGTGAAGGAAGTCGAATCTCGAGACACGACCTTCGGCTACGCGGATCGCTTCGACGAAAAATACGACCTCGTCCGCTCGCTTCGAAAAGGCAGATTCAAATACATCCGCAACTACCAGGCGTTCTACCCGGACGGTCTGCAGAACAACTACCGTTACCGGATGCTGGCGTACGCCGAGTGGCGTGAGCTGTACCGGCAAGGCAAGCTCAACGATGTGCAGAAGCAGTTCTTTCAGGCTCGACCTGTCGAGCAGCTTTTCGACATCGAAAAGGATCCTCACGAAGTCCGGAACCTCAGCGCCGACGCCGATCACCAGGAAACCCTCAAAGAGCTCCGCGCTGAGCTGCAGGCCAGAGTCAAAGGTCTGCCGGACCTCAGCTTTTATCCTGAGCCCGACATGGTGAAGCGAGCTCTCAACGATGGAGCGGCTTTCGGGCAGGCTCACAAAAAGCAGATTGGCCGGCTGGTCGACATCGCCGACCTGTCACTGCTTCCGTTCAGCGAGGCGGAGCCGAAACTGAAAACAGCACTCAAGTCGAAGGACCCCTGGGAGCGTTACTGGGCACTGATTTCCTGCAGTTGCTTCGGCGAGAAAGCGAACTCGCTTGAGTTCGACACTCTGCGTCACCTTGACGAATCGAACCTGCTGGTGCGAGTTCGAGCCGCGGAGCTTCACGGAATTCTCGGCGTGCTCAACCCGGATTCGACGATTGCCGACGCGCTTTCGAAATCTGAATCGCCGGTCGAAACGCTGCTCATACTGAACACGGTCGTGTTTCTCCAGGACCGCGATGAAGGCCGGAAGGTGAAGCTTGACCTGAAGCAGATCCGATCGCAGGGTGGCGAGGTCGCACGCCGTCTGGAGTACCTCGGACTGAAACCGCCAACCAGCGGCAAAGGCGGCGTCAAACGCGGGACGGCGAAGAAGAAAAGTTGATTAAAGAAGATCAGCCGGCAGACCCAGGTGAGGATGTCGGGGCGAGATTCGCGCTCAACCAGTTTTCGCAAGACATTGACAGACGGCTCGCCGCGTCGGCTGTAATGGTCGGGATGTCGTTGTAAGTCCCTGCGACCATGCCACTTCCAGCTCGCGCTGCTGGCGGACCGCTCGGCATTGATCGCGTCGTTGCCCTTCGCTCTTCACTGATCTGGATATTCCATTATTGCACTTGCAAAATGTGGCCATCCAGTTACGGTGCCTTGGAACCACAGCTCTCTCTCGTTGAGAAATTGCGACATGAAGAACCTCAGGATCACACGCGAAGTCTTTGGAGAGGATGCTCAGGGAAGAACATTCACAGATGTGATGAACGATTCCGAGCAGCCTCTGGATGTCGTTCTGGAGTTTTTCAGTGACCCGGATCGACAACGTCGCATGGAAGAATCGGAGATACATCATGACCGTTCTCCGATGGCTGGCGTGGTGCGGGAACTGGAGGCTCAGCCGGAGGTCAATGCGTTTCTTCTGGGAGTGCATGCGAATCGCAGTAAGCGACTGCGGCAGGCCATTGGAGTTGTGGTGCGGATGATCATGGTGAGTCGCGGCTGGAAGAAAACCGGTCGCAAGGGCTCGTTGGGAGTACGTGCTGCGAAGACCAGCACTCCATCGCCTTCTCACAATACAGGCGGTCTGGCGTTCTGGTTTCTGCGGTCTGAGCGCTACGAACTGGAAGAGGGGATGCCTTTTCAGTCGGCTCAGGTTCGTTGTGCTGAACTGGATTCCGCTCAGTCGCAGGCAGCGACTGCTGAGAGTGTGAGTAGCGGTGCCGAGAGGAAAGATGGTGCAAAACGCACCGCTCCCCGAACGGCTGCCGCGAAGGCGAAAATGGAATGACAAACATCGCCGTGGAATCGGCACGCGATCTGGAAGCCGGAGTGACCGTGATTCGACTTGAGCGGGATTATGGCTCGACACAGTTCCTGAAGCTGGTTCGACTGGAAACACAACTGCACTCAGCGCTGGATGCATCACCACGAGCACTTCTACTTGATCTGAGTGATACGGCTTTTATTGGTGCGGCGTTCCTGAGTGTGCTTATTCGCTGCTGCACGCGATCGACAATTTTGAGCTGCCGCTTCGCATTGTGCGGAATACAGAATTTCCCTGCTGATGTCGTCTCGATAACGCATCTCAGCACGACCTGGCTGACGTTTACCTCGCAACAGATTGCCGTCGAAGCCCTGACCTTGCCTTTGGTGAACCGACCATCGACGGGGCCGCGGCTGAATGATGGATAAGTGCTCGCAGCGAGCGTTTGAGTCCCCTTCCGGACAGATATGGTCCGACGGCCCTGGCCAGGGTCGCCTGGCGGAAACGGTTCCAGGAGGGGATTTTTCTCGCTCTATGAAAGGGTCGCTTACCCGGGCTCGCTTAGCCCGGATTTATGGGAGACGCTCCGGCCCGGCAGTGATTGGCTGCTGGTTTCCGTGGTGATTTCCGCTACTGGCAAAGGAGTCTGCCATGCTTGTACTGAGCCGAAAGTTCGATGAAAGCATTTGTATTGGCGACAGTGTCACGGTCACGGTGTCAGGCGTTCACGGAGGTCGAGTCCGAATCGGGATCGATGCTCCGAAGGAAATTTCCATTCTGCGAGCAGAGCTGAATTCGCCCGCTGCTGATGACGTCGTTGCAACGAACGTCAATCGGAATGCCGTGACAGACTGGGAATCAGAAGGCGGCGGTGTGCTTCCACCACATGTTGTCGCGTAGAACGTGAAAGAACGGACAGGGTAAAGTCCACTTCGGGTCTAAAAACTCGTTGCGACAGCCAATCCTGGTAGCGGCGCGGCGCGAGCCGCCCGGTTTTGCATGGTAAAATGCGCTCAGACTGGACGGCTAACGCCGCGCCGCTACTTTTTCAACGGGCTGCTGACTCCCAACACTGGTGTCTCTGCAGACCTGGTCAAGGCGGGTGTCTTCGATGCGCCCGAAGTCGTTCGATGTGCCCTCGAAAATGAGGCCCGTCTCCTCGCAGGGCGAGGCTCCTGCTGAGCTGCAGGCACTCACGAGACCCGACTCAGTTCAGATCGAGTCCGCGTTCGGTGAGAGCCGCTTTCCACTCAAGGTGTCGGCGAATGATGTCCGCCGCTTCTTCCGCGACGGAATCGAACTTGTCCTTGCCGCGCGGTGGAATCAGAGCTTTCCGGGCAATTTCATTCGCATTGGCCGTCGACATGACAGCCGTGTCGTTGGCTTCCGCCGGGTCCGGTTCGTCCTCGGCCAGCCAGTTTGTGATGCTGTCGTCTGAGGGACCCGGACTCGGAAATTCCTCGGGAGGAGGCTCTGGCAGATCGGGCCGCAGAGTTTCCATTTGAAACAGCATCGGGCCGACCCGGAGAATGTCACCGGGTTTCAGGATCGACTCCTGCTTCACTTCCACATCGTTAATGAACGTTCCGTTGCGACTCCCCAGATCGTTGACGCGAATCTCGTCTCCGGACACCAGCAGCGTGCAGTGTTGCCGACTGACCTCGTGCGTGTTGAGCCGCACGGCGCAGTCCTCGTCGCGACCGACGACGACGGTCTTTTCCGGAAGATTCAGCCGGGCACCTCGATGACGTCCGGTCAGAATGACAAGCTTCGCCAACGCCACTCTCCGCATAATCACTCGAAATATTCTATGACGGCATCACCGCGCGATCAGCCGCGGTACGGTCGAGTTTCAATCATGAAATGGAACAATAATCGGCTCGCCGCAATCCGGGCAGGTCAACGTCCTGCCTTTGTGTGTGGGGCTCACCTTGAACTTCTTTCCGCAACGACAGTCAAAACGAATCCGCTTTTCATCGCGTGGCTTTTTGAGATGCGTCCGTTCCCACACCTGCTGAGCAATATTTTGAATCGTATCGAGCAGCACGTCTGCGTTGAACGGTCGCGTCATGTAGCCGTCGGCCCCGACTCGTGCTGCCAGCTTCCGTGATTCCTCAAAGACAATTTCCGTCAGGACGAGAATCGGAACCGAGTCGTTCTGCTGTTTCATCCGGTCACAGATTTCGAAACCGGTTTCGCCTTTCAGGATGAGCCCCAGAATCACGAAGTCCGGCTTGTACATTGAAAAGCCAGAGTGAGCCTGGCCGCCATCCTTCGCCGTTTGAACCAGGTAGCCACGGTCTCGTAGAAGGTTGCTGAGTTCCGTGCGTCGCTCCTCGTCGCCTTCGACAACCAGAATCCGATGCGCGATGGCGCCAGCGGTTTCAGACGAGGCAAGTGGTTCGATCATCAACAGCTTCTCCGGCCAGGACTGCCGAGCCGCATCTCCCGGCAACGTTCTTCATCGTATTTTAATACTGGCCGATTCTGAACCCTGAATCCGATTCACCTCCCGATCAGACAACCCGGTAAAGCTGTTTGAAGCTGCTGAAATTGCTCGTCATTCAGGTTCGTCTGAACAAGTGCAAGTGTCCGCAACTGCCGCATCCGGGCGAGTGCCTGAAGGCTGTCTGCATCCAGCATCACTCCGTTGAGAGCCAGATCGCGCAGCGAAGGCACTCGCGTCAGATGGCCAATCCCGACAGAGCTGACATCGGTGTAAGAAATATCGAGCGACTCCAAATTCCCAAATGAGTCCAGTATTGCCAGATCACGATCAGACAGATCAGCCGAAGTGAGTACGAGTGCTGTGAGCTCCGGGAATTCGGCGAGCGTCGTCCAGAAATCGCCTGGCAAAGAAGCGTCTGTCGCGTCGACTCGCGACACCTTCCCCGCAACGTTGAGCTGCGTGGCGATCCCGGCTGCCGTGAGTGATGCGGCGGCATCCTGCTGGGGATCGCGGCAGCCCAAAAGAGCAATACACGCGAGAAAAGCAACTGAGAATCTGAAAATCGCCCGCATTTTGCTGTCCTGTTTCGACGCATCCGACCGGGATTCCCAACACCGCACGCAGCGGAGTTCGGACAGCGGCGAGTACCGGAATCTTCCTGACGATGGTCGGAAACGTCGTCCGACGCGGCACTCGCGCCGATGCCGAAACCGCGTCAAAACTTCCGTGTAGGCCGAATCGAGGGGCCAAGAATATACTCCGAAGCACTGTACCAGGCGGAACCGATTGAACTGATGACTGAATCTCGACGGAGTCGAGTTTTTCCGAAGGAATGGACCATGCGAATCATCGCCGTGATGAACCAGAAAGGGGGCGTCGGCAAGACGACCACCAGCGTCAACCTTGCCGCCGGACTGGCCCGGAAGGGAAAGAAGGTCCTGCTGATTGACCTCGACCCGCAAGGCCACGCGTCGCTGCATCTGGGTGTGGATGCGACTCCGGACGTCCCGACGATTTATGATGTGTTCTCGCAGGCGAGGACACTGGGCGAAGTGCGGCACATGGTCTCGGAGAAACTTTTCGTCGCGCCGTCGAATGTCGATCTCGCCGCGGCTGAAGTCGAGCTGGTCGACTCACCGATCCGAGAGGTCGTGCTGCGGGACTCGCTGGAACGACTGACTCGGGCCGAGCCGTTTGATTATGTCATCATGGACTGCCCGCCGTCGCTCGGCGTATTGACGGTCAACGCGCTGACGGCAGCTCACGAAGTTTTGATCCCGCTGCAGCCGCACTTTTTCGCGTTGCAGGGGCTGTCCAAACTGCTCTCCACGACGGCTCTTGTCTGCCGTCGTCTGAACCGGAACCTGCGAGTCACCGGCGTCGCGCTGTGCCTCTACGAAACCGGAACGCGACTGGCCGCGGACGTCTGCGACGACCTCCGGGAATTCCTGAAGCACAGCGACCCGGACGCTCCCTGGGCCGCGGCAAAGATCTTCGAATCGCTCGTGCGGCGAAACATCAAGCTTGCTGAGTCTCCCAGTTTCGGGCAGTCAATCTTCGACTACGCTCCGAAATGTTCCGGCGCCGAGGACTACGCCGCGCTGGTTGAGGAAGTCCTCGCGATGGAGCGGCCGGCGCTGAAGGAAACTGTTTCCGTCCGGAGGCCGCTGACGAATTCCGTTCCGCTCCCCAGAGCCGCCTGAGCCGCAAGCAAAAGAATCGTCGACTTCACGCTGCGATTCGAATTGACTCGTCCAGAGTTCCGTCGATGCCGAGCGATTTTCGATACAGCTCGGAATAGGCAGCCGACACGATCGTCAGTTCGAACCGCTGCTTCATGAGCTCGTAGCTGCGTTGTCCCATCTCCCGCCGACGTTCGGGCGACTGCAGCAGCTTCAGGACGGCCTCCGTCAAAGCGTCCGCACTTTGTGGCTTGATCAGAAAACCGTTTTCGCCATCGAGCACGGTTTCGCGACAGCCTGGCGTGTCTGTCGTGATGAGCGGCAGTTTGAGTGCCCCCGCTTCGAAGAGGACTCGCGGAATGCCTTCTCGCAGGTACGTCGGCAACGCGAACACATCGCTGATCGCCAGCAGGTCCGGGATGTCGTGTCGCAGCCCGAGCCACTGGACATCGGCATTGCCGTCAAGGATCGACGCGGAAACGGCCATCGGGCCATTCGTCACGGCCGGGCCGATCAGCAGAAATGCGGTGTCCGGCCGTTGTTTGCGGACCGCGGCGGCCGTCGCGGCAAACTCATCGACACCTTTCACTTTCATCAATCGTGAGACCATCGTGACGACGGTTTTCCCGTGAAGATTGAGCTCGGTGCGGAGTTCGTCAAGAACCTTCGGCGAGCTGCACTGCAGGGCGAGCCCGTCCACGTCGATCCCCGATCCGTAAATCAGTCCGACTTTGTCGACCGGAGACAAACCGTTCTCGACGAAGTAGACGAGATCGTCGGGGTTCTGAAAGATCGTTGACTCGCAGACGTTTCGAATTCGGCGATGCTGAAACCGGAAAGCGGCCTGCATCGCTCGATACAGCAGCGTGTCCGCACTGAACAGCGAACCCAGTCCCGTCACCGTGCGGACGCAGGGAACGCCGGTCCCGCGGACCGCGTGCGGCGCGACGAGACACGGGATCGTGTTGACCGCGTGGACGAGGTCGGGAACGTCTCGCCGGATGACATCACGAAGCGAGCGGACGGACTTCCGGAATCCCAGCGGGTTGAATGACCGGTTGATCGAGTACTGGTGATAGTCGAATGGCGAGTCATTGAATTCGGGCTGAGGAAGAGCTCCGGCGGCGGAAACTTCGAACCCCACCTCGCGAAGCTGCTGCATGAGCGGCAGTCGAAGATGCAGTGCCTCAGTCCCGACCAGCAGAATGCGCGGGCGGAAAGTTTGAGCAAATCGCCGATCCATGGCGGGCCTTTCATGAAATCTCACAACACAGCGGCGCGGATGAGGCTGCGGCGCGGATGATAGCGCGTCTCCGTGAGAGCTCATAGAGGCATCGTCGAGGGCGATGGAGACTCGCATTGACGCCATTTTCGAACGGCGGGTAAAACCCGAGCCGCGTGTTTCTCCAGAGTTTCGAACTTTCAGGTGAATCGGCCGATTTCCGCGGATCGGCTGCCCAGGACTCAGCGATGGCCAGGGAAGGCGACGAGTCTCGAGATGCCAGCACAGAAGACTGGCTCAGCGCACCGCCGCAGAGCGGATTGCCGCCAGGGTTCCGGCTGTTGTGCATCGGCGCAAACGAGCCAGACTGGGTTGGCCTCACACTGCAGCTCGACGCCGTCGGCTGTCATGACCCGCGGATGAAGTGGGTGTCCGAGGCGGCTGACGCGATGTCTCTGTTAAGAAACGAGACGTTCGACTGCCTGGTGATCGGCACAAATTCCCGTTCCGTCGAGGCGCTGTGGGATATCGAGTCGCTGGTGAGGGCGATTCGCGCGTCGGGCTGTAACGACCCGCTGGTTCTTTTGATGGACGAACCGCACGACGCCCTGGCCGGGCTCGTCGCGCAGCTCAACGGGGAGCTGCTGGTCTCGCGCGTGACCTGGAATTCGCGAGCCCTCATCACGGTGATTCAGCGAGCCATTCGAAATGTCGAAACAGCCAGGGAGAATCACCAGCTGGCCGTCGCGAATCACCGACGACTCGTCCGCGAACGAGACGAAGCCGGACATCTTCTGCGACAACAGCGCGACATCATTTCGGAACTGGAGGTCCTGGCGAACGGTCGACTGAGCGCGATCGCGGACGAAGCGAACTCGGACCTGGCCTGCATCGACGTCGCCTTCGGCCACGTCCGCAGGGACGGCTCGAAACAACCGGCGATCCCGGTCCCTGACGAAATCAAACGGTTCTATCAGGAGCTGCTTCGGACCTACGTCATCATGGGTTCGGGAAACCTCGGCGGCGAAATCGCCGACCTCGCGCGGATTCTGGCGGAGTTCAGACTCAGCCCGCGCGACACACTGTCGCTCCATCTGGAACGCGTCGAGGAAGTCGTTCGCGGTCTCGGAAACCGCAGCACGCGTCACGTGATGGCGCGAGCCGATCTGCTCGCCCTGGAGCTCATCATTCATCTGGGTGAGTGCTACATGGGGATCAGCGAAGAGCACGCAGAGAACTGACAGCTCATCGCTGTCCGGGCTCTACTTCGACTTCTTCCGCTTAACCGTCACAACCGAATGCGTTGTGGAGTGACAATTCCCACGAACCCACAAATGTGCGTGCAATCACTCGCCAGAAGAGTGGGAGACGCCGCCGAGCCTGAGCCAGATCGAGTACGATCAAGTGAGGAAACGCATTTTGACCGTGTGTTGCGGTCTCGGTGATCTGGTTGCGTCCTCGCCAGCGGGCCCGGCAGGCGAAAAATGCATACTGCAGAACGTAGAAACCACAAAAGACTGCCAGTCCCGCACGACCGGGCTCAAGCGATGGTTGTGATCGGACTCCGGGAATACCGCGCCGTGATCGCCGACATGTCGGCAACCGGCTTTGGCCTGCTGATGCTTCGTGGCGTGCCCGCAGAACTGGGCAAAAAACTGAAGATCGTGACGGAAGGTGGCATCACCGAGTGCGAGATCGTCTACACACGCAGCGAAGAAAACTTCCTCCACGTCGGCACACGACGCCTTTCAGAAGTCACGTTCACGGAGCTTCCGAAGTTCAGCAAGACCGCAAAATTCTTTAAACAGACAATGACGGCCGCTTCCCCACTGATCTTTCTCGCCGTCGTATTCGGATTCTCCTCGGTCATGATCGGGATGATTGTCGTCATCGATGTCGCGACGGCTCCGGATAAGAACAAAGCGGGTGTTGCGGACAAGGCTCTTGCAGCTGACGACGATCCTGTTGAAGAATCGCCGAAAGATGTTGAGAAGCCTCCGACTCCACGCGAGGTCGTCGCGGCGGAAGTCAAAGCGTTTCTCGACTCAGCGGATAAGGCTCTCGACAACCTGCAGAGTCGCCACGAGAAAATGCTGGCATCCGTTCTGGACGGCAGCGGCCGCGATTGGGACGAGGTCGCCGACGAGCTGCAGATCACGCCCGGACAGAAGGATCAGATTCGCCGGGCTCTGGAAACTGCTCCTGAAGATCAGTCGCAGCTCGTCACCCGGGCTCGCCTGATGAGCTTACTGAGCGCCGACCAGCGCTCCCGTCTGTCGGGCATCCTCGCGACTGTGCCCTCGCCGTAGGAAGCACCATTCGTCGCCGCCGGAAGCGTGACGGCAGGGCTGCCTCATGAGATCAGTCAGACGTCGGCGGAAGAAAATCGCCGACGGGTTCTGCTTCGTCGCCAGACATGCCCCTGCTTCGCTCGGCGTTTTGTTCGAGCCCCTTGTCCGGAGTCTCTACGACGGGCGGACCGCTTTCTTCCGTGTCACCCTTTTTAATCGGCGCCGCTTTCGCAGCCGCAGATGGATCAGGCGGAATTTCCGCGTTGAGAGCTGCCTGGCGAACAACCTTCTCGAGGATGAGTAACTCAGCCGACTGCCGCGATTTTTCGATTGACGTTGATGACTCCGTGTTTCCCTGACGAAGTGACGGCGAGTCGATCGAAACCGGCTTAGTTTCAAACAGCGGCTTCACTAATTCCGGTTTTGACTTGGAGTTCGTTTTTTCAACTGCGGTCGGCTCTGTTGCGGTTTCAGTCGTGGTTGCCGGAGTCGTCTTCTCCGCGTCGGGTGCATCCTCTTTGGGTGCCGGTTTCGTTTCGGTGTCGTCTTTCGACTTGAGCTCGTCAGCAGGTTTCACTTTCTGCTCAGGAGCCGCCTCCTTAACGGGAAGAAAGCCTTTGCGGTTTCCATAAAGCACCAGAGCATGGAGAGCGTGATAGAGAGGTCCGCAGTCCGCCGCACTGCTTCGATTTTCAACCAGGTCATTCGCGACGGCACGCACCGCGTTACGAAGCCACGGCTTCTGCAGCTCCTTGTCGTCCGCAGCAACCATCAGAAACTCAAGAATGTGACCGGACGTCGCGATCCGCTTGCCGAACTCGTCACTCTTGCCAGGACCAGTAAAGTAGCTCGTCGAAAACGTTCCGTCGGCGTTCTGCAGGGAGCGGGACTCGGCGATGTACCGCTTGATTTTCTGATCGGCTTCCAGCCAGATTCCTCGCGGCTGTTTCCCTGTGAAGATGAAGGAATTTCTGGCGAGGCTCAGCGCGAACAGACCGTGCGTTCCGCCACACGCCGCCTGGTTGACGTCAGCGTAAGTTTGAATCTGAACCAGTCGCTCCATGCTCCACGCTTCGCCGTCTTTATTGATCCACTGAGAATCAATCGGCAGGTAGCGACTGAGCGTCCACAGCGTCCAGGTGATCTCTTCCCGATCGTTGACCGTCATTTTCGCGTTGTTGAGCATCTCGTCGATCGTGACCGCTTCGCCCCGCGACGTGAGAAATTCATGATCCGTGCTGAGCTCAGACATCGTCAGGATGGCCAGAAACTGATTCGGATGTCCCTCAAAGTGGTACGGCTTCGTGAAGCGGTGAAACTCGCCACCGTATGGCGTCTTCCGCACGATCGAGTCGCCCTTCCACTCGTTGCCTTCGCTCAGCCACTTCAAAGCCGACGTCTTCTGACCGTCGACCTTGATGTCGAAATCCTGCCTCAACGCCAGAATTCCGTGCAGAATCTGCCACGGCGTATGTACGTTCGCCGTCAAAAACCGATTGGACGTCACGCTGACGGCCTGTTTCACAAGCTTGTTCAGCTCAGCCTCGGCCGTGTCATCGGTCACTGCAGCGACGGGGAGGATGCCGCCGGCACCCGTCATCGGCTGCGGCAGACGCGGATCGGCAGCCGAACTCACGGTCACGCCAAGTACCAGAAGAGCCATCAGGACAGTTGTAGATCGATTCGGGCAGATGCCGGATAACATTGGAGAGGCTCCTGAGGCGGGCACGGCGGAAGTCTATTTATCGGGTCATCGCGGCCATCACATGAAAAGTCAGTGATGCGTTCCGTCAGACGAAACGGCCGTCGCATTTGCCCGAAATCACCTGCCTTATTTATTCGGAGACGTTCGCCCTGTTTGGCGAGTCGATCTGACTGGAAGATTCGATCGCAAGAACTGCTTCATCCATATTCGGAACAGTCAGCACCACCCGCATCATCGAACCGCCGATGCCTGGCGTCAGTCCTGGATGCGGCCTTCGTAGAGCTCCCGGGACATGTGGTCACCGACGACCACTTTGAATCCCAGGTCTTCAATCATGGCGAAATCGTCTTCCGCCTTCTGCCCCTTCGTGGTGAGATAATCACTGACGAAAAGCGAATTCGCCGCGTACAGCCCCATCGCCTGCATTGACCGCAGGTTGATCTCCCGGCCGCCAGCAATGCGGATTTCCGTTTCCGGATTGGCCATGCGAAACAGGCAGAGGACCTTCAGGCAGAATCGCGGGTTGAGCACCTGCAACCCCTCAAGCTGTGTCCCGGCAATCGCGTTGAGGAAGTTGACGGGAATCGACTCGACCTTCATCTGCGCCAGTTCGAGAGCCAGATCGACAACGTCACCGTACTCCTCACCCATCCCGGCGATGATCCCGCAACAGACTTCCATGCCGGATTCGCGAACCGCCCGCAGCGTGTTCAGTCGATCGTCGAAAGTGTGAGTTGTGCAGATATTCTTGTAGTAGCTGCGACTGGTATTGAGGTTGTGGTTCACGCGGTCAACGCCGGCTTCCGCCAGCTTCTTCGTGTGACGTTCTTCCATCAGTCCAAGGCAGCAGCAGATGTGGAGCCCGTACTCGTCTTTGATCTTCCGCACGACACCCGAGAGATGATCAATATCCTTGTCAGTCGGCCCGCGGCCGCTGGTCACGATGCAGTAGGTTCGGGCCTGAGATTCGTAAGCCAGCTTCGCTCCGGCAAGGATCTGGTCCTCGTTCAGCAGTTTGTACTTGTCGATCCCTGCCGTCGACTTGACGTTCTGCGAACAGTAGCCGCAGTCCTCGGCGCACAGGCCACTCTGGGCATTCTTCAAATAATAAAGCTGCACTTGATTTCCGAAGTGCTCACGACGAATTCGCCACGCGGCATCCAGCAGAGCCAGCACCTCGCCGTCATCGGCATTGAGAACCGCAAGGCCTTCTTCGCGAGTCAGTCTGTGTCCGGCGAGAACCTGCTCAGCAAGCTCGATCCAGTTTCCGGCAGCGAGTGGAGATTCTGCGAGCGGCGAAACGTCAGCTGTCGACATCAGTGAATCCAAATTCGAGCAAAGGGCAAAACAATTGGAATCAGCCAGTGTAGCCCGCTCACAATCCGATTCGAAAGTCCGGGAAGGATCTCTGTCAGCCGATCAGCGCCGGCCCCGGATTTTCAATGCTCACCGCAAGGCTCCGCAGAAACGCAGCTGCGGGAGCCCCGTCGACGACGCGATGGTCAAATGTCAGGCTGAGCGGCAACCGATCCTGCGGAACGATCCGGTCATCCTCAAGAACGACCGCCTCGCGACGAATTGCGCCGAGACCAAGAATCGCGGTCTGAGGTGAATTCAGAATCGGCGTGAAAAACTCGACCCCGTAACCACCGAGGTTGGTGATCGAAAAAGTCCCGCCGCTCAGTTCTTCTGCCGAGCATTGCCGCTGCCTCGCGCGATCAATCAATGACCGCGATTTTTCAGCGAGTTCACTCAGGCTGAGCTGATCGACGTCTCGAATGACCGGAACAAGCAGGCCGGCAGCCGTCTCCACCGCAAGGCCGATGTGAATTCCACGTGGGTCTACAATTCCACTGTCCGTCCACTGAGAATTCATCATCGGATGACTCTTCAACGAGCTCGCGACGAGTTTCGCAATGATGTCGTGATACGCCGGCACAAGTTCACGCTGGCCGCTCTTGTACTGCTTTCTCAATGCAACAAGATTCGTCGCATCAACACGGATCGTCAAAGTCACAAGTGCCGTGCTCTTCACGGTCGCCATCATTCGCTCGGCGATGACTTTTCGAACGGTTCCAGTAGATCGCTGCTGTGGATCGGCCGAGGCCTTCCTGCCATCGGTCGCAGCGGCTTTCACATCGCACTCGCGAATTCGTCCGGTGCTCCCACTGCCTTTGAGGATCGTACAGTCGACCCCAAGCTGAGCGGCAAGCCGCGCCGCCCTGGGTGAGACGCTGGGTGTGCCGCGCGACTTCCTCGCGCTCGCAATAGACGGCTTTGGATTCGCCGACGTCGAAACTGGCACTTCTGCATCCACCGTGCGAACTGTTGCTGGCTCTTCCAGGACTGCTGAGCCCACTTTGGCGTGAGGAGCCTTTTCTCCTTCCGCCAGCAGGAATGCCACCAGCGTCCCGACAGTCACTGTGTCTCCTTCATCAGGCCCGCCTGGGATGATACTCAAGTAACCCTCATCAACGGACTCGACTTCCTGGAGCGACTTTTCACTTTCAAGAGTAAACACGGGCTCGTCGGCTTTGACGAACTCACCATCGGCCTTCAGCCACTCGCCAAAGACTCCCTCATCCATACTCCAGCCAAGGCGGGGAATTGTGATTTCAATTGCCATAATTCGATACTGATTATTAATGATAAAGATGATGGGTAGTAAAGATCACCGACTCTTACTCAGCAATGAGCCGCCGAATCGCCTCGGCAATATCCGAAACCTGAGGAACCACCGCGGCTTCCAGCGTGGGAGCATACGGAGTCGGAGTAAACTCACCGTTCAGTCGTCGGATCGGCGCGTCGAGTTCGTCGAATCCGACATCGGCAATCCTGGCGGCAATTTCTGATGCGACGCTGCACGGACCAAACGCTTCGTCGACGATCAACAGTCGACCGGTCTTCGCGACGGACTGCAGAATCGTGTCTGTGTCCAGCGGCGAGACCGTCCGCGGATCGACAATTTCAACGGAGATTCCCGCTGCTTTGAGGCTTTCCGCCGCCTCAACCGAGCGGTGCACCATCAGTGCCAGCGCGACGACGGTGATGTCGGTTCCCTCGCGAACGACGGCGGCTTTGCCGAATTCAATCTCGTAGGGTTCTTCCGGAACAGCACCCTTCACGCTGAACAGTTCGCGGTGTTCCAGAAAGAGGACCGGGTCCTGACAACGAAGTGCTCGATGGAAGAGTCCTTTCGCATCGTACGGCGACGACGGGATGACGACTCTTAGACCGGGAATGTGAGAATAAATTGAGTGATAACTTCCGGAGTGGTGAGTCGCCGCCGAATGGCCGATGCCAATACACCCTCGATACAGAGCCGGCATCTGCAGTCGCCCGTTCGACATGTACTGCATCTTCGCGACCTGATTGATCATTTCTCCAAAGGCGTCGTTAATAAAATCGATAAACATAAAGTCGATCACAGGACGAGTCCCCGTCATCGCTGCGCCGCAACTCAGGCCGACAAATCCGCGTTCACAGATCGGCGTATCACACAGCCGTTCGGGACCGTACTTGTCAAAGAGTCCGACCGTTGTCGCGAAGTTTCCACCGCGGGCACCGATTCCTTCGCCCATAACCCAGATTCCCGGGTTTCGCGCCATCTCGAAGTCGAGTGCTTCGTGAGTCGCCGCGATGTACGTCAACTCGCGATTGCCCGGCTTCGGAGCCGGCGACGCCACCTCATCCAAACCCTCAAAGTACACATGCTGCGCCGCTGTTTCCGCGGCGGGCCATTCGGCACTCTCCGCGGACTTTCCACCGTCCTGAACCTGCTGCTTGATTTCGTGGTCGATTTCGCTGAGCTCACTCTCATCGGCGAGACCGCTGTCGATCAGCCGCGTCGCGAGTCGTTTGATCGGGCATTGCTCTTTCCATTCCGCAACGTCCTCCCGGGTGCGATAGGTGTAGTCGCCCATTCCCTCGGCGTGAGCTCGCGTGCGGTAGGTCTTGCACTCGATGAGAGTCGCTCCGCCGCCGGACCTCGCACGCTCAACGGCTTCCTTTGCAGTTTCGTAAACGGCCAGCACGTCGTTGCCGTCGACCTCGAAGCCAGGAAGCCCGTAGTTGGCCGCTCGCCGGCCGACATCGGGAATCCCGCTGGAGTATTTGAAGGGGACCTCGGTTGCGAACTGGTTGTTCTCGCAAACGAAGAGGACCGGCAGGTTCCAGATGCTGGCCATGTTGAGGCCTTCGTGGAACGCTCCGTTGTTGACTGCTCCGTCTCCAAAAAAGGCGACGGCGACGTTGTCTGTTTTGAGAATCTTGAAGCTGTATCCGCCACCGCACGCGTGCAGGATGCACGGGCCGACAATTCCGCTGGTGCCCATCATCCCGATTTCCGGAGCGAACAGGTGCATGCTGCCGCCCCGGCCGAATGAGACGCCTGTCTTCCGGCCGAATAGCTCGGCGATCAGTTTCTCGGGCTCAAGCCCTTTGGCGAGCGCGTGTCCGTGCCCGCGGTGCGTGCTGAAGACGACGTCCTCATTCCGAAGGTGAGCACAGACTCCCGTCGCGATCGCCTCCTCGCCGACGTACGTGTGGCACGCCCCAAGGACCAGACCGCGCTGGTGATACCGCGCGAGCTGCTCTTCGGTCTGTCGGATCGTCTGCATCGTTCGGTACAGCGAGAGGGCCGTTTCACGGTCCAGATTGACGGCCGGTGCTGTGGCTGTGGTGTCGCTCATTATTTTGTTTCCTCGCGAAATGACTGCACGACACCACCCTGGTGCCCTGTCGTTTATACATAAGTCGCCCGACATTTTCATGAACAATATTCACATTTGGCACGACATTTGCGCCACCACTGGAG
>JAQBVJ010000225.1 GCA_027623235.1 Planctomycetota bacterium
TGCCGCAGCACATTCCGAGCAGAACTTACGATTCGACTCATTCCGTGTATGGCACTCCGGGCATTCACCGGCACCAAGCTCTGCTGCTGGTTCCTGAATCGGTTGTGACGCCGTCCGGGTAGTTGCCTGTAACGCATCTTTGAATTCACCTGCCGTCTGGTAGCGGGCATCCAGCTTGGTTTTCAGGGCCTTTGAAAGCGTTGTACGCAATTGCTGTGGAACTTCATCCAGATCGATCACACGGGGCGGTTCACCAGACACCATTTGGTACAGCGTCGCCGCAAGACTCCACAGGTCACTGCGGGCATCCGTTAACGCGGCGTCTTTCCGCTGCTCCGGCGGCATAAAGTCCAAGGTGCCAAGTACTGCACCGGCCACCGACAGACCCGAATCTGTCGTTTCGTCCTTCGCCAGACCGAAGTCCGTCAGCTTGGGGACACCGTCATTCGTCAGCAGGATGTTCGCTGGCTTGATGTCACGATGGATGATGTTGGCCTCATGGGCCTTGCCGAGCCCGTCGCATAGCTGACACGTCAGCTCGATCGCTTCGTCCAGAGGGATTGCTCCTTCACGGCACTTATCCAGCAGGCTGCTGCCTTTGACAAATTCCATGATCAGGAACGGACCATCTGACGCTCGACCATAATCGTAAATCTGAACAATGTTCGGATGGTTCAACGCGGCAATCGATTTCGCTTCCGTGAGGAAGCGACTGACAGCCGTCCGGCTGTTCGCGGCGTCACCCAGCATCCGCTTGATCGCCACTTTACGTCCCAGACGCGTGTCGGTGGCCAGTAGGACTTCTCCCATTCCGCCTTTGCCCAGCACGCCTTCGATCGTGTAACGGGCCGAAAGGTCGACAACTTCCATCCCATCATCGAACGGGGCTTGGCCATCCGGATCGGTCCCACCGAACGTGTGCTCATCGCCCAGGCTCTGAGGGCCTGTGTCCTTTGCAACTCCGTCAAACGTATGCTGATCGCCGAGGCTCTCGTCGTTGTCGGGCATGGATGCGGATTCCAATTCTGTCAATCAAGATACAACTGGGTGACGCGGTCAAACGTCGCAGCTTCATAGCCGAACTGAATCTGCATGCCCGGCGTCAGAGGCACCAGCGTGTTCGGGGCAACCGGGGTTCCGTTCACCGTAACTGGCGCAGCGTCCGCAATCGGTTGCAGCCAGAACGAACGATCCATGTGCAGCAGACGTGCCTGTGTCTGCGGTCCGCTTTCATTGAGAATGACAGCTGCACGGTTTGGTGATCCGCCAATGCAGGCCTCACGCAGCAGCAGCACATAAGCCTCTTCACCCGCGAGATTCTCAACGCGATCGAAGCGCACTGCGTCCAGCCCCATGTCGAGGCCGTCATGGGCCAGCCGTGACAATCGTCCGCCGATCAACTCGCAGTACTGTTCGTCCCAGAATTCCAGTTCATCAACATCGGCATGCGGCTCCGGTGTGAATGTCACCATCTCAAGGCGGAATGACAGCGGAACAGTTCCAGTGACCCCCAGGTCGATGGCCGTATGATCGCCCCCATGTCGCGTGGCCACGACCGCACGATCCTGCACGACGGAATAATTCAGCTCGATACCGCTCCGTGACTGATCGCGAATCTCGATGCCCTCCGGTGTCAGCTCGAACAGGAAATGTGTCCGAGAAATGTTGCGGGAATGCTGGTCGTGCTCATCACTGCGCGGCAGAAAACGCAGGACGACATCATTATCTCGATTGCGTCCAAACGTCAGACGCGGCCGAGTAAACAGCAGCGTACGGCGACCGTCTTCAAAGAAGAGTCCCGCAGAATCAAGGTAAGCCCGTTCCGAAAAAGTGGTACACACCGTTGGCAGTCGGGCCTGTTTTACGGAATCGAGCTTGAGGTCGTACTCGAAAGTCGTGGACGGCTTCTCGCTGACGACATCGGCCGCGGTTGCCGGTTCCTGACTGCCACCGATCGCATCCTGAAGATTGATGACGCTGTCCTGCCCGCCCTTGAGAATGACTCTGGAAAACTGCTTCAGGTTGTGTCCCTGCAGATTGATCATCGACTGGCCGTCACCGTCGATTTCGAGAACCCCTCCATCGACAGCACTGGCATCAGACACATTCAGCCGAAGCCGACAGCGAAAGAATCGCGGCAGCTCAGCAGGTACATCCCGGAATGACACTTCGACATCAATCAGATAATGACCCGGTCGGCAGTCCAGACCAGCGGTCGTCATCCGGAATGGAACATGAAACGTCCACAACCCCGACGTTTCCGCTTGAGGGCGACGCAATCGATCGGTTGGATCGTGATCCAGATCAGGGTCGACCCGGACACAAACATCAGGACGCGACGAGTATTGCGGGCACAGCAGGCTGAACTCTGGACGAACCTGATGGCCGACGCGTGGGAGTTCGCCCCAGTCGACCAGCAGACGCGGTGTGGACACCGTGTCCTGTTCTGAGTTCAGCTCTGTGCGAAATCGAGACATCACGTCGGCAACGACATCTTCCGGGATACCAACTGATGCGGCGACAGCCTGAACCTGAGTTTCGGCATCGGTCAGTGTTGCCGACTCGCTCAGTTGTGATTTCACGAGGTTATAGAGAATGCCCGCAGGCCCGTGGCCATCCACATTTGACTCCCTGGATTGATAACGTCAGATCGCATCACGACCGCAACAACCAGCTTCAGTTTCCATACGATCGTGGATCAGGCTGGTGGTGGTCCGGGAGGACCAGACGTCATCGGCGGCGGAGACGAAGGACCGGCACCCAGCAGACCAGCCAGTTCCGGCAACTGACCAGCCGGAATCCAGTTGGTCAGTCCTGTCCTCCAGACCATGGTTGAAGCATTGACCTGACCGCTTTGGATGTACTGGTGCACCTGAGCCAGTTGAATCGCTGGCGACTGCTGGCCGTTCAGCGACACATGCCATGTTTCGGCGGTCTGCAATGGAGGGGGGAATCCACCGGGTGCCGGTGTCTGAGGAGTGGCCGCCTGCGCGAGTCCGCCGATCATCTGGCCCACATTTCCCTGCTGAGACTGCATGGCCAGCTTGTAGGCCTCAGCAATGGCATCGGCTTTGGCTCGCTCCGTCTCGTTCATTCTCTCGTACATCCGCATCCGTTCTTCGTTCAACTCGGCTGAGGGGTTCGCTGCAGCCACCGCCTTCGCAGTATCCTGAGTGGCTTCGTGTTTTTTCAGGTCAGCCAGCAGCGCGGCGTTGTCTGTACCGGCCGTCGCGACCAGTGCTTCGGTACTCAGTCCCGCCATGACGTTGATGCGTTCCAGTTCGCGTTTACTGGCACTGTCCGCCTGCAGGTTTTCCATCTCAATCTTCATCTTCTGCTGACGCTCGGCGAATTGTGCGTTCATCTCCTGCACACGCTGCAGTTTGTCCATCTGGCTGGTGGACTTCCTGTCCTGGACATCCAGTTCCCATTCCTGCTGCCGTTTCTGGACTTCCAGCTTTTCCGATTCCAGTCGCGAGGTCAGCTCTGACTGGATCAATGCAACCTGTCGAGCCCGGTCAGCCTTCGCGACCTCAAGGTCAGCTCGAACCTCTTCCATTTTCTGGTCATGCAGGATGGCGTCCCAGGAATCGTCCCGTTTCTGTTGCCGAGCCTCACGGACCCGTTCCCATCGTTTCTTGACGCTGTCGTGTTTCTGCTGCCGTCGGTGAGTCGCTTCCTCTTCCTCTCGCCCGAGTTCATGACGCCATGCTTCGGCGTCCTTCGTCTGCGACAGTCGCGTCAACTCCAGTTCTTTGCCCAGCGACTTCATCCGGACGGCATAGTCCATCTCGACACGCAGTTCTTCCAGTTCCTGTTCACGATGAATATCCATCGTGACCAGCAGATGTTCGCGCAGCTGGCTGCGGTCATCTTTCCGCTCTTCATAGGCGGCGATCAACGCTTCCCGCTCTTCCTTCCGCAGCAGACGATCCCGGTCGACTTCGTCGATCGCCTTTTCGAATTCTTCGCGGCTGTGAATCTTATTTAAGCGATCTTCCGACACGGCGTCCCGAAGTTGCTTGCGGATTGGGACGGCTCCACGCAGTCCGTCCAGCTTTGCATTCAGCTGGTCGCTCTCGATCGCTGCAGCCGCGAGCTGCAACTGAGTCTCACGAGACTCCAGCCATAGTTCTCCCTGACGTTCACTGAGCCCACCGTCATCGCAGGAACAATCCGCGGTCTGCAGGTCGACAAAATCCAGGCCGTACCGCTGGAGCTTCACATCGACGCGGGATCGAATGCCGTCCGTCAGTCGCGTGACGAATTCGGGACTCCGCACTTCGTCGAACTGGCACTGTCCGATTGTAGAATACACGGCTTGCCCGACGATCGGCGACAGCAGTTCTTCCAGTTCGGCGACCGATACCGACTCTCGGCCGCCCATCAGATTTTCCATAAACGGCAGAATGTTGGTTATCTGTACGGTCCAGCGGTACGACACGTCGAAGCACACACCGTCCAGGCACGGGACGTTGTGCGACGAGCTGTCGACCGGAACATCCTCGCCCCGAGTCAGGAATACCGTGGCCTGTTTCTTCCGCCAGAACTGCAGACGCTCGACAAAGGATTCGAGTGTGTACTCACCGGGCGGAATTTCACCGACCAGAACTCCGGCATCGACGACCAGCGCCCGTGTTCCGGGCTCGATCACCAGCGACCGGCCCTTCGGTGCGGTCCCGATCAACGGAAGCCTGTCAAAGAATCCCTTCAGGTCGGGCACCATGACCTTGACGGCAAAGTCAGAGGCCGAAACGGACCAGCGATCGTGTTGAATGTCGGCAGGCATGGATCATGGTTTCCGTTGCATGAGTTGACTGGTGGATATTGATGTCGATTCCAGGATTCGCAGCGGCTGGCTTCGTTACGGACTACGCTCGCTTAACTTGACCTCGCCTCCGGCGACTGGACTTTACTTGATAGAACTGCGGAGCACACGAAAGCCCACGCGGTGGTACCGGGAGTCGGGCGACCCCGTGTGGCCAAAATACTCGGCGGTCGGTGAACTTCAATGGCTGTGGTCAGTTCGGTCTACGTGCGCTATCGATTCTCCGTCGAACCGGGCTCATGATCAGGCTCGATCAGTTCCGCAGGATCGAACACTGAGACCTGGCGGAGCGTCTCGGGATCGATTCCCTTGGCTTTTTCGGCCAGGCGTCGTCGTTGTTCAGGACTCAGCTTAAGCGGTTCGCCCGTTGTGCGTTCCCATTCCGCTTTCAGCAGCAGGGCTTCCTGCTGCAGGCGGGCAATCTCTTGCAGCTGTCGAGCTGCCGCCCAGCCAGTCAACCTCCGTTTCAGCCACTGAAACATGGCCGCCCTCCATTCAAGCTGCTCTTCGGTGGTAGTACTTCAGCATGCCACCAAGTCGCTCACGACACTCGATCTTACCAGCGACCGAACCGACCTCTTCATCTGGCTCAATCAACTCATTGCCCAGCCCCTGATGATTCCGCTCCGCG
>JAQBVJ010000084.1 GCA_027623235.1 Planctomycetota bacterium
CTCGGCAGGAGCCTCGCCCTCCCGAAGGTGAGTTTCAAATCTCTTAACGACGGGTGATGAACTCCCGGCTGGTGAGGAGGCTCCACAACATGTCCTCGGCAAGGGCCTGGGATTCCGCGGCCGTTCTGCAATTTTGAAACTCCGTCAGAAGGAACTGTTGTTCTTTCTCGGACGGGGAGCGATTGAGTGCGGTGAGGAAAAATGTGTCGACAATTTTTGATGGAGGCTCACCGGCCGCGAGGAGCTTTCGCAATCGGCCGTTCGGATCGGTGATTCGGCGATTCAGGAACGGTCCATTGATGAGGTGGAGTGTGGTGGGCAGGCCGGGGCGGCTTTCCATGCCGGGTTCGCAGGCGCCTTCCCCAGTGCAGCGTCCGAGTATGTCGAGCAACTCGGACGAGACATTCGTGGCGAACAGCGCGACAGCGCGAGTGCCGGCCGGTTCTTCGGCGAACGGTTCCGCGATGCCGGTCACGTCGGCGATCGCGTCCGCGAGAACGGCGGACGAGAGTGGCCGTTCGATGCCGCGCGACAGGAAGCGGTCGTCGTCGACGTTGCCGGGCAGCGCGGAGGAACTGCGGCCGTAGACACGGCTGGTGCAGATCAGCCTCAAGGTGTGTCGCAGATCGAATTTGTTCTCAGAAAAGTCGGCAGCGAGTTGTGTGAGAAGTTCAGGATGAGTGGCCGGGTTCGTTGCTCGCAGGTCATCAGTGGGTTCGACGAGGCCGCGACCGATGACGGTTTTCCAGATCCGATTGACGAAGGCCCGCGCGAAGTACGGGTTGTCGGGCGAGGTCAGCCAGTCGGCGAGCGCGACTCGACCATCGGTGTCCGCATCGAGGAACCGCGAACCGGGAATGCGCGGGACGGCGGCTTCGCCGGTGCGCGGGTGAGAGACCTCGCCGCTGGTTCCAATCGAAATGACTCGGCCGCGTTTCACTTTTGCGAAGATCGCGGACAGTCCGTGATAGTCGTCCTGGCTCCAGCGATCGAGCGGGTGGTCGTGACAGTTCGCGCAGCGAAGGCGGACTCCCATGAGGACTTCGCTGGTGTACTCGGCCTGCGCCCGGGCGTCTCCAGCGGCCAGGTAAAAATTCGCCGGACCGACTTCGTGAGTGTCTCCGCTGGCCGTCAGAAATTGCCGGGCGAGTTCGTCGAGCGGCGTGCCGGATTCGATCTGCGTGCGGATCCAGGCGTGGAATGTTCGCGCCGCGGTTTGGTCCTGTGGTTGCGTGCGGACTCGCAGCAGTTGCGTCAACCAGTGAGTCCAGTAATCGACGAAGGCCTCTGACTTGAGCAGTCGCTCAACGATCTGGTTCCGGTCGAGCAGTTTTTCCTGCGCGGCTCGAACGTCCGCGAGTTGCGGCAGACGCCCGGTCAGATCGAGCGACACGCGACGCTGGAAGGCTTCATCGCCGATTTGTGGTGAGGCGGGCAGATGGAGTTCGCTCAGCCGTCGATCGATCAGGTTGTCGATGAAGCTGGCTCCGGCGATCGGGTCTGCGGGAGGTCCGGTCGGTTCTTCGTTAAACGGAACCAGAATTTCGCTGGCGAGAACTCGGTCGAGGAACCGCGCGGTGACGATGTGGCGGCCTCGCCGGGTCGGCACGGCTGTGCGGGAACTGACTTCGACGGCGTCGTCGTCTTCGGCCTTGAAGACCGTCCACGCGGTGACGTCTCGGGAGGTGCCGTCGCTGAACTCGGCGGTCGCGGTGAACTCGACGGGCTGTCCGGTCGTCTTCAGAGTGAGCGAAGCGGGGCGGATCCGGAGTTCCTTGAGCGACCTCGAAGAGTCTCGGCGGGCTCCCTGGTGAACCCACTCGCGCAGAAGTGTCGCCGCGTCCGAGTCGAGGTCAAACCGCTCGCCACCGCCGTGGTTCAGCGACTCGGTCGGCTTCAGGAGGACGAGGCTTTCGTCGGGGTGAGCGAGGTTGACTCGGCGGCCTTTCAGGTCGAAGGCAAGCGACTGGTGATCGAATTCCGGGTTGCTTCCGTAAAGCGAAAGTCGAAAGCCGCCTCGACCGGAGGCCGCACCGTGGCACGCTCCCGAGTTACAGCCGTAGCGCGTGAGGAGCGGGACGATCTGCGTGTCAAAGTGGATTGAGGACGAAGTGTCCGCCGCCAGTGATTCGAAACGCTCGGCAGAAATCCCATGCACACCGAGAAGAAACACGACTGCAGTCGTGGCAGATGCCAGGTGAATGGAGACTCGTCGAGGAACGTGTGCTGAGCTCATTCTCCGCTCCGTCGGTCCCGGGGCGACTTTCGTGTTTACTCTTTCCTGTCAGTCGCGGTGGCAGCCGGCTTGCCTCGACCGGTGTCCTGCTTTGCCTTGCCATCGGGATTCGGCTTTGGCGAATCCTCTTTCGGGCCAAACTCTTTGGACCACTTCTTGAGGTACACTCGAGCCCGCTCGGTTCCGTAGCGCTCGAGGACTCCGGCTTCGATGATCCGTGTTGTGATTTCGCCAACGGTCTTCGCGTCGTTCTGATTTTCTGCGAGGTGTTTTTCGAGTGCCTTCGCGGCTTTGTCGACTTCCTCGGGCGTGTTCTCTTTGAAGATGACCGCTCGGAGTTTGTTGGCGAGCTCGGGAGAGGGGCCGTTCTGTTTTGGGTCTGCCTCCGGGCGAGCTGGCTTTGTTTTGTCGGTCCGCATCTGGTTGCCGGCGAACTTTGCCAGATCAACAGGTTTCTCGTCGCCGAGGACCGCGGCCAGCGCCTTTGCGATCTTCGGGCCGTCGGCTTCGAGGCTCGGCTGGACGAGAGCAAAGTTGGCGGTCGTCTTGCCGGCGTTGCCGATGAGAATCGTCAGTTCGACGTTGCGGTTGAGTCCGTAAGCCCCGGGGCCTTCGATCCCGTCCGGAGAGACTCCGTAAGTCACATCTTTGGGAAAATTGCCGCGAATACGTTTGACCCAGCTTTCAGTTTCCGTCGCATCTTCAGTGAGGAATACGGCGCCGCTGGTCAGTCCGTCTTTGTTTCGCGACAGGGCGTATTTCATCAACGTGTTTGTCAGACCGAACGCCGGGCGGGTTCGCTTATGGACAAAAATAATGAGGACCGGGTTGCCGTCCGCAGCCGTGATCAAGTCGACGTCTTTAGCAGGCTCGCTGAGGACGTTTTTGATTTTGAAGGGGACCAGCTTCTCTCCTGGCTGGGGACCGGAGAAGACGGGATCGTCCTCGGCCAAAGCGGGACCGAAAGAGGAGGCGACGAAGCTGAAAGCGAGACACGTAAAAGCGGCGAGTCTCATGGGAAACTCCTTCGCCCAGGTCGGACGAGCGGAAGTGGGAGGAAGTGTCGGGGCAGCATGCCTCGGCGGGATCTTCAGATCGTACCGCGACAAAACCGGCAAATCCACGGCGGAAGCCGTTGTCGTCGGCTTGTTGCACTGTCAGTTGTGAGGCCACCAGGCGTCAACTATCGTTCGCCAGCCGGTGCGAACGTGGCCTCTCCAGGCGGTTTGCCCGATTCAATCGACGCTTAACGAGGGCGAACGCGTGGCAGAACGAGTTGTGATTATCGGGTCCGGTCCGTCCGGTTGTGCTTCAGCGATCTACGCAGCTCGGGCGACCCTTGAGCCGCTCATGATTGAGGGCGAGTGGACTCAGGAGAATTTCAACGCGGGTCGGCCACCGCTTGGTCAGCTGATGATTACGACCGAGGTTGAGAATTATCCCGGCTTCCCGGCCGGCAATCTGGAGTCGTACCTGCAGAATTCGATCAAGGAACGCAAGGCGATGCTGCCGCCTCACAGTGGTGAGGGAGTCAGCGGCCCGGAGCTGATGGAGCTGATGCGGCAGCAGGCGAGCAATTTCGGCACGCGGTTTCTGCAGAAGGATGTCGTCGAAGTCGACTTTTCGTCGCACCCGTTCAAGCTGAAGATCGGCGGCGGCGATGACGTCGAGGCGCTGTCAGTCATCATCGCGACGGGAGCTCGCGCGAACTATCTCGGACTGGAGTCGGAAGAGAAATTTAAAAACATGGGCGTCTCGGCTTGCGCGGTGTGCGACGGAGCTCTGCCCCGATTCCGCAACAAGCCACTGGTCGTCGTCGGCGGCGGCGACAGCGCGATGGAAGAGGCAACCTTCCTCACAAACTTCGCCTCAAAGGTCTACATCGTGCATCGTCGCGACTCGTTCCGGGCCAGCAAGATCATGGCTCAGCGGGCCATGGAACATCCGAAGATCGAGGTGAAATGGAACTCCACGATCGACGAGGTGCTCGGCAGCGGGACGGAAGGTGTGACCGGTGTCCGCATCCGCAGCACGACGGACGATGCTCAACCGGAAGAGATCGACGTCACGGGATATTTCTGTGCGATCGGCCACACGCCGAACACGGACTTCCTGGGCGGCAAAGTCGAGATGAACGACAAGGGTTACATCAAGTGGACCGTCGCCGGGCGGACGAACACCAGCGTCGAGGGCGTCTTCGCGGCCGGCGACTGTGCCGACGATTATTACCGGCAGGCCATCACCGCGGCCGGAACCGGCTGCATGGCGGCTCTTGACGCCGAACGCTGGCTGGCGTCGAAGGGTCTCGAATAGAGGGAGATCGACGGTCTCTGGGAGTGGACCAAAACGCAGAAGTCTCACCACAAATCTTCGGGCTGCTTTTTCGGTGGGGCTCTGTGTCGGGGCTCTGTGTCGGGGCTCTGTGTCGGGGCTCTGTGTCCTCGACCCACCGTGTGAAAGGAGCTGCTCATGCTCACAAAAGATGGCTGCAAACGTCGCCGCGCGCGACTGTTCGCTGCGCTGCCTGACGAAGTCGAATGGGTCGTCATCGCGGACCCTCGCCATGTGAATTACTTCTCGGCTTTCTTTGTCAACCCGATCAGTTTTTCAACGTGCGAGCGGGCTCTGCTTGTGCTCGAACGACGGGGCAGGGCGACGCTTCTCGCCGACAACTTTACCCGCCGTGCCGCGTGTACTGAGCCCTTTGTCGATCACGACGAAACCGGCAGGTGGTATGACCATAAAACGTCGGTTCAGAACCGCGACCATTTTCTGTTCAAGCTGTTGAAGGACGCTACGAAAAAGTTGACCACGGCGAGCAAAGGCAGAGGGCTGCTCGAACTGGAATGGCTGCCGGTGGCGGCAACGCAGGAAGCCGGTCTCGACACGTCCCTGCAGACGGCGAAGCTGGGCAGCGTGATTCGCAGGCTGCGACGGCGGAAAGAGGACGACGAGGTGGCTCTGCTCGAACAGTGCATGCAGGCGTGCGAAGCGGGGCACGCGGCTGCCCTGGAAATGGTGGAGCCGGAAGTGACCGAACTGGACGTGTACCGCGCGGTTCAGTCGGAGGCGGTCGCAGCGGCCGGTCGCCCGGCGATTGTGTATGGCGATTTCCGGCCGGTGAATGCCGTCGTGCCGAAACGTGGAGGGCTGCCAACGACCGAACCGCTCGTGCGGGGCGACCTGCTGATTCTGGATTTTTCCGTTCAGCTCGACGGCTACCGCAGCGATTTTACGAATACGATCGCGGTCGGTCCGCCGACGGAAGGTCAACAGCAACTGTTCGACACGTGTGTCGCCGCATTGGAGGCCGCGGAAAAAGTCCTCGCCCCCGGAACGACCGGAGCTGGTGTGTACGAGGCGGCGACGCGAGTGATCGAGGACGCCGGCTATCCCGCGTTGCCTCATCATGCAGGGCACGGGTTAGGGCTTGGACATCCGGAACCGCCGATTCTGGTCCCGGAGAGCGAGGATGTCCTGGTGGCGGGAGACGTCGTGACGATCGAACCGGGTTCCTACATCGAAGGAGTTGGCGGGGTCCGCGTCGAGCACAACTATCTGATCACGGCCGACGGGTACCGGCGTTTGAGCAATCATCAGTTGAGCCTGACTCGTGACTGACCGCGCCGGGACCGGATCGCCTCTGGCCGCTTTTCAGCATCGCCTGGATTTGCAGGTTGACGAGCTTCGTCGCGCAGGCCTGTTTCGTGAGGCGAAGTGCGTCGTCCCGATGGCTGATGGCTGGTGCGGAATCGACGGAGCGAAAGTTCGAAACCTCGCCTCGAATGACTACCTCAACCTGGCACACGATCCGCGTTTGATTGAGGCGGCTCGTAGTGCGGCGGAAGAATCTGGCGTCGGCAGCGGGGCGAGCGCTCTCGTCAGTGGTCGAGGTCAGTGGCAGGCGCGGCTCGAAGAACAGCTCGCCGAGTTCGAGCAGACCGAGTCGGCGATCGTTTTTCCAACCGGCTATGCCGCAAACGTCGGCACTCTCGTGGCACTGATTGAAAGTGGCGACACCGTCTTCTGCGATCGACTCAACCATGCGAGCCTTGTTGACGGTTGCCGTCTTTCCGGCGCGAAGCTTCGAGTCTACCGCAGCGACGATCTCGACGTACTTGAGCGGGAGTTGAAGAAGGTCGCCGCGTCGGGCGATTCCACGAAGGCTCGCCGCTGGATCGTGACAGACAGTGTTTTCAGTATGGACGGGCTGCTCGCACCGCTGCCGGAGATCTGCGATCTGGCGGAGCGGTTCGGAGCGCTGGTCATCGTTGACGAAGCGCACGGAACCGGCGTGTTTGGCGAGCACGGTCGCGGAGTGGTTGAGCAGACTGGAACGGAGGATCGTGTCGCGGTGCGAACCGGCACGCTCAGCAAGGCGATTGGCTGTCTTGGCGGGTTTGTCGCCGGATCGCGATCGCTGATTGACGTGCTTCGGAATTCGGCGCGGACGCAGATGTTCTCGACGGCCCTGCCGGGAGCTGTGTGCGCGGCTGCCGCTCGTTCTCTGGAATTGATTGTCGCGGAACCGGAGCGACGGACGCATCTTCATGAACTCGCCGGGTTACTGCGTGCGGAACTCGCCCATTTCGAGCTTCCGACGGTTGAGGGATCTGCCGGGCCGATCGTTCCAGTGATTGTGGGCGAGCCGGAAGCTGCGGTCGAAATCGCGCGACAGACTCTGCGTGAGGGGTTTCTCGTGGGAGCGATCCGGCCTCCGACGGTGCCTCGCGGGACGAGCCGATTGCGGGTCAGTTTGTCCGCTGCGCTCGCAGAATCAGACATTCGTGCACTGGCAGTTGCTCTCGCGCGCTGCGTCAGCCGCCAGTCGATGTGATCTCGCTGAGCGCCCGAGTCGTCGCCGACGTGCGGCCAGTCGGAGTGAATCGCCTCGTGGGATGTGCCGTTCGGAGAGGTTGCAGAGCCTGGTATGAATCCGATGGAAATGGCGTCCTGGTATAGGGATAGGGTCTGTCAGGTGCCCTCGCAAAACGCGGTAATGGCTCAACCGGTGCGATCTGTTTGGTCCTTAAAACCGGGTTGATTCGATCCGGCAAACCCTGCCGGTTGCGGAAGGGGTCGGACCACTGTGCGTTCTCCTCAGAATGAGCCGGATTTCCTGCCGAAACTTTGAACAAGACACTTGCTTTTCGCCAAAGCGCGAGCAGTACCTGCACTGCACTGGCAGGTGTCTTGAGAGTGCCGGAGCGGTCCGTGGGCCACTTTCCGGCGGATTCGTTTAAGGCATGTGCCCGGAGGGCACTCAGTCGGAGATTTGGCAGTCTGCAGCTCATCCAGATCAGGAGATGTCTGAGCACCCCGCAGAGTTTTCTCCACCGACTGTTCACCCAATCGAACTATCTGCAGGACACATTGAAGGAGTCAGAATAATGGCTAAGTGGAACTGGTTGCAGGGACTGCGATACTGCGTCACTGGAGCGGCCGTCGCTCTGGCCGGCAGCGTTGCAGTGGCCGGTGACGCGACCCCCATCCCCGACACGGCGGTCGCCAACCCGGACAAGATTTTTCAGCAGACCTCATACGATCTGTATGACGCGTCCTGCGAAGCTCCCGCTGCGAAGTGCGGCCCGAACGGTGCCTGCGGCAGCAACAGTGGCTGCAACAGCGATGGCTATGGTGGCCTGGCCGAATCTCTCGGCATGGGTTGCTGGAATTGCTCTGACGATCCATGGAAACTCAACGCTCATGAAGGCGTCGAGTTTGGTGGCTGGGCTCAATTCGGCTACTCCAGCGCACCAACGGCGTTCAACAATGGTGCTCAGGATAAAAGGATCCTGCTGAATCAGGGCTGGCTGTACGCCGATCGTGCCGCCACAAGCGAATGCGGCGAATGGGGCTGGGGATACCACGCCGACTTCCTCTACGGAGCTGACGGTGCGAATACGAACTCGTTCGGCAACAACGCTGGACAGTTCGATCTCCATCCGAGTTTTGCTCACGGCGATCGCGCCGACTGGGCAATTCCACAGCTCTACGCCGAAATCACCAACGGCGACTGGACCGTCAAGGCCGGTCACTTTTACACGCTGCACGGCTACGAAGTCGTTCAGGCAACGGGGAACTTCTTCTTCACCCATGCCTACACGATGAACTACGCCGAGCCGTTCACTCACACTGGCTTCATCGTCACGAAACAGGTGAGCGAAAATACTGAAGTCTACGGTGGTTGGACTGCGGGATTTGACACCGGATTCGATCAGCGAAACGGTGGCAGCAACTTCATCGGTGGTTACAGCACGGCTCTGAGTGAGAACACACAGTTGACTCAGATCGTGTCCTTCGGTGACTTCGGTGCCGGGTTTGCTCCGCCAATCGTTGCTCCGGCTGGCCCACTGAACGAAGACGGCAGCTTTGCCTTGAGCACAGTGGTGGACCATCAGATCAGCGACAAGCTGAACTACGTCTTCCACAGTGACGTCCTTCGCACGGGTGTCTACGACACGTTCGGCGTCAATCAGTACCTGATTTATCAGGTCACCGATTGTGTCGGTGCCGGAGCTCGTATGGAATGGTGGAAATCTGACGGACGATCGGTCAATGCGATGACAGTTGGTTTGAATCTCAAACCACACTCCAACGTGACGGTTCGCCCTGAATACCGTTATGACTGGAGCCCCGCAGGAAATACGAATGCGGGAATCAACTCCACCGAAGGTCGGGTTGACCAGTCGCACGGGACGTTCGCAGTCGACGTGATTCTGACGTTCTGATTGCTGCTGCAGAAATGTTTGTCAGAGTAGACCTTGACCGGCCGGCATCACTGGATGCCGGTCGGTTTTTTCGTTCGTGCCAGACAGGTCAACAGGCGGTCGTCGGTCGTCTCCGATCTCAACTCCGGGCCGGCCTCGTCCGGATTGCTGCTGACTTTCTGGAATTCTGGACAAATTCGCGGGAAAACAGATGTCCATTCGGGTTACTTCTGTAGGAGGGCATTGAACACGCATCAACTGCAAAGGAGCCGACGATGGTTAAGAAAGTGGCCAAACGGAAACGTGAAAAGAAGAACTCCGCGGAACCGGCTTTTGTGGCCATGGATGTCCGGCCGGACCGGGTGGACCTTCGTGACCGCGAGTACCAGCCGGCTCTGAAGTCGCTGGAGCCGGTTTATCCGACGGCGGCTGTGATGGCTCATTTTCTGCCACGGTACCAGCCGCTCGTGCTGGACCAGGGGCAGGAAGGTGCGTGTACCGGTTTCGGGCTGGCGGCCGTGGTGAATTATCTGCTGTGGTCGAGGAAGTGGCGGGACCGCCTGCTCGTCGCATCGGCAGACGCCATTCTGACCGAGCCAGACAAACTGGAAGCCGTCAGTCCGCGGATGCTCTATCACCTGGCACGGCTCTATGACGAATGGCCGGGCGAGGACTACGAAGGCTCAAGCTGTCGAGGAGCCATGAAGGGCTGGCAACGACACGGTGTCTGCTCCGAAAAGCTGTGGCCCTATTTCGTGCGTCGTAAACCAAAATTTGTGGAGCCGAAACCGGGCTGGCAGGAAGACGCCGCAACCCGTCCCCTGGGAGCGTACTACCGCATCGCCAAGGAGTCGGTCGCCGACCTGCAGGCTGCGATCTTTGAAGTCGGAGCCGTGTTCTGTTCGGGTGAGGTCCACAGCGGATGGGACCTGGCCGACTGGGACTCGCAGGACAACCGCGAGGGGCACGTCTGGGCGCCCGATCCCGATGCGGATTTCGCGATGCCGATCATTCAGTCTCCGCCAGAGGGTGAAGCAAAGTCCGGGCACGCATTCGCCCTGATTGGCTACAACGAGCACGGGTTCATCGTGCAGAATTCCTGGGGTCCCACCTGGGGATACCACGGTTTCGCAGTGCTGCCCTACTCCGACTGGGTTGAGAGTGCGATGGACGCGTGGGTAGCCGTCCTGGGAGCTCCCGTCAAGAATCGCGCCGGCCAGGACGTCGTCCACAATGACAATCTGGGGGCCAACCCGTTTGAGTCGGCTTCTGTCCCGGCGGGCGCCTCAGCGATCGCAGGCTCTTTGAAGAGGTGGACCAGCGATACCGCTTACCGTCACATGCTGGTGATGGGAAATAACGGGCAGCCGCTCAATCGAATCGTCTCGAAAGAGTCAGCCGCTGCGGCTGTGAAGTTTGTCTGCGAAGAGCGGCCGGATGAATGGCTCAGCACAGCAGGCAACCCGAAGAAGCTGATGATCTATTGCCACGGTGGCCTGAATTCCGAAGAGGACTCGCTGAAGCGGACTCAGATCATGGCTCCGAATTTTCTGGAGAACGGGGCGTATCCGATTTACGTCACCTGGAAAACGGGTCTTCAGGATTCCATTTCCGACATTCTCCGTGACAGTGCTTCACGTCTTCCATTTTTGCGTTCCGGTGGGATCGGCGACTTCTTCAAGGACAAACTGAAGGACGCGAAGTGGGCCGCACTGGAAGCGTCTGACCGGGCCGTCGAGGCTGTCTGCGAGAAGCTCGCCAAGCCGATCTGGACGCAAATGAAGCAGAATGCGGAAGCGAGTACAGAACGGGACGCGGGGATGCGGATTCTGGCCGACTCGTTGAAAAATCTGGCGACGAAGCATCCAGGGCTGGAAATTCATTTCGTCGGTCATTCCGCCGGTTCGATCATGTTTGGCGAACTGCTCCCTCTGATGAGGAGCCGGAAGCTGAAAGTCAAAACCCTGACGCTCTACGCCCCGGCGTGTACGCTCGGCTTTGCACTGAAGCACTACAAACCGGCCATTGGAACCGTCGTTGCAGCGAACGATGTGACGATCAACGTTTTGACTGATGGGCGGGAGCAGGACGACAACGTGGTCGGTATTTACAACAAGTCGCTGCTGTACCTGGTCAGCCGGGCGCTTGAGGTGCGACACAAGACACCTTTGATGGGAATGCAGCGTGAGTGGCTTCAGTGGTCAAAAGAAGATGCGAAAAGACTGTGGGGTGATATCGGTGCAAAAGAGGTCAAGGACTGGCAGGCATTCGTGAAGTCGTCCGGCCTGAATCTGCCTGTGCTGACGGGCGATGCTCAGGTTTCCGACGGAGTCGAACGAATCCCGTCCGCTCACGGCAGTTTCGACAACGATGTCGAAGTGGTCGCGGCAACGTTGGGCAGAATTTCCCGCAAGTCAGTTTCGTCGAGCGGACTCAATCTGAACGGTTATTGATCGCGACGTGTGGAAGCAGCGGCCCGGCGGCCTATCTCAGGACGGACAGCAGATTACTCCACTCGTCGGTCCACAGGATTTTCTTCTCACCGAGTTCGTCGAGCTCCTCGGCGGCGTCCGTAATGTTCCGGGGAATTGGCTCTCGCGAGAGGATCATCCAGTGGCACAGGGACGTGCCGAGCTCGTCATTCTTGTTCGCTTGAACGCTGACGACGTGCAGTTTCTGTGACTCGGCGAGGCCCAGGATGACGGGTCGCAGGTCGAAGTGCAGATTGGAAATGTGGACACAGAGCAGACCGTTCTGTTTGAGATGCCGCACGTAAAGACGCACGGATTCCCCGGTCAGCAGGTGAGTCGGAATCGCGTCGCCGGAAAACGCGTCCAGAACAAGAATGTCGTAATTCTGCAGCGCCTCGTGCTCGAGCGATAACCGGGCGTCGCCAGGAATCATTTCCGTTTCCGCTGCCGTGTCTTGCAGAAACCAGAAATACTGATTGGCCATCCGGATCACTTCCGGGTTGATTTCGTAAAACCGAATCGTGTCGTGCTTCGTTCCGTACGTCGCGAGCGTTCCCACTCCGAGCCCGACGACGCCGATGTTCCGATCCTCGCCCGCACGGTGCAGCCTCATGGCAAGACCGGCTCCGGACGTCTCGCCGTAGTAAGTCGTCGGGAGATGCCTTTTGTCGTCTGACAGAAATTGCGTTCCGTGCAGGATGCTGCCGTGGAAGAGACCTCGCCGGTCGAGCGACCGGTCCTCTTCGTGGGCTTCATCCTCAACCCGCAGCACGCCGTAGAAATTTCTTGAAACGGCGAGTGCTGTATTGATCGCGGCTCTCGCGTGCGACTGCAGCGACCACGTCAGGATGCTCACCCAGATCAGGATCGCGATCCAGGCTGGTTGAGCCTTCCCGGCGTGCAGCGGGCTCGACTTGTCGCGGAAAAACACCGCCAGCGTCACGATCAGGCAGGCCACAATTCCGATGTGCAGTTCCCAGTAGGCCGGAAAAACGTACGGGGCAAGCAGACCCACAAAGAGTCCTCCACCGGCTCCGCCAGCCGACATCAACAGGTAGAACTGCGTCAGGTATTTCGGCGACGGCTTCTGCCTGGCGAGTTCTCCGTGGCACACCATGCAGCAGAAAAAGAGGGCCGACAGATAGATCAAAACCTGCAGCACGATCGAAACGTCGGAGCCGCTGAGCATCGTATTGACGACCGCCATCAGCGAAAACGTGAGCAAGGCAACATGCCACTTTCGCGAGTACCAGTTGTCCGAATCGAAACACAGGATGAACGACATCAGGTACAGCGTCAGCGGAAGGATCCACAGAAACGGCACGGTGGCAACGTCAAGGCAAACCTGATTCGTCGTCGCGAGCAGCATGATGGAGGCCGTCATCGCCAGGCCCAGCCACAACACGCGATCTCCCCACGTGGGAGGCGCTGTGTCGGTTGCCGAACCGGTTGAACCGGCGGGTGAAGTGTCAGCATCGGACGTTGTGGCAAGATCGCTCGCGAGTTTCTCGCCGGGCTCGCTCGTGCCGGATCGAAAGAGTCCGAAAGCACAAATGGCACACACTCCCGCAAAGAAACAGAAGCCCCAAGACCAGAGGCTGGCTTGAAGCGGGGAGCTCAGCGAGGGCTCAAACACAAAGGGATACGAAACGAGTGCCAGCAGTGAGCCGATATTCGACAACGCGTATAGACGGTACGGTGAGGCTCCCGGTGCCTGGCGACTGAACCAGCTCTGCAGCAGTGGTCCCGTCGACGACAGAATGAAGTAGGGCAGCCCGACCGAAACGCTCAGCAGCAGGACGATCTGGATTGCCGGATTCTCGCTTCCGGTCGGCTTCCACGAATCGGAGGGAGAAATGGGAAGCAGACACGCGGCCCCGATCAGCAGGCCGATATGCAGAATCGCCTGCTTCTTCGGCGACAAATACTGCGTCGTCAAATGAGCGTAAACGTAGCCGCCAAACAGGACGACCTGAAAGAACAGCATGCAGGTGCTCCACACGGCCGGACTTCCGCCGAACCACGGCAGGATGAACTTGCTGATCAGCGGCTGGACCTGAAACAACAGGAACGCGCTGGCGAAGATCGTTACGGCAAAGAGCAGATGCTGAAGCCGGAATCGTGACGAGAGGTTGCTCATCGTGAGTTCTCTGGCGAGTGGGCAGGAGACGAAGACTCCGCGCGTTGCTTCGCGCAGAAGTGGTCTCAGAAAAGTACCACACGGATTCCGCAGGAAGGACAGGAGGCGAGGTCTGCCTCGCACTTTGAGCCAGCACAACCGGTCGTTCTTTCGAACCCGGATCAGTCCGCGCAACCAGAACGTCGGCCTGTGCGAACTGCAGGGGTCGCAATGAAACGGCCGATCCGGCCGCCCCTATTCGCCAATTGGCCAGGCAGGATGAAACTTGAAGAACTCGAGGCGGACCTGGCCTCGAAATTCTTTCCGAAGCCGGGCAAGTCCCTCTTCGGAGATCCCCGTGCGACCAACGCTGATTTCCTGGAGCGCCGGAATCTCGAGCAGAGTATTTATGGATCTGTCCGTAATCTGAGTTCCAGACAGGCCAAGAACGCGCAGTCCTCTCGACGCCTGCTGGACGAAAGCTGTGCTGGTCGCGACGCCTGCCGCCAGCGGTGGATCATCGTTGATCAGATTCACCGTTCGGTCCAGCAGGTAGAAGTCCCTCAGCCCTTCGTCCGTGATCGCAGTGTCGGAAAGATCGAGGACCAGCAGGTTGTCCATCAGCACAAGATACTTCAGCGAGTGGTCCGTGATCTGTGTGCGACGCAGATCCAGCTCGCGAAGTTGTGTCAGTCGAGCGATCTGACGGACGGTTTCATCTGACACGGCGGTCTTTGAGATCTGCAGCACTTCCAGGTGGCGAAAACCGGCGACATGCCGATGAAAGTCGTCTGAGAGACCGGTGTTGCTCAGCTGCAAAATCGAAAGCATTCGCAGTGGGTAAAGAGACCTCACATCGTCGTCGTCAACATTGGTACTGGTCAGGTCAACTCGCGTGATGTGTAGATTGCCGTAAGCGTTTCCGGCGGCCTGCTGAACAAAGCCGACAGCGGATTCCTCGACGGCGATCCGTCGGTTCTGCTCAGGAACCGTTTTACTCCCGATCTTGAACCGGTGCCCCGAGGAAAGCACTGTGGCGTTTTGAGAGAGACCAGGCGGCCCGTAGGTCGGCGGAGGTGTCAACTCATCCGCGAAGTCCTCTGGCAGAAAAACAGGACGTTCAATCGCCGCGTGAGTCCGGACTGTCTTCAATCGGGGGTTGGGCCGAAGTGCTTCCAATCCGTCACGGGTAAGACTTGTGTAGTCAAGGTGCAGCTCTGTCAGCGATGCGATCTTCGTCAGATGGGCAACGGCATTGTCGGTCACACGGCACCCGGACAGGCTCAATATTTTCAGTTTCTGAAGTCCTGTGAGACTGCCAATGCCGGCGTCACTGATCAATGTCGCGGTCAGATCGAGCGCTTCCAGGTTCGGGCAGTTCTCGCCGATAAACTTCAAAGAATCGTCGCTGATTCCCGTGAGAGCCAGGTCGAGGCTGACGATGGCCGCTGGGTCAGGAATCGCCCGCAGGCCAACATCACTGACATCGGTGTTGGGGATCAGCAGGGTCTTGAACGTGCCCAGGTTGGCCACGTGAGTGACCATGACGTCGTCGCCCAGAAAACAGTTGGCAAAGCCGATGCCTTCAAGCACCTCCCCTTCTGATGTTGACACCTCGACGCCGAGATCGCGGAGAGCTTTCAGCGAGGCGACCCGGTTCGTCCGACGAACTCCCCAGGCGATGAGGACTCCGAGCAGGACAAGGAGCACAAGCAGAATAATGACCTCGACCAGTGTGAAGGCCGAGCGCGTGCGACGCGGACAAAAAGCGTTGACCGTGTCCGACATGGTTGCTGTCTGCATTTGGGGCCTCGATCGCAAAGTGAGCCCGTAGGGCTGACGTCATGGCTTCTTCAGTGTCGGCTCGCCCTCGAGCCATCCCAGCTTCTTCAACATTCGGTCGCAGGCCGTCACGGTTTCGTAGTAAGGCTTCCCTTCGTGTTTTCCGTGGTTGAAAAAACCGTGGGCCATCCCCTCGAAAATCATGACCTCGCAGTCGACACCGGCGGCCGTCATGGATTTCTGGAAATCGTGAGCTGTCTTGACCGGGATCAGTGAGTCATTCGAGCCGAGGAACACGATGGCGGGAGGATCGTCCTTCGTCACGTTGTGGAACGGAGAAAACTCCTGGAAACGATCTCCGACGCGGTTTGCGCCCCATCCACCAGGCCCGTTGTCGAAGACCGGATTGAAAAGCAGCATCGCGTTCGACTTCGGTGAGACCTTCAGGTCGTCGGCCGGATCGTCGTTGCCCTCGACCATTCCAACGAAAGCAGCCAGGTGGCCTCCCGCAGAGCCGCCACCCGAGGCGATCCGGTCTGGATCGATGCCGAGTTCGCTCGCTCGGCTCCTCACCCACCGCATACTGGATTTCGCGTCACGAACGGAGACTTCCGGTGGATCGGAAGTCTTCTTGTCGAGCAATCGGTACTGAACTTGAACGCAGACGAGGCCTCGCGAGGCGAAGTAGCTGCAGTGTTCCGTGAATTGTCCGGGCGACCCGCCGGTCCAGCCGCCACCGTGGAAAAAGACGATCGCCGGTCGCGTGTCGGTTGGCTTCCAGCCGTCTGGCTTCGTGACATACAGAGCCAGTTCGCGGTCGTCGACATTCTTGTAGATATGTCGCGTCCCAACCGGCGGAGCCGCCTCGACTGGCGACCAGGCGACTAACAGCAGACAGGCGAGGAAAGTGGAAAGTCTCATGGAGTGCTCCTGATCAGCCTGGCAACTGCCCGGATTTGTGAGAAAGGTTCGAAGTGACTCTGACCAGGCCAACAGGCCTCTGCAAGAGCCACGAATCCGGGATCAGGCCTCGGATTGCGAAATCTCGGAAATTTGAACATCTCACTCGATGCTGGCCAGGTTGGTCATATCGGCTGGTCTCGATTTGAAACGTCTGAGGTTTGGACGGTTGCAGAACGATACATTGTCCCCGGAAGTGGGGTGGTCGACAAAGAGAGGCGAGGTGCCTCTTTCTATACGAAAAGTTTTATGGCGTGTTTTTAAGTGATTGCCAGGAGCTGATTGGACGATTTTTGAGATTGGCCCGAATTTTGCGTCGGGCTCTGGTTATGGTTACGAAAGCACATCAGTTCGGTCGGCCCCAGCGTCAGGATCAAGTCATGGTGGATTCACCCAATGCAACGTCATCCCAATCCGCTGAACTGGAAGAGCCGTGTCTTGTCGTAGCCGCCGGAACGCGTTGCACGATTCACCCGCTGGTTTCTCTTAAGGTCGCGACGCTTGGGCGAAGCGGCAGCAACGACATCGTGGTGAACCACGAAAAAAGCAGTCGACAACACTGTGAGTTTTTCTTCGAAGATGATGCGTGGCACGTTCGGGACCTGGACAGCCGAAACGGAACCCGTCTTAATGGTGACAAGTTCACCGGTACGAAAACTCTGCAGCACGGCGACATGCTGGAAGTCGCCAGAACTCGAATCGTCTTCACAAGCAAGCTGACGGCGGAATTCGAGTCGATCGATCTGCTCGCACGTGACACGTCCGCGATGGCTCGGGCAGAGAGCGAAACGGAAATGGGGCTGTCGGCGCTCGACGAGGAATCGTCAGACGAGTGATTGCTGCCGGCAGAGAACGCAGACCTCAGCAGGTGCGGGTTGGCTGAAACGGGCAAAACGTCGTCATCCAGCAGCCTGAAACGAAAGAGGCCTCGCATAAGTGCGAGGCCTCTTTTTACTGGCGCTCAGGTTTGACGCATTACGACTCGTCGGGAGTCCACAGTTTTGTCAGCGTGACACTGTTTCCGATGTCGTTGTACTTGACTGAATCCACAAAAGAATTGATGAGCAACACGCCACGACCGCCAGGACGTTCCAGATTCGCGCCGGACCTGGGATCCGGAAGCGAGCGGAAGTCGAAGCCTCGCCCTTCATCACGAACAGTGACCACCATCCGTTCTTCGCTCACGTCGTAGGTCACGTAGACGGGTTTGTCCGAATCGTTTCGGTTTCCGTGCTTCACGGCGTTGGCGAGGGCTTCCTCAATGGCCAGTCGAGCTTGAAACACATCTCGCGATGAGCATCCGACTTCGACAGCGGCCTGCGTAATCAGCTCGACGAGACGCTGGACGGCTTTGAGGCCACCGACCACAGCGAGGTCTCCGTGAGTGACAACGGGAGCCCGGCCCGCGAGGGTGAATTCTGCGGTATCCGAACCGAAATCCGCTGTTCCTTCAGGCATTGTTCGTCCACTCACAATTGAAAAAGTAAAAACATTACCCCGCAAAATCTTGACGTAGAGATCGTGCCAATGACTGCCGCAGTGAGTGTGCCCTGAAACGCCTGTTCATACAACCCCTTTTTTGGGGAAGACTGGACAAGCTGCGGGAAGCCGATAGCAGACTGTTGAAGAAATCGAATCGATTTAGCGGAGCGGCGGAAGCCGCCCGGTTTCGCATGGAAAAACGCGCTCTGACCGGACAGCTTGCGCTGGGCTGTTAAAGATTCGGGGTTGACGGTGGAGGCCGCTTGATCCGTTTTTGTTCCGCGTGATGTTTGCTCATCTCGGCGTGTGCCGTGCTTGCGTTGGGCCTGCTTTCGTTTCTCCGCGCTCTCCACTTCTCTGTGTTGCAACTCGCAAAGGCGACGTGTTGCAACTCGCAAAGGCGACAACGCAGAGAACTGGAGAGCGCCGAGAAGCACAACGTCGGAAATCAATCTCGGAACCCCGGCAAGCGGAACAGAAACAGTCCCTGCAAAAACGGTCAGATCGCCACTGCAACCCCGAACGTTTAATAGCCATTGGGCTTACGCTGTGCCACTACCTTATTCAACGGGCTGACAGGGCAGGGCGACTCACAGGCGACGATCCCGCCTCACGACTCGAGCAGTCTTGCCAGTTGAGACACTCGCTCGGCGGTTTGTTCCATGTCGCGTTGAAGCTGGTCAATGCTGGTGCCATATCCGAGCCGGCGCGCGAGGTATTCGAACTCGTCGGACTGGGCAGGCGGGACGGTGAGGTCGCGTGCGTCACCGCGGACCATTCGCAAGGCGTCGATCAGCCGCCGAAGAAAAATGTAGGACTCGCCCAGCCAGTGAAAGTCCTGCTCGGTGAGGATGCCGGCGATTCGAAGCTGCTCAATCGCCTCCAGCGTATTCGGTGACCGCAATGCGGGATGCTTGTGACCGTGGCTGATCTGCAGGGCCTGCACGGTGTACTCACAGTCGACGAGTCCGCCTGAACTCAGTTTCGCGTTGTAGACGCCGGGCGTGACGAGCTGCCGTAGCTGTCGCTCACGCATGGCCCTCATCGCGCTGACATCGAATGGCTCCTCGGTGTAAACGAGGCGGTCGCGAATCTCGATCAGCTGCCGTCCCAGTTCTTTGTTTCCGGCAACGGGTCGAAGCCGGACCAGCGCCTGCCGCTCGTACGGCCAGGCGGCCCCGCCAGGTGAAAAGTATTCTTCAAAAACCTCGACGGAAATGGCGAGCGGCCCGGCGCTGCCGTAGGGGCGAAGTTGCAGGTCGATTTCGAAAATGCCTTTCCGCCGGGCGGGAATCAGTTTTGTGAACTTCTCGACAAGCCGGACGTGGAAGTCGGAGTTGGAAGCCGGATCAGGTCCGTCGGTGTGGCCTTGTCCCGAGTAAACAAAGAGCAATTCAATATCCGACGCGAACCCGAGTTCCCGTCCGCCGGCCTTGCCCAGCGCGCAGACACTGACGTGGCAGGGCGAACCGTCGATGCATTTCGGCTGACCGCGTTTCGCGACCAGCTCGTCGAAGCAGAGCTGGAATGCCGCCGCCGTGACGACCTCCGCGACATCAGTCAGCTCGTCCGAAAACTGACCGAACTCCGAAATGTGTCCAACGATGTGCCGCATGTCGACACGGAACATCGCGCGATCTTTGAACTGGCTGAGAATGCGGCGGTGCTCCCGTCGCAGCGACGCCACATCGATTCCGGCCTCAGAATCGTGGATCACGTTCAGCTGATCGGCGAGCTCACTTTCCAGCTGGTCCCGTGTGTGCCGCTCGGTGAGAGCTTCGATGTCTCGCACGACGGGGAAGAGATTGTTGTGCTGCAGCCGGAGAAAATCGTCCCAGAGAAAATCGCTGACACCAAGCAGTCGTGCGAGCGCCTCAAGAACTTCTCCGCGGTCCAGCGACGTCAGCTCGTCGAACCAGTTGTCCTGTTCCAGCAGCTGTTCCAGAAGCTGTCGAAAGTGCAGCAGGGCTTTTTCTGGATTCGGAGACTGCGGCAACAGATGAGTGAAATGTTTGATGAGGACAACGGCGGCACGAAGACGGCTAAGTTCAGCTTCGTCCGTGAGCTTTGTTCCGGCAGTACTCGTAATGTCGAGCCGATCGACGGCACGATTGCCAATCGTGGAGAGGATCACGCGTTGAATGTTGTATCCGGCAAGCGTCAGCGCGCTGGCCAGCTCGTAGACGAAACCGGGCGTATCTTCGGCCCCGATGTTGAGAACCGTGTACCGGTCTGAGGCCGCATTGTCGATCGCTATTTCAATCGGCAACAGCGTGCTGCCATGTCGCGGGACGCTGCGAACACTGCGAGCGACTTTTCGAACAAGCTGTCCCTGGGCCTCGCGCAGTTCTCCGCGTTCGGCGAGCGCGACGAGCTCCGTCAGTTCCGACTGATACTCATCCCAGACCGCATCCAGGTCCACACCCGTCGGTGGCTTCAGCAGGAACACATTCACAAATCGGTGCCGCTGTGATTCGTCTGTGGCAGCGGGATCGCTCTGATTTCCTGCCGCGGACTGGGCGTTGAGCACGTGCTCTGCCGTAAAGACGTTGCCATTGACGATGTCGAAACCGAAAGCGAACAGCAGGCCACACATAAGAGCCAGATCGCCGCGCTGGTCGAAACCGCAAACGGTCAGCTCGACGCGGTCCTGGCCTCGGGAAACGGCCTCGATGGCCACCTGGCAGTCGACCCCCAGTTGGCTGAGCAGGACGCCGTGCCGCTGAATGTCCTCCGCAGAAAAGACTTTGGCATACGACGCCTCCATGACCTGCACATGGGCCACGGTCGGAGGCGTCGGCGGTTGCCTCTTCGGTTCTTCGTCAGTCTCAATGTACCGCTCGTAGATTGTTCGAACGTCGGCCGTGTGCCGGCGGAAACTCTCCAGAAAAGATGACGTATCCGGGTAGTCAAGCCGTCCGGAGAACCAGGCCAGTTCACGATCTTCGGTCGGCAACGAGTGCAACTGCTTCCCGTGCGTGAGCTGCAGTGAGTGCTCGACCTTTCGGAGAAAGATGTACGCGGTCGTCAACTGACGGAACTCGTTGGCCTGAATGTGGTCCCGTTCGGTGAGTCGGACGAGGCCGTCCAGCGTGTTAATACTCCTGACCGAGTGATCGTCTTCACCGTGCTGCAGTTGTAGAAACTGCGTGACAAACTCAATGTCGCGAATCGATCCCTGGCCGGATTTGACTTCGCCGAACGTGAGGCCTTTCTTTCGCAGGCCCGCTTCGATTTTCTCCTTCATGTCCCGAACGTTGGCTCGCGCGTCCTCGGTGGAGACAGCAAAGACGATCGGTTCGACCTGGCTGAGAAATTCTCGACCCAGTGCCAGATCTCCGGCAATCGGTCGTGCTTTGAGCAGTGCCTGCCGCTCCCAGAGTTCGCTTTGATCCTTGAGGTATTCGAGGAAAGCCTCAGCGGTCGTGACCAGCGGACCGGACCGCCCCCACGGCCGAAGCCGCATGTCGACGCGGTACAGAAAACCTTCGCCGGTCGCGTCCATCAGACCGCGAATCAGTCGCTGTCCGGTGTCCCAGTATCGCTCCGCATTTTTGCGACTGATGAAAACCAGGTCGATGTCCGAGCTGTAGTTCAATTCCTCGCCGCCGAGTTTTCCATAAGCGATGATGCAGAAATCCGTGAGAGTTTCGCTGGCGGGCGAGGCTTCTGCAGGTCCCTTGTCGCCGGTGATGATGGCCAGTGCCGTTTGCACAATCGCGTCGGCCAGAAGAGACAGTTGCACCGTGATCGATTTGAGGTCCATCAGGCCGAACAGATCGCAGGCTCCGATCCGAAGCAGTTCCCAGTGTTGAAACCGTCGCAGCACGTCGAATTTCGCGGCGACGGTTTCTTCGCGTTGCAGTGTCTGTTCGGCCTCGGCCCGAAACTCTTCGCGGGCTCGGAACTCCGCGAGCCTCGTGTGTCGAGTGAGCCTCGCGAGATACTCCGGGTTCCGCAGCAGAATCTCGGTCAGGAACTGGCTACCCACAAACAGGCGGACCAGAATCTCAACCGCCCGCGGGTTACCGGCGAGAAACTGCAGAAGATCCAGTGAGTCTGGAACGGCCTGAACGAGCCTCTCGAAATTCATGACGGAGCTGTCGGGAGTCGCCGCATTTTCCAGGGCGGAAAGCAGCATCGGCAGAGACGCGGCGAATGCCTCGCGGTGAGCGTCATCGCGGCAGATCCCCAGCAGTCGCGAATGCGCCACACCGGAATCCGCAAAGCCGACCGGGCCGAGCAACGACTCAATCTGAACGTCGTCCAGCGCGCCTTTCGTCAGCAGTCGGACAGGGTCAATCCGCATCGGGGCACTCGTTGTGAAGCGGGCAGGTTCAGCCACGTGTGAGCGAACGCGGTCTGGTCGACGAGGATAGCTGCCTGCGAGACTCTCACAAGCACTCCGACTTCTTCCGATCTGATTGATCGCCAGAAAGTGCGTCGAGACCGTCGTGTCGCTGTCGGTTGCTGGCCCGAGGAGCAGATGAAATCCGTACGGCTGAGGTGATCTCCGCATCGCTCAGGAGTGGGTCATAAACAAAATCCCGACCGTCGCCCGAAAGCGGTACTCCGAACGACTGGCAGTCGTCCCTCGACGATCCGGCGATCCTCCCGTCAGAATGCGGTTCGATGATCGAGCCGCTCATTCGGGAGAGTCGAGATGCCGCATTCAGTTTTTGCCTCAGCGATTCTCGTGGTCGCTGCGGCGATATTTTCGTCAGGCAGTCTGCGGGCTGACGAAGAGCTGCTTGCGACGCTCGCCGTCATTTCGAATCCCTACATCACGACGCTGCCGGCGGATCAGATTCGGGACGAGCGTGGGGGGCTCCGCGATTTCCTGAAGACGACCGGTCCGGAGAGCATGGCGAAGACGGTCGCCCTTGTGAATCAGCTGAAGCCGGACACGTTGATCGTGCAGGGCTCGCTCACCTGGGCCGGATCTGACGAGGACTTTGCTGCGGCCAGAAAATATCTCGACCAGATCGACGTGCCCGTGATGACGACGCCCGGCCACTGGGACCGGGGGACTGGATCGCTCGACGGCTACCGGAAGGCGTTCGGAAAACGTGACGTCGAAGGGACAGTGCAATCGGTCAACGGTGTGCAGCTGGTATTTGCCGGCGACGTTGACAGCGATCCGGACGGAGCCTCGACCCGAATTGAAAAGCAGCTGTCGGTGATCGATTCCGCAAAAGCCGTGCTCCTGTTTTCCGGAAAGCAGGACGGCGAGTTCGCGCGGACGAATCTGACGCCGACTCAAGAAGCATTCTGGAAACTGGTTGAGGACCGCCGTATCGCTGTGCGGTTTGACCCGATTCGATACGGCCATCGAGTTTTGTACGAGAACACGCTGCCTGTCTGGGCCGTCGGCTCGACGGCCTGGTCGGAACGAGGTTCGGTGGCCGTCGTGAGAGTCTTCGCGGACCGTGTCGAGATCGCGCAGGTTCTTGACCCGGAGCAGCCAGTCTACTCGGTGAGCGTTCCGAATCCGGTCATCTCCCCGCGACTTCCGCGTGTTGAGGACGATCCGTACGGGTGCCCGTCGTTCTCAGCGGACCTCGCGACGAAGCCCGATTTCACGTTTGCACTCATCTCTGATCCGCAGTTCGATCGGGAGCGGAGCCGGGAGACGCTGATTCAGAAGGCCGAAGCCGGTGTGCGGGAGCTCAACCGGCTGAAGCCTGAACTGGTGCTCGTGGCCGGCGACCTGGTCAACAACAACCTGCCTGAAGAGTGGGCTCTGTTTAAAAAAATCTTCTCAGAGCTGAAGCCGAAGCTGGAAGTCGTCGCCGGAAATCACGACGTCCTGTTCAACTACGATTTCGTTGAGGAATCTTACTCCAGTGCTCCGCAGCAGAAGCCGGAATACGCGGCCCTCGTCAAGGACGCGCTCGCCGCGGCGCAGAAGGAAGGCTTCGCTGGCTCGACAGCGTTGTTTGAAAAATTCACGGGATCGAAACCGAATCGGATTATCGAACACGGCGATGCCGCTTTCATCACGGTGAGTTTTCTCACCATGCGCGCGGACCAGTCGCAGATCGATTACCTGAAGAAAGCTCTCGAACAGACGAAAGGGAAAAAGCACGTCTTTGTGGTGGCTCATTACCCGTCACTGCCGGCGTTTGGGAATAATGTCCTGCCGCAGCTTGGCGGCGATGAGGTTCTGAGCCTGCTCAAGCAGTACCGAGTCACCGGTTACCTGTTCGGGCATCGCCACCGAAACGGTTTCCGGATGCACGACGGCACGGCGCACGTTCTGAGCGACAACATGGGGTCGATCCATCTGCTGCACGTCTTCCCGGATCGAATCGTCATTGGGAAAAAGGCGATCGGAGCACCGCTCTATTCAAAGCTGACAATCTCCGCGACTCGGTGAATCCTGGAGAGTGACCAGCAACAGACAACGAGACTACGCTGACGCCGCCTGAAGCCTCGCTGCCGTCAGGGTATTTTTCAGCAGCATTGCGATCGTCATTGGGCCGACTCCGCCAGGCACAGGTGTGATCGCGGACGCGACATTTCGAACCGCTTCGTAGTCGACGTCGCCGACAAGCTTCTCGCCGACCCGATTGATGCCGACGTCAATGACGACGGCTCCTGGTTTGACCATGTCTGCCGTCACGAAATTCGGCTTGCCAATGGCAGCCACGATGATGTCTGCCTGGCGAGTGACCTCAGCAAGATTCGCCGTTCGACTGTGACAGATCGTGACCGTCGCGTTGGCGGCTGCACCTCGCTGGACGAGCATCATGCCCATCGGCTTTCCGACGATTTCGCTGCGGCCCAGGACGACGGCGTGAGCACCAGCGACCTGTGTTCCAGACGCCAGCAGCAGTTGCTGGCAACCGGCTGGCGTACATGGCAGAAACCGTGGCCGGCCCTGGACCATCAGTCCAACGTTTTCCGCATGAAAACAGTCGACATCTTTGATCGGCGAGACGGCGTCGAGCACCGACTGCTCGTCGATCTGCGACGGCAATGGCAACTGCACCAGAATGCCGTGCGTATTCGGATCGGCGTTCAATTCTGCGACGAGTGCCAGAAGCTCGTCCTGAGTTGTCTCGGCCGCGAGCCGGTGAAGTGTGCTGCGGATGCTGGCTTTCTCGCAGGCTCGCTGCTTGTTCCGCACGTAAACCGCGCTGGCCGGATCCTCGCCAACGAGGACGGCCGCCAGATGCGGAGTAATGCCCGAATCGTCCGTAAACGCGGCGACTTCAGTGGCGAGCTGTTCTCGAAGTTCGGCGGCGATGGCTTTGCCGTCGATGATGGTGGCACTCATTCCGTGAGTCCTGTTGCGGGAATTATCTTTGATGAATGGCGAACTTTACAGATCACGCATCCACCCTGCCAGGACCTGCAAAACGGCGAGCCGCACCCCGTAGGTCAGGCTGTGCCTGACGAAAATGGAATAAGGAGTCCGACCTCGATTGGAACTCCGTCAGGCGGAGCCTGACCTGCGGATGGACTTCAACGCGGGCTCCAGCTGGCGACGAGATCGGCGAGTTGATCCGAACGGGCTCTTCCTTCGCGGGGTGTTTCGATTCGGAAAGCATCGTCCGCCAGGTTGGACAGCTTCCTCTTTGGAGCCTCGCTCATCCTGGGTGAGTTCAACTTCAGTTGAATGCCACGTTCGGGAAGCAATGAGTGGCCAGCGGCGATCCACCGAGATCCCTATCCTGCCTCGGCGATGCGTCGGGCCGTCTCTGCGGGCAGTTCGTCGAGTTCCTTGCGAATGCGGTTCAGGCCGAATTTGCACATTTCGAATTCGGTACTCAGTCGCCGCAGCACGGCGGCTTCTTCCTCGTACGGTTCCTCTTCAAACGTGCTGGCGATGAGGTACGACTGGCGGCCGGCTTCGTCGTAGCTGATGAAGAAGTCTTTTCGGTCGACGGACTTCAGTCGCGGCAGAGCCTCGGGATAGACACCGGACCAGAAGAGCGTGAAGTCGCCGATGTGGCGCCGCAGTTCCCGCTCGGCACGAGCCTCACGCTGCTCGGCTTCCTCGAGCATGTCGGCGACCCCTTCGAGCCGGTCTCCTTCCGCGCTGCGGTGTCGATAGATTTCCGAAGACTTTGTGAAGCGGACGAGCAGGTCCACCAGGTAGTCGGACAAAGCGGGGTCGACGACTCCGAGCTCCACGTGAAACGTGTGTTCGGTCAGCGCGGCGAACAGGCGACGCAGTGAGTCTTCACCAGTGAGAAGAGGTACCATCCACTCTCTCCATCGGAGCCGGTTCCGCGACGCGGATGGATCGAGACGGAAGAAAGTGCCGCTCTCGAAGCAACCCGGGAGACGCCGAAGCGGTTGGGTTTGATCGAAGTGAGGTCTTTACCACGGACTGTTATCGTCAATCCGAAGTGACTGAGGTTCGTCCATTTTACGGCAGAAGAAAAAATTGGAGCAACAGGAAGTTCGGCGAGTCGACGAAGTGGCGACGTCAGGTGAGAATCCAGTTGACATCGCGAATGGTGCCGAGGCATCACTGAGACGGTTTTTCTGCGCTGTGGAAGTTCAGCAGGCTTACCTGGGGAGACGAGAATGAAGTTCACATTTTACGGCGCGGCGGGCGAGGTCACAGGCAGCCAGCATCTCCTTGAAGTGGGTGGCCGGCGAATCCTGTTCGACTGTGGTCTGTTCCAGGGGCGGCGTTCGGAGTCGCGTGCGAAGAACGAGCAGTTTCACTGCCGGCCGGCGGACCTCGATGCGGTCGTCCTCTCGCACGCACATATTGATCATTGCGGAAACCTGCCGGGGCTGCATCGGCACGGGTTCGACGGGCCGGTGTTCTGCACGGCGGCGACTGCCGATGTGGCGGAATTGATGCTCACCGACGCGGGGAAGATTCAGGAAGAGGACGCGAAGTATCTTGCGAGGAAGCTCGAGCCGGGGCATCCGCCGGTCGCGCCGCTTTACGATCGCAGTCATGTGAAGAGCCTCCTGAAGCTGGTTCAGCCGCTGGACTATCACGAGTGGCATCCGCTGGCCGAGGACGTGCGGATTCGATTTTCGGATGCGGGGCACATTCTGGGTTCGGCCATCACCGAACTCGAAGTTCAGGAGAACGGCGAGGTCAAGCGAATCGTCTTTACGGGCGACGTCGGGAGGCGCGGGCTGCCGCTGCTTCGCGATCCGGAACCGGTTCAGGGCTGCGACGTACTCATCACCGAGTCCACCTACGGAAACCGGGTCCACCCCTCGGCGGATGACATCAAGCTCGAGCTGAAGCGGATCATCGATGAAGCATACGCCGTCGGCGGACGAGTCATCATTCCGGCCTTCAGCCTCGGCCGGACCCAGCACCTGGTCTATTTTCTGAACGAGCTGTCCAACGCGAATCAGCTGCCGCCCATTCCGATCTTTGTCGACAGCCCGCTGGCTCGACGAGTCACCAGTGTCTACCGCGACCACGCGGACATCCTGGACTCGGAAGTTCAGGAACTGATGCGGCACGACTCAGACCCGTTTGGTTTTCGCGGGCTCACGTACGTCGGCTCGCCACAGGAGAGTGCCGAGCTGAACTGGCGGAAGGGAGCCTTCGTCGTCATTTCGGCGAGCGGCATGTGCGAAAGCGGCCGCGTCGTGCATCACCTCAAACATGCCGCGCCGCACGTCGAAAACACCATCGTGCTGATCGGTTTCCAGGGACGGCACACCGTCGGGCGAAAGATCGCGGATCGAGCGCCGTCAATCCGCCTCTTCGATGAAGACGTCCCGTTGCGGGCTCATGTCGAGGTGCTCAGTGGACTGTCGGCTCATGCCGACGCGCTGGATTTTCGATGGTGGTTCGAGCAACTCCACGCGGACTCGAATATCGGCCAGGCCTTCATCGTGCATGGCGAGGGCGAAGGCGCGAAGGCTCAGGCACAGACACTGACGGAGTTCTGTGACGAAACGCCGATCATCCCGCAGGCCGGCGAGTCGTTCGAGATCTGATCACTCAGGTGGTTTCTCGTCAGTCGACACTGGCCCTCCCATTTTGGATTTGGGGCACGCGCTACTTGACGAGCTTCGGGCCACCGTCACCGCGGCCGATTGTTTTGTAGACGTTCAGGAGTTCGGTGGCGTCGCTGGCTCCGTTGGCAACGTGGTGGTAGTACGTCGTGCCTCCTTCATCCGGTGAGGCGGCGTTGACCATCAGCGAAGAATGGGCACTGCTGCCGAGCGTCACGATGTGCAGCTTGATGCCGCGTGCCTTGATTGTGTTCGCCCATTGAGTGACCGCGACGTCATCTTTGTACTGCGGCTTTTTCGCGTAGGGCGGCGGCGGCAGGACGCCGAACTCATCTTCGCTGGTCGGATACGGCTCTGGCAGGTTGACCTGCCCGTCAGTGAGCAGGACCATCACATTCACAACTTCCGGATCCGTCGGAGCGGGTAGCGGACGCGGGACGGGATCGTTGAGGAATACGTCGAGTCCGGCTCGCAGCCCGCCGCCGATGTTGGTCCCACCGGTGTAAAACTGATCTTCGAGATCTTCGACTCGGTTATAGGTGGGGACGTGGTTGAAGCTGAGGTCCCGCTCAGGATGCCCCGTCTTTTCGTATCGGTTTCGGGCCGGGTCTTCCCACGAGAACACAGCGAGGCCGACACGGTCCTCGTCCCGCAACTCATCGACGAGTGCCTGTGCGGCGTCCTTGGCATTTTCCATTCGAGTCAGCCCGTTGGACATGTTCGCATCCATCGACCCGGAACAGTCGATGACCATGACGACGTCTCGTGGCTTACTGCCACCCTTGACGGCGATCGCTTCCGTGGACGTCGTGTAGCCGTGTTCGTTGAGAACCGGACCAAAGAACGCCTGGATATTCTGGCTGACCAGGTGAACGCGAACGGTGTCGGCATCGTCGAAAGGAGTCACCGCGAACGACTTCATCTCGGCGTCCCAGTATCCGTACTGAACCGTTGCTGTGATGTTTGAGTCGGTCGTGTCGTAGCCGTTGAGCAACAGCATTTCCGTGATCGCCGCATCCGCCGCAGCCTTGCCATCAGACATGTAGTCCACCCCGGCCAGCGCGGCCGCATCGACGGCGGCGGCCTGCCGGGTCCTCGAGACCGTCACGAAGCCAAGATCGGTCGTGAAGGCGAGCATGGCAAAAACAACGACCATGAAGGCGGCGGAAAGGACAGCGATCGTGCCGCGGCGAAGTCGAGGGCTGGTTTTCTCGGGTTTCATGATGCCGTCCTGATTGAGTTTAGCGAGCACCTCCCAATCTGGAGGAACTCAATCAGAAATGTAGGTTTCGCGATTCGGCCGGGCGGAAATTGCCAGCGATTCCTCCAGGGAAGTGTGCTAATCGAGGCGGGAAAGTAGAGGCCTGGCAGAAGTGTCAGTAAACTCCGGGTGGTCTCCGGCAACGGTCGCCGCCGAATCTCAACACGTTTCGTCTCTGCAACATGAGCCGCAGTTCACATTGCTGGGCTGGCGAGTCAAACAGGAATCCCATGCTTTCCCGCCTCACCCGATTTCTGTCTGGTCTCCTTGCCGCAAGCATCGTCTGCGGATGTGGTTCGCAGGCGTACGAAGAGCGGCTTGAACAGTCGAGAAAATACTTTGAGTACCGCCAGGGGGTGGACGCAGTCCTGCAGCCGCGCTGGTGGCAGGCCGACGGTTTCGGGCTGCAGTTTCGTCCGCCAGCAGATTTTGTTGAGATCCCTGGCCCGGCCGAAGGTGAGCCCGACCATCGGCAGCCAGGGTTTCTGCCGCGCCCGCTTCGCGGCCTGATCGGAGCGTGGGAAGCGACGGTCGACGTGGATATCGAAGGCTCGGACGTGGCTGAGCAACGGGCGTGGATTTTCCTGTGCACGAACCACGAAGCATTTCTCAGGAAGGAAGACGATCCTCTGGTCGAACCCGAAAAGTTTACGGATCAAATGATCGGAGATATCGGCTTCTGTCTGCGGTACGCGGCACCGACGGCGGAAGAGCCATGGCCGTTTGTCGAAGAACGGACTCCTGCCGGAACCCGCTACGTTCCGGTGAAGGACTACATTGTGACGAATCCGACGCTGGATGATCGCGTCAACATTGACGGCAGCGGTGAGGTCAACATGAGCTTCATGCTGAATCAATACACGGTCGACTCGATTCAGATGATGCTCATCGTGGCCTACCCGACAGCGATCGATACCCGGTACGGAATCGAGAACCGGATCAGGACGGTGATGGAAACTCTCCGCATGACGAATGAGATTCCGAGTAAAAAGAAGATGAAAGTACCGACATCTGGTGGCGGATTCTGATCCGTCCAGCAGCGACATTCCGTTTTTTTTTGATGTAACACACTTTGCCACTGGTTAGTCCGCACCCATGCCCCGACCGCTCGTCGTGATCAATGTTGTCGGGCTGACGCACGACATGCTCAGTACGAATACGCCTCATATCAGCCGCCTGGCTGAGGAGGGATTTGCTCGGCCGATGGGGACTGTCCTGCCGGCGGTCACCTGTGCGGCTCAGTCATCGCTGCTGACGGGAGTTGCTCCCCGCGAGCACGGGATCGTCGGGAACGGCTGGTACTTTCGTGACCTGGCCGAAGTCGGTTTCTGGAAACAGTCGAATCACCTGGTCGGTGGTGAGACGGTTTACGAAGCGGCGCGAAAGCGGGACAAAAGCTACTCGGTCGCAAAAATGTTCTGGTGGTACAACATGTACGCCAGCGTCGACTGGTCGGTCACTCCACGGCCGAGTTACCCGGCGGACGGGCGAAAACTTTTTGATTCCTACAGCGAGCCGCCCGGGTTGAAGACGGACTTGCAGGACCGGCTTGGCGTGTTCCCGCTCATGAAGTTCTGGGGGCCGGGAGCGAACATCGAAAGCAGTCGCTGGATCGCCAGCGCGTCGATCGACGTTTTCCTGCGTTACCAGCCGAGCCTGTCGCTGATCTACCTGCCGCACCTGGATTACAACCTGCAGCGGCTTGGGCCGAACGGTCCGGCGATCGCTGCAGACATTCGGCTCGTCGATACCGAAGCCGGGCGGATTATTGAAGCAGCACGGTCGCGTGACGCGGATGTTGTCGTGCTGTCGGAATACGGGATTTCGGAAGTCAGCCGTCCGGTTCACATCAACCGAATCCTCCGGCAGGAGGGGTATCTCACCGCGAGGAAAGAAATCGGCGGCTGGGAAACGCTGGACTTCGGAGCGTCCCGCGCCTTCGCCGTTGCCGATCATCAGATGGCCCATGTGTATGTGCGAAGGCCGGAGGACGTCCCGACTGTTGCGAAGCTGCTGCGGCGCGTCGACGGAGTGGAACACGTTCTTGACCGTCAGGCTCAGGAAAATTTCGGGATTGACCACGAACGGTCCGGCGAGCTGGTTGTCGTGAGCGATCGCGAGTCGTGGTTCACGTACTACTTCTGGCAGGACGACGCCCTTGCACCGGACTACGCGAGGACCGTTGACATCCACCGGAAGCCGGGATACGACCCTGTCGAGCTATTCGTCGATCCCAGACTGACGTTTCCAAAACTCAAGATCGCGGGGCGGCTCGCGCAGAAAATGCTCGGCTTCCGGTACTACATGGACGTGATCGGTCTCGACGCAACCATTGTTCGCGGCAGTCACGGTCGGTTACCGGATGAGGATCAGACAGAATCGGCCGGGCCAGTGTTTATCGCCTCGTCAAATAGTATCGAGCGGGACACGATCAAAATGACCGATGTCAAAGAGATGTTGCTCGCGCTGCAGTTTCGAGCGAGTTGACTGCGCTGGATCACCCGAAGTGTCAGTTGTGAAGTTGCGCATTTCTCCTGGACGTAACGCCGTTGGCGTAAATGCGCAACTTCAAAGAACGTCAGCGAGGGTTGGTAAGAATACTCTCGGATACGAATCTCAATCAGCACTCCGCATCAGGACAGAAATATGTATCAGGTTTCTCAGAATATTGAATTCTGCTACGGGCACCGGCTGCTCAACTACGCCGGCAAGTGCCGACACCTCCACGGCCACAATGGTCTCGCGGTGATCGTGCTCGAGGGAGAGTCGCTCGACGATCGAGGGATGCTTGTCGATTTTTCAGACATTAAGAACTCCGTGCGAACGTGGATCGACGATGAGCTGGACCATCGCATGATTCTTAATGAGGCGGATCCGGCGGTGCCGTTTTTCCAGGAGCAGGGCGAGCCGCTGCATCTGCTGCCGGTGAATCCGACCGCCGAGACGATTGCGAAAGTGATTTACGACTACACGGTGAAGGAAGGTTTCCCGGTGCTCGAAGTGTCGCTGTGGGAAACGCCGAAATCGTTCGCGACGTACCGCGGAGAATGAGAGTGTCGAAGCCGATCCGGTCTGAACCGTCGCGCAGAAAAACCCTCGACGATCAAATAGTCGTCGGGGGTTCGTTTTCTGGAGAATGTGTTTTTCAGTTGTGTTGCGACTATTACTGATTCGCGTTGCCGATATTGTCGATTGCGTCAGATCCCTGCTGGAGGTTTTGGACTCCACCTTCATCGAAGAAGTTCTGCAGCTCGAGAATGGCCGGACCCATCAGGAACATGAACACGGCCGGCATCATGAACAGCACGGTCGGGAACATGAGATTGAACGAGGCCTTGTTGGCTTTTTCGTCCGTTCTTTGCCGCAGACTCTCACGCATGGTGTTCGAGTATTCGGTCAATGCGTCGGAAATGCTCGTTCCCATCTGCTCCGATTGATTCATCAGAGAGACGAACGAGTCCACCTCGGCCACGCTCACTCGATCGGCGAAGTTGTTCAGGGCGACTCGCAGATTTCCGATTTCGGTCTGTCGGGAAACAATGGCCAGCTCGTTTGCCAGCACCGGGTAAACCGGCCGCAGGGTAACCGTTCACGGCCCAGTGCGAAAGAATTGAAAACTGGTCTAGACTTGGGCGGATGTTTTCTGGCTCAATGCTCGTATGAGCGAGCCCAAAACGC
>JAQBVJ010000226.1 GCA_027623235.1 Planctomycetota bacterium
CAGAAAACATCCGCCCAAGTCTAGACCAGTTTTCAATTCTTTCGCACTGGGCCGTGAACGGTTACCCATCGTGTTGTTATCAACCGCGAGGCTGGCATCTTTCGGCCAAAGCAGTTTGTGAAATAATGCGCCGGGAGGGACAGGAAGTGGTGGCGGCCCGTCGGGAAGATATGCGAAAGCGACAAGTGCAAGCGCTAAAGCTGCGATTCCTAATGAAATGGCCGCAACACGGTTGCGCCGTGCCTTGCGGCCAAGTCGTTCAAGATAGCCGACGCGGCGGGCTTTAACGGGTTCACCAGCCAGGTAGCGTTGGAGGTCGTCGGCCAGTTCCTGGGCAGTCTGGTAGCGGCGGTCTGGTCGCTTTTCGAGGGCTTTCAGGCAGATTGTTTCCAGGTCGCGGGGGATATCTTTTTCGATCAATCTGGGAGCGCGGGGATCCTCGCTTTGGATTTGATTCAGAAGCACGGCCGCGCTGGAGCCTCCAAATGGTTTCACTCCAGTCAGCATTTCGTAAAGGATGACTCCCAGCGAGTAGACGTCGCTGCGGGCATCGGCTTTGTTGCTGAATCCGCCGGCCTGTTCGGGCGGCATGTACGCGGGCGTGCCGAGGATCATCCCGGTGACAGTCATCGTCACTTCCGAGGCGTCCTGTTTGGCGAGGCCAAAGTCAGACACGAACGGATTGCCGTTTACGTCGACAAGAATATTGCTCGGTTTGAGGTCACGGTGAATGATGCCTGCACTGTGTGCGTAATGGACGGCAGAAGCGACGCGGGTCGTGAGTCTTGCGGCTTCGTCATGGGACACGCGTTTGTGATGCAGCTTTTCGCCAAGGGTGACCCCATTGATGAAGTCGCTGACGATGAAGATGGTGCCTTCGTGGTCGCCCACTTCCAGAGTTCGCACGATCCCTTCGTGCTTCAGGCCGGCAGCGGCTCTGGCCTCGCGCAGGAACATGTCGCGCGTTCGGTCGTCGAGTTCGTCGTGACGTGGAATTTTGAGTGCGACGACCTGCTGGAGCGTAGGATCGTGTGCCTTCCAGACGGTTCCGAACTGCCCGACGCCTGCCTTGCCGAGAACCTTAAACCGGCCGATGTTTCTGCTCGGGTCATCTCGCTGAGTGACCGTCATCTCCAGCGAGGGAATGACGCTCCCACAGGAGGGGCAGCCGGTTGACCCGTCGCCTTCGGTCGGTTCGGCGTCGACGAGATTCAATTTGTTGTGGCAGTGCGGGCATTCGATTCGCATGGCGACCTGCGGTGCCTCGTAGCGTCCGGGGAGTAGGCGCGTCGAAATCAGAGGGCTCAGTGCGAATCACCCCCACTTCGAGCGGGACTGACGATCCAGTCCGAACACATCGTGATGCGAAGCAGGCGCACAGTCAAACCTGGAGTTCGATTGAGTCAGACGGGCGACCGGGAAGCTGTACCGGTTGAAGCCGCCGTCACGGGGACCGCGTCCTGTGTCGTGCCGTCAGCAGACAGTTGTGTTCGGAACGCGCGGTCGCGGCCAGCCTTTTTCGCCAGATAGAGGCAATGGTCAGCCGCGTCAAAAAGCATGTCGGGCTGCAATTCGCCTGGGCACGGTGAAAGGACTGCGGCTCCGATCGAAAGGCTGACGGGAATCGGCACACCGTTCGATTCCAGTTGCAGTTCTCGCGCTGCCTGCTGGATGCGTCTGATCGGAAGGTCGATTTCGTCTGGCTGGCATCCCGAGGTGAGGGCGACAAATTCGTCTCCTGCGTAACGGGCGACGATGTCGTACGAACGCAGCTGACGCTGGCAGCAGTCGGCAATCGCGGCGAGCGCCATGTCGCCTCGAAGATGGCCGAAGGAGTCGTTGATGTCTTTAAAGCGATCGACGTCGATGATCAGCAGCCCAAGCGAGAGTCCAAGCCGCGACGCGCGATGCCATTCCTCGTGAAACCGGCGTTCAAAGTGAGTCCGATTCGGAAGCCGGGTCAGCGGATCGGTGGCGGCATTCGCCAGCGCTGGCTCCAGCCGATTCCAACTGAAAAGTACATCCTCGCTCGAAACGAGAGCGACGAGGTTTTCGCCGTCGCTCACAGAAACGAAGTCGACGGGCTCGTTGACTGTTGCGTCACGGTGATTCGTCGTCGCACGTAGTGAGTTGCCAGATTGTTCCGTTCGACCTGAACACTGCAGAGATTTACTGTCGGCGTCTTCAAACGTGACGGCCAGCAGTGACTCGACAGTGCGCTGGTGCCAGGCCGTGGGGTTCGTTTCGGAGATGTCCCGAATGGCGTTGCGGAGGTCGTCTTCAGAAACGATGCCGATCAGTTCGCCCGACGAGTCTTCGACCAGCACGTGCCGGGATTCGTGTCGGGCAAACACTTCGGCAAGCCCGACCAGCAGGCTGTCCCGGCTGATGATCGGGGCCTTGACGGTGCGGTCTTCGTCCGGGCGAAGCTGGCTGGCTGAGTAGCGGATACTCATCGAAGCGTCGATCAGTTGAGGTTCAGACTGGATGAGGCCTTCTCTCCAGACTCTTCCACACGCAGCGGCAGTCGCCAAATGGCAATTCCGATTCGGTCCCGATTCGAGGTGAGATTGCGGCACGGCCGCCGACGTTCACGTCTTGCTGGAAACTCCAGTCAAACCGAATGATCCTGCCAGATCGGATCCGCAACGGCGTCCCGAGCGGCTCGACAGCCAGCGAAAGATCGGTCGTTCGGGGCCAATAAAAAATCAATGCTGGCCCACCAGCGGACGCGACGTGGCAGGGCGTGACAGGTCTTCTTTCGAGCATTTTCTTCACGCACGGCGTGTAAAGAATGCCAGGCGGATTACGATTTCCTGCGGCGTCGACTGCGTTTCTTACTGCTCTTTCCTGTTTCCGCTTTCTTCGCCGTGCCGCTCGGTTCGGCCGAGTCCGATTTCCGGCGACGAGGCTTTTTCTTCTTCGACGCTGCCTCGCGTTCTGGTTTGCCGCTTCCCGGCCTGGCTCTTTCTGGCTGGCTGCCATCCCGGTGACGTCGAGGAGTTTTTGTGTCCTCTTGCCCGGTCCGTTGAGGCGGATTGCCGGGTCGCGGTCCCTCGATCAGTTCCCAGCGGAGTGTCCGCTCATCGGGGTCGACCATCGCGATGCGGACTTTGACCGGATCGCCCAGTCGGAAGATGCGGCCGCTTCGCCTGGCCGTGATCGTGTGTGTCATCCGGTCAAAGTCGAGGATGTCACCGTCGGCGAGATTGCTGGCATCGATGAATCCGTCGACGGGAAATTTGACGCCGCGGCAGAAGATGCCGAACTTCTGGACGCCGGTGATGATCGCGTCGAAAATCTCGTCGCGCTTATCTTCGAGCAGCATCAGCAGTTTGATTTTCGTGAGCTCCCGTTCCGCTCCCGCCGCGCGGCGTTCCGTGTCCGAGCAGTGCGTGCCGAGTTTGATTGTCTCGATTTCTCCCAGGCCGATTTTCTTTTTCCGCTTCTTGACGATGGCATCGACCAGGCGGTGGATCGTCAAGTCGGGGTAGCGGCGGATCGGGCTGGTGAAGTGGCAGTAATTCTCGACGGCCAGAGCGAAGTGGCCTTCCCGGGCAGCCGAGTATTCGGCCTGTTTGAAGCTTCGCAGCAGTGCGTAGCTGAGAGCCTGTTCGAACGGTTTTCCGTGGGCACTGTCGAGCAGTTTCTGCATTTCGAAACGGCTTCCCGGGTTGCGGATCGTCAGGCCGAGACTCTCGACAAATTCTCCAAACGACTGCAGCTTGATCGGGTCCGGATTGCTGTGAGTTCGCCGCAGGAAAATCAGTTCGCGATCGGTGAGTTCCACAGCGACGGCGATATTCGCAGCCAGCATGAACTCTTCGATGATCTGGTGGCTTTCGTCGTGCTCGACCTCGCGGGCTCCGCAGACGCGGCCGTCTTTGTCGAGCTCGACTTTGACTTCGGGCAGGTGAAGCTCAATCGCCCCCTCGTCAAAACGCCGCCGTCGAAGCAGCATGGCCAGTTCGTGCATCCACAGCAGAAGTTGCCGGACTTTCGCGGAGACCTTTTTCTTGTGCTCGTCCGGATTCTTGATGATCGGCATGACCTGCTCGTAAGCAAACCGGTGGGTCACTTTGATCGCAGTGTTTTGCAGTTCGACGTGGAGCGGCGTGCCTTCGGCTGAGAACTCGATAAAGGCTGACTTGGTGTACCGGACGTTGCCTTTCTGAAGACTGGCGAGGGCGTTGGAAATTGTCTCGGGCAGCATGGGGATGACCTTGCCCGGCAAATAAACGCTGGTGCCGCGTTTTTTTGCTTCGTCATCGAGGACCGACCCCGGCTGAACGAAGTGAGCGACGTCGGCGATGTGAACACCGAGGTGCCAGTGACCGTCTTCGCTTTTGGTCAGCGAAATCGCATCGTCAAAGTCACGTGCGTCCGCGGGGTCGATCGTGACGATCGTCTCGCCGGTCAGGTCGACTCGACCTTCGAGGTTCTGATCATCGAATTCGTCGGCCTGTTTGCGCGCGGCGTCGAGGACTGCTTCAGGGAACTCGTGGGGGAGTCCGAACTCGTGGATGATCGTCTGCAGGTCGACTCCCGGCTTACCGCGCTGGCCGAGGATTTCTGACAGCACGGCCGCGCCGGGTCGCGTGTGAGTCGGGAAGCGGACGATCTCGACGACGACCTTGTCGCCTTCCTGAACTCCTTTCGCGCCGGGATCGCCGACGGAAACGGGATCCGTGAAGATGCCTCCGTCGATCCGCACAAAGCCCTGATTCCATTCCTCGAAGTAGGAACCGACAAAGGTGTGCGTTGATCGCTCGACGACCTGTTCGACTCGGCCCGTCCGCCGCCCGCTGCCGCCGCGTTTGCTGGACAGCCGGACGAGGACGGTGTCTCCGTTCTGTGCGTCGGCCATGTGTTCCGGATAGACGAAGACGTCTGGAGTGTCTGGCGGCGACTGGGTGACGTCGGGGATGATCCAGGCCGAGCCACTCTGAGTTCGCCGCAGAGTGCCGCGAATCAGTTTTTCTTTGCGAACCTCTTTGCCGGCGAGAGACAATTTGCCATTCTCGAGCCTGGTAAGTTTGCCTTTGGCGATCAGCGCCTCGACAGCTTCGTTGAACTCGGCACGGGCGCTGTTCTTGACATCGAGCCGACGCGCGAGAGCTCGCGGTTTCATCGGATCGGAATTGCGTTCTTTGAGAAACGCAACAATCTCATTCTGAAGTGGATTCATAAAGGGGACTGTATTAGACCTTTCAGTGGGAGGGAATTGGCTCTGGATGAAGAATCGCAGAGTCCGGGTTTGCCGCAGGGCCAGCGCGCACTCTGGGGTAAATAGCAGATCTGGGACGAGGCAGACTGTCTGTCCAAGTGCGACCTGATGTGTTCGCATGG
>JAQBVJ010000085.1 GCA_027623235.1 Planctomycetota bacterium
GGAGAAACCAAAGCAAGTCCAACGCAAGCAAGGCACACGCCGGGATGAGCAAACATCACGCGGAACAAAAACGGATCAAGCTGCCTCCATCGTCAACCCCGAATTTTTAACAGCCCAGGGTAAGCCTCCTGCTTGCCGAGAGTGGGGTAAGCATCCTGCTTGCCGACGTTCTGTGTGCGGACATCGCAAGCTGGAAGCTTACGCCACGGAAACTGCGCCCCGTAAATTCCGCTTTGACGAAGCACTACTCGCCGCGAGGCGGACGGCCCATCAGGGAATCCGTTGCCGATTCCGGCCTCTTGCCTTCGAACAGGACCGCGTAAACCTCGCGCGTAATCGGCATGTCCACGTTGTGTTTCTGAGCGAGCTCGTGAACGCTGCGCGTCGTACGGACTCCTTCGGCGACGGCCGACATGCTGCTGAGAATTTCGTCGAGCGATTTGCCTTTGCCCAGTTCCATACCGACGTGGCGGTTTCGGCTGAATCCGCTGATGCAGGTTGTGATGAGGTCGCCGATTCCCGCGAGGCCGAACAGGGTGTTGGGATCCGCTCCGAACGCCGAGCCGAACCGAGTCAGCTCAACGAGCCCTCGCGTCATCAGTCCGGCCTTGGCGTTATCACCGAAGCTCATTCCATCGCAGATACCGACAGCGATGGCGATGACGTTTTTCAGTGCGCCGCCGAGCTCAACGCCGACAATGTCCTCGTTGGTGTAGACGCGAAAGCGGTCTGTGCTGAAAACTTCCTGGACGAGCTTTGCGAGTTCCGGATCCGCCGAGGCGGCGACAAGGCTCGCGGGTTTGCGGCGGGCAATCTCTTCCGCGTGGCTGGGGCCCGCCAGGACAGCGACCTGCGAGCAGCCCAGGACGTCCGTCACGATCTGGCTGGGACGAAGAAACGTTTCGTTTTCAAGGCCTTTAATGACGCTCACAACGGGCACAGTGGAAGGCAGAATGTCCCGGTACCGGGTCAACGCCTCGCGCAGAAACGCGGTTGGGATTGCAGCGACAATTAAAGCTGCGTCCTCAACGGCGGCTGCAAGATCGCTGGTGATTTCGATTCCGTCGGGAATCGGAATGCCCGGAAGCAGGCGGGCGTTCTCGCGGTCCCGCTGCATCTGCTCAGCGAAGTCCGGGTTCCTCGCCCAGACAGTCACGTGCTGATCGGGTTTTTCCGAAAGCACGGCCGCACAGGCTGTCCCCATCGCTCCGCCACCAAGAACTGTGATCTTCATCTGCGTCGTCGTCCGATTGTCTGTCGAGGCAAATTGCCTGGCGGTGGATGTGGCCGGGAGTAGGACTCGTTGATCTGTGACGGTTGTTACGGCTTCGAGGAGTTTGACCGGCTCATCCTGACAACTCTGCAGAAGCCGATTTGCCGACTGCGAAAATGCGACCTAAGTTGAAGCGTCTCAGACAGACGGCGTGCCAGGCGAATTTGCGTAACGCCAATCCCGGCCGCAACTGCAACCTGATCCGGGACACACTCCACTTGCCTTTTCGCCGTTCCACGCCAGGCGAAGCGGGCTGATTTTTGAAACGTCCGGAAGGAGTATCGTCATGCAGGCAACCGAGCTGCAACAGACCACGAGTGGTTCCACGGTGTTCGAAGACCGCCGAAAAGAGAACGGCCCTTCGCGATCCGGCGGACCGGAGCGGCGTCAGTTTCAGGACTCGCGAGATTCGGGTAACCCTGACGCGATCGAGCTTGCCGAGGCCATCGACAGCTACAAGTCGACGCACCGACGCCGATTCATCACGTTCGAAGAACTGCACAGCGTGATCGAGAGTCTCGGCTATGTGAAGACCCGGTAGACTGGTTCGTTGACGAGGCTTTACAGCAGACGAGGCTCTACAGCAGACGCATCTGTTTCGCGTCGTGCTGCAGCCGTTTCGCCAGCTTGCGGCCGGTTGTGGAGAGCGGGTACGCCTCGAAGTCAGCCGGCGCGACCCAGCGTTGTGTCTCGGTTTCGGCGAGGGCCGACGGATTCTCAACGCTCGCGAACAGACACTGCAGCCGGATCTGGTAGCGAGTCACCGAGTGTTTCTGCTCGGCGAGAAATCGCTCGATCTGAATTCGCAGTCCGGTTTGCTCCTGGACTGCCTGCTCAACGTGCGCGGTGAATCTCCGCGCGAGCGGTTTGCCGGATTCGAAACCGGATTCCGGGACGAGCAATTCGGCCTCGCCCAACGGAAATCGAACGAAGTCCCACAGACCCGCCCAGCGCTGATCTTCCGCGTTCTGACGAAGCAGAAAGCGGCCGCCGTGGCGGACGGCGACGGAAACTTCGACGACCTGCGTGATCTGCTGTCGCGGCGCTCTCCTCGGGATCTGCTCCTGTTTGCCGAGGGCGAACGCCTGGCACGACGAGCGGACCGGGCAGCTCGGGCAATCCGGTTCGGTCGGTGTGCAGACGAGCGAACCGAGTTCCATGATCGACTGATTAAACGGTCCGACGTTTTTCCGTGGCAGCAGATGCTCGGCGAACGCCCACAGCGTCTTCTGGCCGCGCGATGCGCGCGGGTCGTCTTCGTATCCGAGCATCCGTGAGAACAGTCGCAGCGTGTTCGCTTCAACAATCGGTGCCGGAATGTCAAACGCGAAGGACAGAATCGCGCCGGCGGTGTAGCGACCGATGCCGGGCAGCGCCATGAGGTCGTCGACAGTACGCGGAAACTCGCCGTCGGTAGTCTCGACAAGTTGCTTTGCTGTTTTATGAATGTTCCTCGCGCGGCTGTAATAGCCGAGGCCCTCCCAGTAGCGCAGCACGTCATCCTGCTCGGCCCGCGCGAGGTCGTGGATCGTCGGGAAGCGGGTGAGGAATCGCTCGAAGTACGGCACCACTGCAGTCACCGTCGTCTGCTGCAGCATGATCTCGCTGATCCAGATCGGGTACGCCTCGCCGGTCTCGCGCCACGGAAGAGTCCGGGCTCGCTTCGCGTACCACGACTGCAGACTCCGCCGCAGCCGGGTGCGCGTTGCCGAGTCGAGCGGTTCAAAAAGTGGCTCGGTCGGCATCGCAGCGGGCTCTCAATCCAAAGGCGGCTCAGCGGGAACTGTGGGTTCAGGCGGAGTGCCACTTTGTTTGAGCGGCGCGGCGGGCAGTCTGACATCCCATCGCAGCGCGACAAGCCTCACGACGAGGACTGCGGCAATTCCGGTCCAGAGGGCAACAGACTCGGGAGCAATCTCGCGAACACCCAGAAAAACCCAGCAACCGGAAAAGGAACAGGTCGCGTAAAGCGGCGTGTGAGGACGAAAAATGCTGGGGACGTCGTTACAGATGACGTCGCCAATCACTCCGCCAAAAGTGCCGGTGATGACTCCAAAAAGAGACGCGATGAACAGCGACGTGTCCGCTTCGAGCGCGTACCCGGCCCCGACGATGCTGAACAGGCCGAGCCCCAGCGCGTCCGGAACGTGCAGCCAGTGCTCGATCCGCGACGGCATTCTCGTCAACGGCGTCAGCACGGCTGCGATCAGGAAGACCAGCACGGGGTAATGAGCATTGCTGATCCAGAACAACGGATGCCGGTCCAGCAACAGATCCCTCAGCGTGCCACCGCCGAACGCCATCACGAAAGCGACACTGAAGACTCCGACGAAATCCATTTCCTTCCGCCGGGCGAGCAGCCCGCCATAAATCGATGCGGCGACCACGGCAAGAAGCTCGATCAGCTGCAGCATGTTGTCGTCCCGTCAGGTCAGAGTCGCAGGAAACCGTCGGACACAGTCCACCTGGGACGCGTTCGGCCCTGCTTCACACGGTCGCCACGCTCGCTCGCATGAGTTGACGAGGACGCGCCCCGTCACTGCGACCTGCCTGCAGGTTTCGAACATCCGACTGAACTCGGCTGTTGGCCGAGCTGCACCGGCAATCAGCCCTGGACCTTTCGGTAGAAATATTTGCGGACGATTTCCTCTGATGGAGGGGTCGTCGCGCGGGTTGCCAGGAAGGTGATCAGGAAGGACACGCCCAGGCCGACGATGATCGGGTCGAAGTCGAACAGACGGTACGGGCGGAAGAAGCTTCCGTTCGTAAAGATGCCGGCTGTGTACATCGCGAAGTGAGCGGCGAATCCGGACAGCATGCCGATGATGCAGCCCGATTCAGTCGCTCTCGGCCAGTACAGCAGGAAGACGACCGGAGCCAGGAAGCACGCCGCCAGGCCGCTGCCGACGTACACGATGATATCCTGCAGGAAGTTCGGCGGATTAATCGCAACGACCATCGCCGCGGTGCCGACAATCAGCGTGCAGAGGTAGCTCATCTTTTTGATGGATCCCTCGCTGGCGTCCGGCTTGATGTTTCGCTGGTAGATGTCCCGCACGACAGCCGACGAGATCATCAGCAGGAAGCTGTCGACCGTCGACATGACGGCGGCAAACGGAGCAGCGATCAGCAGGCCGCCCAGCCAGCCGGCTCCGATGGAGTCGGTCAGGTAGACAGCCATTTCGGGCATGATGCGGTCGGGCTCGGCTTCCATGCCGGGGACAAGAACCCGGGCGCAACAGAAGATGACGACCAGCGGCAGATAGATGCAGGTGTAATAAATCGCGACTGTGAAGATCGCCCGTTGAAGTGTGCGGGAATTGTTAAAGGCCATCAGGCGAACCATGTTGCTCGGCTGACCGGCTCCGGAAATCGCCCACATGAAGAAGAAGGAAATCGCGACGGACAGCGGCAGGAAGCCGAGCGAATCGCGAGGGCTCGGCCCCGGACCAGTCACATAGTGGCCCTGCTCACCGTGTCCGTACTGGTAGGAGACCGGGGACATGCTCGCGCTGACCAGCGTGAGCGGGTTGTCTTTGTTCCACGTCATCACCGCGGAGTCAAAGTCGTTACCTTCGGCGACTCGCAGGTCGACATTCCGAGGTACTTGAAACGGACCGGCTGCCTCGACGACCCGGAAATTCCGCAGCGTTCCTTTGGAGTCCTTCGCGACGACGTATTCTCCACTTTTGAACTCATAGTCACCGGTCATCGGACCGGGATGAACCGTGATCGAGCCACGGGAATCGCCAGGATTTGAAAACGTCACCGCGACCAGGTCCTCGCGGAAGTTGAGATCGATTTCGCCTTTCATTGTCACGGAGTCGTCTTCTCCCGCGAGGATCCGTTTGACCTCGGACGGGGAAGTAATTTCGAGGACTTCCACGAAGTTGATTTCGTCTCCGGGCTGGATCGTGGCCGGGCGGGCAACGCGGAAGACGCGCGTGGGATTCCGGGTAGAACTCATCAGCCAGTCGTCGTTGTCGAGCACGACGGCTTCGGTCAGCGGTTTCGTGCTTGCGACTTCCGCATAGCCTCGCATCGGTGGAGTCATCGTCGACATTTCCTGAGTCGCGAAGCTCAGTCCTCCGACCGCAGAGATCGCGAGCGGCAGCAGAATCAGGACGCCGAGAATCATCACGATGCCCTGCATGACGTCCGTCCAGACGACCGCATGGAAGCCGCCGTAAGTCGTGTACGCGATGACGGCGACGCCGAAGAACAACAGGCAGACCAGGTACTGCCCGTCGGTGCCGAAGAACGTCGAGCCCTCCAGCCAGGTCGACACGCTCGCCGAGAAGTCGGTAAAGATCTTCACGTCGCTCAGCAGGACTTTGAGGATGGTGGCTCCCGCTTTGAACTGAGCCACCAGGTTAAACGACATGAAAAAGACGATCAGGATCACAGCCAGCAATCCGAACCGCTTGCTGTTAAACCGGTCCCGCAGCACGTCAGGAATCGTGATCGCTCCTGAAATTCGCGCGACTTGATTCAGTCGCTTTCCGATGAACCCCATCGTGCAGATCGGCACAACCATGTAACTGCCAATCCACAAAGCCAGCACCCAGCCGTGCGTATAAATCTTCGCCGGGAACCCGGTGAACGATCCGCCGGACGAGCTCGTCGCGGCGAACGTCAGAGCGAACGCCCACACGCCCAGGCCGCGGCTGCCGAGGAAGTATTCGCTCATGAAGCTTTTGGACTTCATCAGCTGATTGGACAACGCGGCGATTCCGAAAACCGCCAACGTGTAAATCATAAATGTGACGAGAGCCGCGTTGGAATCGGCGGCGAGCAGAGGAGTCATCATTTGGACCCCTCCCCGTCAGCGGACGCCGTTTTCGAGTCGACCGGCTCTTCGCCCGCGACCTCTCCGAGCGGGTCATTCTTGATGTACCGGAAACACAGCCAGATCGTCGCGCCGTCGGCTGCCAGCCAGGGAAGGAGCAGTCCCCAGAAAATCCAGCTGGGCATTCCCATCACGGTCGGCACCTGACGCGGCACAACTTCCTGCCCGTAACCCATCGCGTAGCAGACCGGAACGGCCCACAGCAGACAGAGGAACCAGAGCAGAAAAATCGCGATCGCCTCGCGACGCGAATTCAGAAAAACCGGGTCGAGCTCAAATTGCTCGCCGCCGGAACTGGCCGGTGCGGCATCAGCCGGAGGAGACATAAGAACTTCTTTCGTCAGGGCGAGGTCTCAGGGAGCGGATCAGTGTAGCCCGTTGCCCGAACGGATCAAATTCAGTCAATGCGTCCTGCCGTGAGTGAAAGTCGGATTTATCGTGTCTGCTGTGCGACGCTGCCGGTCATTGAGATCGAATTTCACGTAGAGGCGCAAAGCTCGCTGAGAAAACGCTACTCTGCGATCTTTGCGCCTCTGCGTGAAATTCGCGTCCGCCTGACTGAATAAAGAGCGAACCATGCACCGTCTGTCTCTCCGTCTTCGCCACAGATTTCTGTGCCTGCTGTTCTTCGTCCTGGCAATCTCTTTTCCCCTGGAGAGTCACGCCCAGGACCGCCGCCCGCGCGTTTACAAATCGAGCGTCACGCCGAACTGGTTCGCAGACAACGCGCACTTCTGGTACCGCAACGAGGGCAAGGAAGGTCGCTTTGAGTACGTCCTCGTCGACGCCGTCAACGGAATTCGCAAACCGGCGTTCGATCATGACCGCCTGGCGAAGCTGCTGCTGGAATCGGGCCTCAAAGCGGACGCTGTCGAGAAGCTTTCCCTGGACCGGCTTCGATTTGACATCGCGGAAAAGAAATTCGCCTTTCGAGTTGCCGGCGGTTTCTGGCGGTGCAGTCTCGACACGGACAAACTCACGAAGCTCACCGAAAAAGAATTCGCAGGCGAGTCCGCCGGTTCCGGGAATGCGGCAGGCTACGTCCCTCGCCAGAGCCAACAGAACGGACCGGAGACCTACATCACTTTTATCAACAGCACGAAAGAGCCTGTCGAAGTTCACTGGGTCGACTTGTCCGGCAAACGCGTCAGCTACGGCAGAATCGAATCTGGCAAGGAACGGGAACAGCACACCTTCGCACTTCACGTGTGGGAAGTGACGAATGAGAAAGGCGAACTCCTGACCGCATTCGTCGGTGCCGAGGCTCACACGTGAGCCGAAATCACGGGCAAGGTCAAAGTGAACCGCGACCCGCCAGACCAGCGTCGCCCGCGGCGCGGAGCACGTGGCCCGCGCGATCGATCGCCCGACGGGAAATGGCGAGCGTTTGTCAAAGATGGCAACATCGTCGTCGCTCCGCTCGGCGAGAACGCGAAAGGCGAACAGGAAAAGCAGCTCAGCACGGACGGCACGAACGCGAAGCCGTACGGCATGCTCGACTGGGCCGACGATTCCAAATCGCTGGTCGCGTTCCGGATCACTCCCGGTGAAAGCAAAGAGGTCTACCTCATCGAGTCCTCACCGGAAGAAGGCGGCCGGGCGAAGCTGCGGACTCGTGGATACCCCCTGCCCGGTGACCGATTCACCTCGTATGAATTGAATCTGTTCGACGTCGCGACTGGTGAGCAGACCAGGCCGGAAGTCGATCCCGTCGACTTCGGCAGCCCGCGACTTCGCTGGCACCGCGACGGGAAACGGTTCACCTATGAAAAGGTCGATCGAGGTCACCAGCGGTTTCGAGTCATCGAGGTCGAAGCGGCGACGGGAAAAACCCGCAACATCATCGACGAGTCCACCGACACGTTTATCTGGACGGCTCACGGTCCGGGACTTCGCATCACGACCTACCTCGATGAGACCGACGAGATTATTTACGCCTCTGAAAAAGACGGCTGGCGACACCTCTATCTGGTCGACGGGGAGAAAGGTGAAGTCAAAAACCGCATCACCTCGGGCGAGTGGGTGATGCGCGACATTGAACGAATCGACACCCAGAAGCGGCAAATCTGGTTCAAGGCCAGCGGCCTCGACGCCGACCAGGATCCGTACCTCATCCACTTCTGCCGGGTTGATTTCGACGGCTCGAACCTTGTTCGACTGACGGAAGCAAACGGCAATCACACGATCCATTTTTCTCCCGACGAGAAATACCTCATCGACTCTTACTCGCGGGTCGACGCCGCGCCGGCGACCGAATTGCGGCGTGTCTCGGATGGCAGACTGATGTGCGAACTGGAGAAAGCTGACGTCTCCGAGTTGCTCGATTCGGACTGGACTTATCCGGAGGTCTTCTCCGCCAAAGGCCGCGACGGAAAGACCGATATCTGGGGATTTATCTGTCGGCCTCGCGACTTCGATCCGAATAAAAAATACGCCCTCATCGAGGACATTTACGCCGGTCCGCACGATTCGTTCGTCCCCAAGTCGTTCAGCCCGGCCAGCCGGTACCGGTCGTACACGGACCTCGGCTTCATCGTCGTCAAGATCGACGGCATGGGAACGGCCAATCGCTCGAAGGCGTTTCACGATGTCTGCTGGCACAACCTCAAGGACGCAGGCTTTCCCGACCGGATCGCCTGGATGAAAGCCGCCGCGATGAAGCATCCGGAAATGGACATCACCCGAGTCGGCATTTACGGCACATCCGCCGGCGGCCAGAGCTCAACCGGAGCTCTCCTTTTTTACCCGGACTTCTACAAAGCCGCCGTCTCGGCCTGTGGGTGCCACGACAACCGCATGGACAAGGCCTCGTGGAACGAACAGTGGATGGGCTACCCCGTCGGTCCTCACTACGCCGAGTCATCCAACATCGACAGTGCGCATCGATTGAAAGGCAAACTGCTGCTGATCGTCGGCGAGCTCGACAACAACGTGCCTCCGGAATCCACTCACCGCCTGGCCGCCGCACTGATCAAAGCGGACAAAGATTTCGACTACCTCTTGATGCCGAATGTCGGTCACTCCGACGGAGGCGGCTACGGCCAGCGCCGCCGCGAGGACTTTTTCGTAAGACACCTGCAGGGCAAAGAGCCACCGAATCGGAACGAGTGACGTAGTGCTTCGTCAAAGCGGAGTTTACGGGTCGCAGTTTCCGTGGCGTAAGCTTCCAGCTTGCGATGTCCGCTCACAGTACGTCGGCAAGCAGGATGCTTACCCCACTTTTCAGCCCTGACAGGGCAGCAGGTGGATTTCTCCGAAATCTGCAGCTCACCGACACGGCTGCTTCATCAAACGCCGAGAGAAGTCACAGTCCGGAAGACAAGCAGATTTCGGAGAAATCTGCCTACAAAAAACGGGCATGACCTAGAGAGTCATGCCCGTTTTTGATTTCACTTTCCGCAGTCATCAATGCTGGAAGAGGAACTCTTTCGAGTTCAGGATTGCCCAGCCCACATCTTCCAGGGCCAGCTTGCGGTCGGCGCTGGCGGCGATGTGTTTTTTCGAGGCGGCGATTTCTGCCTCAACCGGCTCGCGCGAAAGGGCGGCCAGATAGAGCGTGCGGATGATCTCATCATCGGTTTTCGTAGCCGCGATCATCTTGTGGATGCGTCCGTTTTCGGCTCGCAGTTTGTTGTGAACCGTCGGGCCGTTGATCATCTGCAGGGCCTGCGAGAGATTGGACTCGCTGGACCGCTCGCACTGGCAGGCCATCTCACGCTGTGGCTGACCAAAGACCTTCAGGAAGTAGTGGTTGGTTGGAGGATCCGGCAGAGCGACGGCTCGCGTGCCGACGGGCAGACCGGCAAAACTTTCCGGGACGTCGGTGACCTGGCAGATCGCGTCGAGAAGCTGCTCGGCCGACAGCAGTCGCGTCGTTGCGTGCGAGGCGTAAATTTCATCGTCGGCGTTGAAGTCGTTTTTCTTCGAACTGAGCTGGTACGTGCGGCTCGCCATGATCGTCTTGATGACCCACTTTCGGCTGAAGCCCTGCTCGACAAACTGCTTCGCAAGTTCATCCATCAGCTCGGCGTTGGAAGGCGGGTTGGAGTCACGGAAGTCGTCGACAGGATCGACGATGCCTCGTCCCATCAGGTGGCCCCAGATGCGGTTCACGCAGGCTCGGGCGAAGAACGGGTTGTCGGCAGCGGTCAGCCAGTCAGCAAAGACTTTCCGGCGATCCTGCTCGGCGGGCACGTCGATGTCGCCTTTGAGCAGCAAGTGGACTTTCATTGTCTGACCGGTGCGTGGCTGGGTGACGTCGCCGGAACGAGTCACATGGATGATCTCTTCATCCGTCGTTGCTCCTTTTTGTCGGCCGATCCGCGTGAAGGCTGCGGCGATGCCGTAGTAGTTGTCCTGGCTCCATCGTTCGAACGGGTGGTTGTGGCATTTCGCACATTGAATGCGAATGCCCAGGAACAACTGAGCGGTCGTTTCCGTGGCATCCAGGGGGTCACGGCTGGCACGCCAGTAGTTCGCGGCGGGATTCTCAAAGACGCTGCCACTCGCGGTCAGCAATTCTGATGCGAACTGGTTAAGGCCCTTGTCGGTGTGGATGCTGTCCTGAATCCAGCGCTGGAATTTGTGGACGCCGGTCGCGGTCACTTTCTTACTGTTTGAGCGAAGGATGTCGCTCCACTTGAGCGTCCAGAACTCAGAGAAGTCGTCGTCCGCGAGCAGCAGGTCGACGAGATTTGCCCGCTTGTCACCGGCTTTGTCTCCCAGGAATGCCAGGGTCTCATCGATCACCGGCAGGCGGCCGGTCAGGTCGAGGTACGCTCGCCGCAGGAATTCCTCATCAGAGCAAACCTCAGATGGAAGAATCTGAAGCTGCTGCAGTTTCTTGAAGACCAGCTTGTCGACGAAGTTGTTCTCGGCCGGGTCGGTCCACTTGAAGCCCGGTACTTCCTCAAGGAATGTCACGTAGGCCGTCGACATTTTGTCGAGGTAGCGGGCGAGGATCGCCGTTTCGCCGCGGCCGATTTTTTCGACCAGACCGTTCGGAGTCACCGTCGCCACAGACTCGTTGGACGAGCTGAACACGGTCAGGGCAGTCAGGTCGCGGACCGAGCCGTCCGAAAAGTACCCGTTCACGTAAAGCTGCTGGCGGTCGGACGGCTGACGCAGGATGCGAGCTGGCGGGCCGGCTTCGACTCGAAGCAGATTGGCGACGTCCGGTTTGTCGAGCTGCAGGCCTTCGCCAATCCAGCCGTGCAGAGCTCGCCAGGACGCGTCGCCTTTGGTCAGTCGACGGCCGCCACCATGAGCAACTTCCATCAGCGGCTTCTGCAGGATCAGGCTCTCGTCCGGATTCAAAACGTTGGCTCGGCGGCCGAAGAACTCGGAACGAAGGGTCAGGATGTCGAGTGGCGGGTCGAAGCCTCGCAGTGAAAGGCGAAAACCACCTTTACCCGAAGGCGAGCCGTGACAGGCTCCGGCATTGCAGCCGGCCTTGTTCAGCGCGGCGAGCGTATCCTGCTTGAAACTGACAGGGTGAGGCATCGCCATTTCCTTGACCGTGACTTTCGCGGCTGCGGTCACGGCACCGATTTTCGCGGTGATCGTTGCGGCTCCGTCGCCAACCGGTCGGGCGATTCCTTTTTCGATCCGGACGACATTCGCGTCCGACGAAGTCAGCTCGACAAGGTGCGAAGCGTCGCGGACTTCGTTGTTTGCGTAAGTGCCGCTGATGACGAGCTGCTGCTCGGCCCGCGGTCCGCCAAGCGTGAACTCCGCTGTGTCAAAGACGAGGGCAGCCGGGTCTTCGGCCAACGCGGGAAGACTGACGGCGAGAATGGCAGCGAGGAAGGAAATGCGTCGCAACATGAAGGCGTCTCCGAATAGCTCGGGCGGGTGTTTTCTCAGGCTTTACGTTATCAGATTCTGCAAGGTGACTTCAGCGTGTTTTCTGTTCTGGACGGGGCGACCGTGGCTCGGCAGGAGCTTCGCATCCCCCGACGTTGTCACTCGACGGTCAATGCGACAGCCGCGGATGTTCCAGCGAGTTTGACTTTGCCAACGGTCACCTCGCCTTTGATTGTCACATTATTCACGGCCCCTTTCGCGGCATCCGCCGCGGCTTTGAGTGTGACTTCGACTTCGTTCTGGTCGGCACCAATCTTCGCGGCGTCGGCGGTGACTCCCTTCGGCAGGTTGGCAAAAGTCAGGTCGACCTCGCCCTTGAGAGCCGGGTTACGCTCAACCGCGACTTTGACTTTCACCTCGCCGCCCGCTGCGAGTTTGTTGTCGGCAGGAGTCGCCGTCACGGTCAGCGGGCTTTGCAGGTTGAGAATGACGCCGTGGGCAGGTTGTGTGACAGTCGTGTTGCCCTGCTTGATTGTTCCGTTGAGGGCAACCGTGAACTGACCGAGCGCGGCTTTGTCGGTCGCCGTGAATGTGATGACAACTTCGTTTTTGTCCTTCGGAATCGGCCCAACGGCCGCCGTCACGTTGGCAGGCAGTCCACCCGCTTTGACGTCTGGTGTGATGGCCAGGGTCACAGCCTCATTGAATCCCTCAGAGCGATCGACGATGACCTTGAGCGAACCTGTGAGGCTCTGTCCGAAAACAACCTCTGCGACTTCCGTGCGAAGTCGAATCTGCGGCTTCGGTCCAACTCCGAGAGCGACGTGCTCGGAGAGATTCTGCGGGCCCCACGGCAGCGCGGCGTAGGCGGCTTTCATCGCGTTTTCTGTACTCGCAGTCGTCTGAAAATCGGCCTCACCAATCTTCGCCGAGCCGACGATGCGAACCGGAACAGCCCGGTTGAGCGGCGCGTCCGCTGTACTTGTCACCGTGAGGACGACTTTGTTCTGGCCAGGTCCGGCGACGGTCGGTTGACTCGTCACGCCTTCCGGCAGATCGACAGCGGCAATTTGAATCGCGCCGTTGTAGCCCGCCCGCACGACATCGACTTCGACCAGCGCGGTTGAACCGGCCCCCACGTTGAGAGTGTTGGCTGCGGCCAGGCTGAATCCGGTTACCGGCGGCGAGACGTCAATGTGGTAGGCGTAATCCGGCCCGCCGTTGCCGTGCAGTTCTTCGACAGCCAGAACGAAATCGCCGTCGGCCGGGAATGTGTAATCGAAAAACGCATCGCCAACTCCAAAGTCTTCCTTCGCGGCCACCTGTCCGCCGGTCGCGTTGAGCAGCCGCAGGTAAGCGGAAGTCGGCGAACCTTGACGCCGCGTGATCGCGGTAAAGCGAAGGTTCTGCCCTTTCTTCGCGGTGAAGATGAAGTGGTCGATGTCTCCCGCCGAATCGATGCGGCCGTTGATGCCGTTGCCGAGTTCAACCCGGGTGGCCGCGGCAAGTTCGTTGTTCGGTTCCGTTTCGAGAGCCTGAGCAGCGTCGCTGATTCGGACGAGCGCAAAGCTACTCGATTTTCCCCCGGCTCGTTTCGCGGAAACCGGAGCCCAGTCGAGAGGGGTTGTCGCGTTGATTTTCGCGGAGACCGCATCGCCGGAGTCTTTCCCTGCGAAGTTGACTTCCGCAGCGGTACCGCGTTGAACAGCCATCGGATACGGGGTCGAGATGCAGGGGAAGTCGCCGATCCGCAGGCGATAGAAACCGCCCTTGTAAGTGATGTCGCGAATTTCGACCGCGTACTGTCCGGCATCTTTGATCGTGTAGCAGAGTCGCGAATCCGACCGCAGTCCGCCTTCGTCGTCGCTCCAGGTGAGCTCGCGGCCTTTCGCATCAAGCAGACGGACGATCGGGTCGAGCGTCGAGCCCAGTCGCCGCGCGACGGCCTCAATCGAAACCTTCTGGCCAGCCGTTGCCTGGAAGCGGTAGTAATTGAGCTGAAGGTTGGCGACCGACCCATCGATCGCGACCGGAAGCGTGACTTCCTGCGCGGACTCAAGCTTCGTGTTTCCTGCCGCCTGTGCGACCGACGGAAGATCGTCAACGAGAATCAGCTTCAGCTCAGAGACGCCGCCCGCAGTGGCAACTCGGATTCCGTGAATGCCGACCGGGGTTTCTGCGGGCAGAGTCACGTCCCACGTCACCTCGGCCGCGTTCTTTCCGTTGTCGGGTACGTCTCCCGCCAGCTTCAGCTCACCGCCAAACGACGCCCAGAAATCAGCGGCTCCGACGAGATTCCCGCCTCGAACCTTGAGCTTCGTCGTTCCCCCGGCCGAGACAGCGCCCGGTTGAGTCGAGGAGATACTGGGCGGTGCCTGAGCCATCGCCACTTCGCCAGCAAGAATCGCTCCAGCCAGAAGCGCAGGGACAGCAATCAGTCGAGCGGGGTGAGACATCAAAACTCTCCGCGGGAAGCGAATCAGGAAGGACAAGTGAGCGATCTGGCGGGGCAGGGTGAAGTTACCAATCGAGACTCACTGATGGATTCATCATAGGGATGAGGGATCCGAATCGTCAAAGCTTTCGCTGATTCCGATGATTCCCCGGTCAGCTGGCCTCGACGTTTGAAAAAAAACGAGGGAGATTCTGCCGCGCTGCCATCGCTGTTCGATCGGCAAACACCTCCACAGTTCAGACATCTGCCTCCCGAATCCTGCTGGTCCTGTCAGTCGCAGGAAAAGAAACTGCAGGCGAAGCGACACTTTGACGGTTGCCCTGCGAAATTTACGAGTCCTCACCGCTTGAGGTGTAACCTTCGCTGAGTGTTTCCCCTTCGTTCGTTGTTTTCCCGGCGAAAGCAGATCAATGAGTGAGCCCGAGCAGCCAGCCGGTCAGCGATTACGCTTGTCATCGATTTTTCTTTGTGGGTCGATCCTCGGGATCCCTATCGTGCTCTGGATCAAGATTGCTCGAATCGTGTGGTGATTGAGTGCCGTCGATCGGAGTGCCGTCTTATCGGAGTGGATTCGGCAAATCGCCGTCTCGACCTCACGCGGCCGTGAGTGAGACGCTGTCGAACTGCGGGAAGTTGAGTGTCATGAGGGTGCCTGCCGACGTTAATGGTGCTGTTAATTTCGTCAGTGGCTGCGCCTGCGACACTCTGAGCCGGGTTGAGCGAATCGCACAGACGGCGGACCTCGCGATCGTAGCCGGAGAGCCGGTCAAACGAGAACGTCATTGAGATTGCGACGTTAAAACTGAGATTGCGACGTTAAATACGAAGAGACCTCGTCAAGCGACCTCACGTCCGCGAACCTCGCCTGAATGTCGAACAGCGTGAAAACGTGCGCGGCGGCGACTCGATCGCCCACACACTCGCGAATGATGACAGGGCGAAAGCGAAGGCTTTTGGCATCGGTCGCCGTCGCTCGAATGCAGGCACTTGTGCTGCAGCCGGTGATGAGAACCGTGTCAACTTTCTGCTCGATCAGATAGCCACAAAGGTGAGTGCCGCTGAACGCGCTCGCGCTTTCTTTTTCGATCACGTAGTCCTCGGGCTGAGGCGTCAGCCGATCGTCGATCTGGCACGCGTGTTCGTCCCATTCGCGAAATCCTTCCGACGCATCCGCAGCCGATTTAAACGGCTGATCGCCGCACTGCGGTCGCCAGGGACTCGTCGTGTAAATAATCGGAACCCCAAGCGGCCGCGCGATGTCGAGCAACTGTTTCGTGGCCTCGACCGGAGCGTCGAGCCGCTTCGATCCGGCCGCGTATGCCTCGTCAGTCCACCCGTTCGCAAAGTCGACGACGACGATTGCCGGCTTCTTTCCGAACCCGAACTCGTCCTGAAAGATGCCCCGCTGTTTGTAGTACTCGTCGATCGACTGCATCGCTTCGGCGAGAGCCTGTTCGGCGGCCTGATCCGTGTTCTGCATCGTCAGTTCCTGTTGTGAGCCCTCGAGCGGTGACGGCTGCTTTCCGACAACGAACAACTCATGAGACACGACCTACTTCAGCGAAATCTTCATCCCAAGATTCCTCACAAGGAACGCCCACTCATCGGTGAGTTCTTCGATGATTTTTGCCGTCGGCTTGCCCGCGCCGTGGCCGGCTTTCGTTTCGATCCGGATCAGAACCGGGGCGTCTCCTGCGTGAGCTTCCTGCAGTCGCGCGGCAAACTTGAAGCTGTGTCCCGGCACGACGCGGTCGTCGGTGTCCGCTGTCGTAACCATCGTTGCGGGGTACTTCACGCCGTCTTTCAGATTGTGGTACGGCGAGTACTTCAGGAGGGCTTTGAACTCGTCTTCGTTGTCCGACGAGCCGTAGTCGTCGACCCAGAACCGGCCGGCCGTGAACTTGTGAAAGCGAAGCATGTCCATCACGCCGACGGCCGGGAGGCACGCTCCGAACAGGTCCGGCCGCTGTGTCATGCAGGCTCCCACCAGGAGGCCGCCGTTGCTGCCGCCCTGGATCGCCAGCTTCGGCGTCGAGGTGTACTTGCTCTCGATGAGCCACTCGGCGGCCGCGATGAAATCGTCGAAGACGTTCTGCTTCTGCAGTTTCGTGCCGGCTTTGTGCCACTTCTCACCGTACTCACCGCCGCCACGCAGGTTGGCCTGCGCGTAGACGCCTCCCATTTCCATCCAGGCAACGCGACTGATTGAAAATCGCGGCGGGAGCGGGATATTAAATCCGCCGTAGCCGTACAGCAGCGTCGGGTTCGTGGCGTCGAGTTTCAGACCCTTTTTATAGGCGAGGAACATCGGCACGCGGGTTCCGTCTTTGCTCTCGTAGAAAACCTGTTTGACTTCGTAGTCGTCCGGGTTGAACTTCACCTCAGCCTGGCGGAACAGCTCGCTCTTTCCGGTGAGGATGTCATAGCGGTAAATGCTTGGCGGGGTCGCGAAGCTGGAGAACGAATAAAACGTGTCGGTGTCGCCGCGTTTGCCGCCGAAGCCCGAAGCCGCGCCGATGCCGGGAAACTCGACCTCACGAATGAAGTCACCCTTCATCGAGTGAATGTTGACCTGCGTTTTCGCGTCTTTCAGGTAACCCGCGATAAACGCGTTGCCCACCAGACCGACGTCCCGCAGCGTTTCCTCTTTCTGCGGGATAATCTCTTTCCAGCTCTGCGCGTCGGGTTTGCGGATGTCGATCGCGATGACTCGCCGCCGCGGAGCTTCCAGGTCCGTCTTGAAGAAAAAGACCGGGCCGTCGTTTCCGATCAGCGTGAACTCATTGTCAAAATTCGAGATCAGGTCGGTCGGCAGCCCGTAGGGTTCCTTCAGGTCTTTGTAGATGACGCGGTATTTATCGTCGGTGCCTTTCCAGACGGTGATGACCAGGTAGCGGCCATCCTCGGTGACCTCGGCCTGGTAGCCCCAACTGGGCTCGGCCGGATTTTCATAGACGAGCACGTCCAGATCCTGGCTCGTTCCGACCCGGTGATAGTAGACCTTCATGTTCAGGTTGAGTGCCTGGAACTCGGCATCGCCGCTGGGTTCTGGGTAGCGGGCGTAGAAAAAGCCCTGGCCGTCGTTCGTCCAGTCCGGCGAGTTGAACTTCACCCAGTTGAGTTCATCGTCGAGGTCTTTGCCCGAGGCGATGTCGCGAATCTTCCACTTCCGCCAGTCTGAACCGGCCTCCTGAACACCGTACGCGACGAAGCGGCCATCGTCGCTGAACTGCGTTCCGGACAGCGCGACCGTGCCGTCTTTCGACCACGTGTTCGGATCCATGAAGACTCGCGGTTCGTCGCCGAGCGAATCCTGCGTGAACAGCACAGACTGATTCTGCAGCCCGGAATTGTGGAAGTAGTAGTACCGGCCGCCGGCCTTGAACGGCGATCCGAACTTCTCGTAGTTCCACAGCTCGTTCAGCCGTTTACGGATCGGCTCGCGTTCGGGAATCGTCTCCAGGTAGCCGAATGCCTCTTTGTTTTTGGCCTCGACCCAGGCGGCGACGTCTTTGTTTTCCCGGACGTCGTCCTCCAGCCAGCGGTACGGGTCGGGGACTTTCACGCCGTGATATTCGTCAACGTGGTCCACTCGACGCGTCTCCGAGTATTGGATTTTTCCATCGGCCGCAAACGCGGACGCGGACAGGATGAGAATGGAAGCGGCAAAAGCAGGTCGCAGCGCACTCGGCCGTTGCATGGCGAGTTCCTCCGTGGAAGTAGGCGAGCCGGGCAGGATATCGCCGCCTTTCGACGATTGGCAATCTTCAGGGAAGCGATCTGAAGATTGGCGTGCCGTGCTGAGCGAAGTCGCCACTCAAGTGGCACGGCCTGCCAGGCCGTGAATTGAGCAGGGTTCCCATGCCACAAGCAAAGGCGTGGCTCAATGATTGAACAGGAACTCGCTGCTGTTCAGGACGCTCCAGTAGATGTCGGCGAAGGCCTGGCTGGCGTTGTCGTGGTTCTCGACGAACGCAGTGAGTCGATCGAGTTCCTTCGCACGCGGCTTGCGGGTCAACGCGGCCAGATAGAGCGTCTCGATCTTCTCGCGGTTCGACATCAGCGGGTAGTCGACGATCGCTCGCAGAGTGCGGCTTTCTTCGAAGCTGGTGCCGCGCGTGATCAGCCGGCCGTTCATCATGACGAGGGCCTGCAGGATCGTGGTCGGCCGCTCGAGCACGCTGTCGCTTTCATTGCGGAACGTGTCGAGGAATTCCGTTTCGGCCTGACCGTCCTGAAACTGACCGGGCACCGTAAACGGCTCAAACGTGCCCAAAGCCACGGCGAGGCTGTTGAAGATCTTTCGCGGCGTGAGACCTCGCGAACGGAACAGCGCGAAATGCTCGATCGGTTCCTGGCTGGCGTGTGAAAGTCGGCTCGTCAACTGGTACGGCCGCGAGCTGACGATGACTCGGATGAGGAATTTCAGGTCGAAGTCGTGCGCGACGAATTCTTCGGCAAGCAGGTTGAGAATTTCTGGATGAGTCGCCGGGTTGGACTCACCGAAATCGTCAACGGGCTCGACGAAGCCCCTTCCGAGGAAGTGACCCCACAAACGATTGACGGCCGTCCGCGCGAAACGCGGGTTTGTCGGCGAGGTGACCCAGTCGGCGAGCGTCTGTCGCGGTGAGATGCCGTCAGTCCAGGTCGGCTTCCGGTTATCCAGAAAGCTGGCTTCGACAAACTGATCGGTGTCGGGGATTTTGACCTTCGTGAGTTTCTGAGTTTCGCTCACCTCAGCCAGTGCAGCGGGAGCGTTGCCGGCGGCCGGGCGGATTCCGGTGTAAAACGCGGCGAAGCCCCAGAACTGCTCTCGCTTCCAGGTGTCGAACGGGTGGTGGTGGCACTGAGCACACTCAAGCCGCACGCCCAGGAAAACTCGCGACGTCGCCGCAGCGAGGTCTTCCGGCTTGAACTGCTTCGCCCGGAAGAACGCATCCGGAGTCGCCTCGCTGGCCCGCGGGTTCTGTTGATTCCCATTCGTCAGTTGTGCCGTCAGAAGTTCTCTGGCGAGTTCGTCGTACGCGACGTCATCCATCAGCTTGTTTCGGAGCCAGGCCTCGAAGCCGGGGCTGAGGCCTCGCAACTGCTGATCGGTTTCCACCTCGGGAATGAGGGCGGCCTGCCAGAAGTCGGTAAAGCTGGTGACGTAGGTCGGCGCGGCGAGAAGTCGATCGATCATCTCGCGGCGTTTCTTGAGCCTCGCTGCCTCCACCTCATCGAGAATGACCAGCCGGCTGTCGTCGAGGAACCGTCGCGTCACGGAGACAGGCGGAATCTTGCCGGCCAGGTCCAGGTACGTTCGACGCAGAAACTCGGCATCGCCCGCTGGATTGGCCGGCGTGATGCCATTGTCCGTCCAGGACTTTTCGAACAGAGCGTCGATTTTCGCAACGACCTCGTCGACTCCCTGCCAGGATTTCTCAGGCTGCAGCCGAGTCTCCTCAGCGCGAAGCGACAGTGGCACAAGCACAGAAATGACGGCAAGAAAACCAAGCCGCGTCATAAGTCACCGGTTTTCAGAATGGGGACTGACTGGCGGGAGCGAATCACAGAGACGGATAATAACTCGAAGCCGAAACGATAAGTGACTTTTGCTGTCAAAATTCTGCCCGTCTCCGAGATCGTCATGCCCGTCCTCTCCAATTCGTTCGTCATCGAGCCGGAAGCCACTCCCCAGATCGAGACCCGCTTCCGGCGAATGCAAACGCCCTTGCCCGTGCCCGAGTCGCTCGAAACTCTCCGCCGTGCCGTGGCCGTCTTCCCCGAGGTCAACTGCTACCAGCCGCCGGTCATCTGGGACCGCGCGGAGGGAGCCTCAATTTCAGACCCGTACGGAAACCGCTGGATCGACTTCACCTCAACCGCCGTCCTGACGAACACTGGCCACGGTCACCCGCGCATCCGTAAGGCGGTCGCAAGACACGTCGAGGCCTCCGGCCTGATGGCTCAATTCAGTTTCGCTTCCGAGATCCGCATTGAGCTTGCTGAACGACTGGTGTCACTCGCCCCGACTCACTGCGACAAAGTTTACTTCTGGACCGTCGGCTCCGAGGCGATCGAATGTGCCCTCCGGCTTGCCAGGGAACACGGGCGGAAAATTGCCGATGACAAATTTCACGTCCTCACCCACGAGGCGGACTATCACGGCTGGACTCTGGGAGCTCATCAGATCTCGGGGACGTCCGCAAAGAAAGGCTGGCTGACGACACCCGACTCAGCCATCCATCACGTTCCGTTTCCGAGGATTCCCGGTAAGCCCGCTTCGGAAGTCGACTGGTCGGCATTCCTCGCAGCGAACCTCGCAACGCTTGCCGAAACCGGGATCGAGTCAGGACAAATCTGCGCAGTCTTCATCGAGACTCTCCAGGGCTGGGGAGCCGTTCCGCTTCCCGTCGAATACGTCCAGGCTCTCCGCCGCTGGGCCGACCAGCACGACATCCTGCTGATCTTTGACGAGGTTCAAACCGGCTTCGCTCGAACGGGAAAACTGTTCGCCCACGAACACTACGGAGTCCGCGGCGACCTGCTGTGCATCGGCAAAGGGGTCAGTTCCACTCTGCCCGTCGCCGCAGTTCTCGGCCCGGCAGAAATCCTCGACCTGGTCGGCCCGGCCGAGATCACGACAACGCACGCGGCTCATCCCGTTTCGTGTGCCGCGGCGCTGGCCAACCTCGACATCATTGAAGAGGAAAACCTGATCGAAGAATCCGTTCGGAAAGGCGAGATCGCCGAACGGGAACTGCTCGCCCTGCGTGACCGTTTTCCCGATCACGTGGCTGATGTCGAGGGGCTCGGCCTGCTCCGCGGCATCCATATCCGCAACCCGGAAACCGGCGAGCCGGATCCGGAACTCGCCCGCGACTGGACGTGGGCCGGAGTCAAACACGGCGTGATGCTGTTCCAGGTGAACCGGCCGTCGATCAAGGTCTGCCCGCCGCTCGTGATTGAAGACGAGGCTCTCGTCGAGGGAATACGTGCTCTCGGTGACGCGCTGCAGAGTTTGCAGTAAAGCGTTTTCAAAAGTGGCATGGGCATCCTGCCATGCGGTGACGGCGGATCGCGGTCACGGCGGAACACGGTCTGGAAGGCCGTGCCACAACTTCCCAACGAGGACTCAGCGAGCCGCCGCCTGCCCCATCTCTGGGCATGACTGTCGACGAAAAGTGGATCCCGATGAGGATTCCGCAGATTATTCGTACTGGATCGGCCTGGATATTGACTCACTGCCTGTTCTGCGCGCAGAATCCGACGCGCGCTCAGTCATATCTGCCAACTTTCCACTCACGGTTCGAAATCTGCCCCCAATGTCTGTCTCGAAAGCCCCATCTGGACGGCCAATTGATGGAATGGTTGGCAACAGCCCCGCAATGAGCGAGGTTTATCAGCTCGTCCGGCTGGTCGCGCCGACTCCGACAACTGTGCTGCTCACTGGGGAAACCGGGACTGGCAAAGAACTTGTGGCGAGGGCTGTGCACGAGCTCAGCAATCGAGCCAGCGGGCCGTTTGTCCGCGTCAATTGCGGAGCTCTCAGCGAAAGCCTCCTGGAAAGCGAATTGTTCGGGCACGTCAAAGGAGCATTCACCAGTGCCAATGAGAACCGAACCGGGCGGTTCGAGGCCGGGCACGGCGGAACGATTTTTCTCGATGAAATCAATTCGGTCAGCTACACGCTTCAGGTGAAGCTGCTGAGGGTGCTGCAGGAGCAGGAATTCGAGCGGGTCGGCGACACGAAAACGATCCGAGTCGATTGCCGAATCGTGGCCGCGACGAATCGCGATCTGCTCGACGAGATCGAAGCGGAACGGTTTCGCGAGGACCTTTATTACCGCCTCAACGTGGTCCCGATTTATCTGCCACCGCTGCGTGGGCGGGCGAGCGATGTACCCGACCTCGTCGAGTTCTTCGTGAAGATGTACGCGGCTCGAAACGGGCGGCCGGTTCCAAAGCTGACGAAAGAGGCCATCGACGCGCTCAAGTCGTACTCGTGGCCGGGCAACGTGCGGGAACTACAGAACTACGCCGAGCGGGCTCTGGTCCTCATGCAGGGCGATGAGTTCACGGCTGATCTACTGCCGCCTCACGTTCGCGGACTCGCCCCCGTGCGGATCGGTCGTCCGGCTGCGAGCGGTCCGGAAAAGCGGGCCGAAGAACTGGTCACACTCGGACTCTCCGAGTACGCTGACGAGAAGCGTCCGTTCGAAAAAGTCATGTCGCTGGTCGAGCGGGAACTCCTCGCCCAGATGCTTCGTCAGTGCCAGGGCGTGCAGATCAAGGCGGCCGAGCGGCTGGGCATCAACCGCAATACGCTGCATAAAAAAGTCACCGAGTACGGACTGGATTCGGAGAGCCGATAATGGAGAAGGTCAGCGTCGTCTGCTTTCTCGCCAGTTACCTGCTTGCGACGGTGCTTGAGTTTCTCCAGCTTCGAGGTCGCAGCTCGACCCGGCGAGTGCTGATGCTCATCGCAACGGGAGCCGGGTTATTCGCGCAGACGATGTATCTCTTTGTTCGCAGCCGCGATACCAACCTGCCGCCACTGATGGCCTCCAGCCACGACTGGCTGTTGGTGCTCGCGTGGGTCGTCGTGCTGCTCTACCTGTTTGTGACGATCCTCGAAAAGGATTTGTCGATCGGGTACTTCGTGCTGCCGGCCGTGCTGCTGCTGGTTACGTCCGCCAACTTCGCCAGCAAAGCGACCAGCACTTTCGTCGACGGGAAGAACCCGACTCAGGTTGCAAAGAGCGGCTGGACAATGCTGCACGTTTCGACCTTGGTCATTGGAATCGCCGGAGTTCTGGCGAGCCTCATTCTGGCAGTGATGTTCCTGATTCAGCATCGCCGCTTGAAACAGAAAGCGGCTGAGCAGACCGGCATGCATCTCCCCAGTCTGGCGAAGCTCGGCAAGTGGAACTGGTGGTCTGTCGTGATCTCGGTCCCGCTGCTGACGCTTGGCATGGCGTCCGGAGTGCTGCTCGGCTTCGCCGCCAAAAACCAGCAGGTGGCATTCGAGTTCTCCGACCCGCTGATCCTGGGCAGCGGCCTCGGCTGGGTGGCGATGGTTGGCCTGTTCGGCTGGCTGGTCGTCACCAACCGCCCGGCCGGCAAACAGGTCGCCATGCTGACGGTCTGGGCCTGCGCCTTTTTGCTGCTGACGGTCGTGGGCCTGCAGGTCCTCACCGGAAGCGGCCTTCAATCCGTCCATTCGTAAGGACGGGCTGGCATTGTTTTGTCTTTCGATCTGTTATCCGATTCTCCAGCTTTTTCAGGCTTGCCAGATTCTCGCCAAACTCTGGAGCCTTGCTGAGGAACATTAGGTGCATCTGCGCGTCGTCCGGTTTGCAAGAGCTGAGTAAGGCAACTCACCGCTCTTCGTCAGTCAGTGAATTCAGAGCCTGCTGGGATCTGCGGCGTGCAGCCACTTGACATTTCGCTTGACTTGAGGACGATGCCGCACTTGTAGCCTGCTTCTGAGTTGAAGGTTCAGAGTGATCGTCAACAATCCCCTTGGGGGAAAAATCAGCGTTCACTCAGCGGAGAGAAACACTCGGAAAGCTGGCTGTTATCAGCCTCAGACGACCTGTGCTGAGGACTGCCGGCGGAAATTCGTTAGATAACAGCCTTACGACTGATTTGCGGTTGCCGAAATCACTTTGAACGAACGGGGCTGCCGTTTGACGTCGCGTGATCCCGGGTCATTCTGAGCGTCCCTTAACACGGAAGCGGTCCTCGATTCTCCAGTTTCGATTGAGATCCTGATTTGTTGTGAGCAGTCCTGAATTATGGCAGAATCTCGACAGCCGCAAAAAAAACAACGCACCCCTAGCTCAATTGGATAGAGCATCGGTCTACGGAACCGAAGGTTGCTGGTTCGAATCCAGCGGGGTGTACTTTCTTAAAGTGAATTCAGCAAAGACTTTATCTTCATAAGCTCCTCGGTGGTCAGCCGGGGAGCTTCTTCTTTTCCCCCCATTAATCCCCCCACTAATGCGGGTGAATCGGGGGCCAGCCGGCCGCGGACTTCCGTGCCGGCAGACTGAGCCGATCGCGTTGCTCCATAGAACTTCTCCGTCGTGACGAAATCACGGTGCCGCAGAAGAACCTTCAACGTCTCAGCCGAAATGCCGAGATTGATCAGCCGTTGAGCAAATCCACGACGGATATCGTGGGCACTCGCGAACTTCCTGCGCTGGCCGGTTCGCTCGTCCTCCTGACGAACCACAATTCCGGCCTCTTCTCCAATCAGCGAGATGACACGGCCGACTCTCTCCTTTGTCAGACGTCGTTCCTGTCGCTGTGCATCGCGGCTCCGCCTCTTCTGCGCCCGTTTCCGAATTCCCGTCCATTCTGCCTGGTCGATGGTCCCCGTGTTGCGCTGAAACTCAGAGTCCCTCTGGAAGCCAATCGAAACCAGCCACTTTCGGACCGTCGTCTCAGTCACACCACAGCACCGGGCGATTGAGCTGTTACTGAACTGGATGGCCAGTAACTTCAAATCCTCATCGGTTGGCCGGATGAATTCGGATTCGCACCGAATCTCATACTGGATGGACAGCGGGTTCACGATCCAACCGGTACGTTGACTCTTCGGAATCCCACTCAGGAGTTTTTCCAGCCCGGGGAGCATGGGGATTTCCTGAACCCGACGATTTTTCTGCCGGCCAGGAATCACGATTGTCGGCAGGACCGACAGGCGTCGTGACCAGACCGGGTGAATAAACCGGTCATCGTCCCACGAGAAGTCCAGCAGGTCACCAACCCGAAAGCCGGTTTCCCAGAGAATCCTCAGTGCGAATTCCCAGGAAGCAGCTGACTCGACTCCCACGACACGCGAAGTGATTTCGAGCATTCGCTCAAACTCTTCGCCGGAAATCGGGCGGCCCTTCATGACGTCCTCGACGTCAAGCTTGTCGACGGCAGGAACCTGATCGACCCACTCGTGCTTTGCGCAGAACCTGCCGAAAGCCACGATGGCTCCCAGCATGCTGTTGACGGTATTTGGCGAACGGACGTCAAAACGACTCTCGTCCCCGGCCAACAGCCGGTCCTGCAGGTACTCCAGCATGTCGAGTGTCATGCATTGCGACACGAGCAGTCCCCCCTGAAGTCGGCGATCATCGCGGTAACCCTCGAAAATCCGTTCGGCAATATTGAGACGCGACATGGCATCCGTCAGCGACTTGTCCCGGACACGAGTGGTCCGGTGCTGACGGTATCGCTCACGGCAGTCCTGCCAGGTTGCAGGATTGCCGTTACGTGTTTCCGGCGAGTCCAGACTGGGAAGCGGCATTCCCTGTTCCTGCTCAGCAGTGATTGCGCCGCTGGACGCGACGTATCTGCCGTTGAGTAGCCGTTCCCGGCACTCGCGAAGAATCCGGCGAGCGATTCGCCGGTCACGAGTCCCGCAGTTTCGTCGAATCCTCTTCTGCTGAATCGGGCAGTAGAACTTGAGCACGTAGCCGTTCCTGTCCGATTTCTGCAGCGGGCGATTCGGGTAGAGCTGAATGTTTCCAATCTCGGGCCTTCTCGGCATCGGGATTTCCTTTCGAGTTGAAGTGCCATGACCGACGCTTCCTTTCTGATTTACTGGAGAAATGCTGGATGAGGTCTGCCCCGGTCACCCAGCGGGTTTGACCAACGACCGTGAAAGGCAGCCCTTCGTCGAGCATCTTATCCCAGAACTTCTGGGAAATCCCCAGCCGAGCCATCGCCATCCGCTTGCTGTACGCTTCATGAGCGCTGATTACTTCCGGCTGGCCTTCGTCACTCATTCCTAATTTACTCCTGCGTTCAGGTGCGGCTCGACTCAAAGTCCGGTTGATCTTCAACAACCTTCTGCTGGAAACTCCCTGAGAACGGACGCGAATCAGGAGCCCTTCCAGCAAGATCAGTCGCAGAAAAGTCGCATTTGCGACTTTGGCGGAGAATTGGCTCGAACACTTTTCCTGGTGCTCAATTCGGGGTGGCAGTTGACCTCCGGATCGAAATCTGCCCGTTTCTCGTCGGCGCGAGGTTTTCCCTCAGCACGGAGTTTTCGCATTCGTTCTGCCAGTGCTGCTCTGCGTTCTGCAGTCAGACGCGGCTTCTTCCGCGGACGAAGCAACTGTGCGACCTGTTCAAAGTCGTGGATGTGGAATTTGACCGCAATAAATAGATCACCATTCTGAAGCAACTCGACGCAACTCAATTGAGAAAGTCTGTTAGCAATCCTCGGGCGATCCTCCACCTCAGCGATGAGGTACTCGCCGCCAAAGGGGAGAATCACACCGCGACTACAAGGGATGGTCATCATCCACGGGTCACGGCTCTTCTGGGGGCGATGTCGTGGGTCATAAGCGGGGTCGAAACCGGTTCGATACTTGTCCCCGAAGAGCTCAACCAGATGCAGGCAATCCATAACTTTTCCCTCCCTGTTCGACTGAAATCAGAAAATGGTCAACCCAATCGTTCGGCCTGAGGTGTCTGTGGAAATAGTTTTTTCTTCATGTGAGTCAGCGTGTTGTTTAGTTCGATTTCGATTCGTCCGACCGCTCTTAAGCTCCACGTAGCTCGACGCCCAGATACCAGACGCCATTACTCATTCGGCTATCGAACGACTTCTTCATGTATGCCCCAAACTTCTTGTTGCTGGCTGTGCCCTCTCCCGTGGACTCGCACCACTGGCTGTAATCACCGTACGCAGCTGCGCCCTTCAATTTTGTTCCAAGTGACTGCGTGCATCGTTCGGCGAGCCACTGGCTGATGACATCTTCGTCCTGGCGATACTCTGACGTGGCCAGCCGCACTGCCTGTGGTTGCGGCATCCCGGAACTCTGCCAGTCAAGGCACCCGCGCACACACCACGCCAGTATCGCTTCGCGTTCGACGATGAGCTTTTGTGTCAGGTCCGAGTCGATTTGCAGCTCGGCGGTGCCAGACTGCCCCTTGGTCGGATCCCAGAAGCGTTGATTGAAGGGAATCAATGCAAGCCGGCGCCAGATACCATGATCCGTTCCCGTTATCCGTGGCCTGTGATTCGTGCAGAGCACCAGCTTGTGCGTCGGCTGAAACTCAAAGAAATCCTGATAACATCGTCGGGCGCTGATTCGGTCGCCCCCGGTCAATTCTTTGACCAGGGTCTCATTGAGCTTGCCGTCGTCCGGAGTCTCAACACACGCGGCAAATCGCTTGCGGTGCAGATCCGCAAGTGCTGTTGGATGGGAGTCGCTCCTTCGAGACAAAAGCAGATCGTGCGGTGCCTTCATCGCGTAATCAGGCCCGAGCATTTCCATAAAGGCCGCCAAAAAAGTGCTCTTCCCGTTCGCGCCTTCACCACACATAACCGCAAGCAATTGCTCACTCACCAGACCGGTCAGGCAATACCCCAGAAACCTCTGCAGGTATCCAATCAGTTCGGTATCACCGCCGAATGTCGAAGATAGAAAACCACTCCATATCGGTGATTCCGCGTCCGCGTGAAATCCCGTCGGACACAGGCAACTGATGACCTGGTTGCGATCCCACTTTTCGAGCCTGCCCGTGCGGAGGTCGAGAGTGCCGTTGGCACAGTTCAGCAGCCACGGGTCCCTGTCCATTTCTGCGGGCGTGAGCGGTAATTCAGACCGTGCCAGTTCGAGTGTGGCCCGGATCGATCGCGCACTCGCCGAGGCTGATGCGAACTTTCGAGCCTGCACATCGTTTAAATCAAGGGCCTCATTCCAGATGGCATCAGGAACGTCCTTCGCACGTCGCTCTACGTAGCCGCTTCGGTCACTCGTCCACCGTTTCCCATCCCAGAACAACCAGCTCTTCCACGCGAAGCAGTAGCGGACCGAGTCGCCATGCAGTTCGACGAATCGCCTTGAATTTGCGAGTTCAGTTTGAGTGTCGGGTGAAGAACCAATGATCCGGGCTGAGTTCTTTTTCTGGTTCTTACCCGTCATAGCTCGCCTTCTTCATCGAGGCGAAGCGAACCGAGCAAATCAGAATCCTGCGATCTCACCGACCTAGCATTGGCGTCCTCTCTTTCAACGCGAGCGTGAGCAGCTTTCGCCGAGAGTGCTTCTTGCACCGCCTCTGGATTGAACAGGTAGCGGGAATCAGCTTTGAGGCAGGGGACTACACCATCATCTGCCTGCTCACGGAGCCACAATTGGGTCACACCTACGCGTCGCGCCATACGGGCTAAGTTCAGTAGCTCGTCCATTTTGGTCCCTCACGCTTCTTTGCGAGTTCGGCCGATAAGTTGGCCACGTGAGTAGATCATGAGGGGTGCTCTGGGGCGTACCTGTGAGTGTAAGTGAGGTTTTGGGGCTCTGTCCGATTTACCCCAAGCCATTGGCCAAGGTGGTTCGTCTGCCGATTCAATTCATAACATGAAATCCTTAAGCGATTTGCGCTGCTTCGGACTCCGCATTCAGGAGGCAGGGGAGGCAGTAGCACGGCCGGGTGAATTGCAATGCTCAAGCGCTCATGCTCGCCTTGCCGGCTCAGATTAGACGTGCTGATCGATCCACTGGCGATTCAGCAGGGCGTCGGTGTCGTCCGCAATTGCATCGGTGACTCGCACGGTCGTGGGCTGGAAGCATGCGGCGGCCAGAAGCAGAGTTTCGGTATCCACTACAAGGTGAGATGGATGAGCAAGGTCGTCACGCCGACAAGCCGCGAATCGCCTTCTGAAAACGGCAACTCGGGGCCGCGAGCGTTCCTCGCCTTCAGCCTCAATGACGGTGGGCGCCGACAACACCAGCCCGACGTCCTCATCCGGCAAGCCCCGAACAACTTGCCGGCAGATCGTCGCTGCGGACTCCGAACCTGGAGCTCTAATTGTTACCAACGCTTGTTGAGTCCCGTTACGGCGGATCAGGAGCAAGCCTGAATGTCCCCTTCGTCTTACCGTATACGATCAACTTGTTCCAGGCCGGGTGTTTTCCTTTTTCAAAGATGTCCACAAGACGATCACTGGACGTTCCTGCTGCTTCCAGAATTGTGTGTTGATCCAACGACGGTGTGCGTTGCTTCCAAGCGGAGTGCATCTGTTGGAAACATGCAGCCTGACTCGGAGTGAATTCGAAGCATGTGTCCGCGCTCCGCCAGTAGACCGAGCGAGCGTCCGGGCTGACGACCAATTCCTCGTCCGTTTCTCTTGGAGTCTGCTTTAGGGGACTATTCACTTCGCGACGAAATTCTTCGTCATTCGTATCGCGAGTGGCTTGAGCAAGCTCTTGCTGCAGAGCAAATTCAATTGTCTCGCGTTCGGGTACACCCAAGGCAAACAACTCGGGCAACGTCTGCTTCCAACGAGTACGGACGTCTTTTATCGCGTCTTCGGGGATACTTGCCTCAAAGTAGGATTGAAGCTGTTTCGTTGATCCGGCTTCGTCACTCTCCTCCAGTTGCGCCTTACGAAATTCCACGTTGAGCGTCTTGTAGCTTGGACGAAGTATGAGCTTGATCCGATCGGCAACAGCTTTAACGCTCTCGTGGCAGGATCGCGACCAGATTCCGCAGACAGGAATTCGCTGCTGTGCAGCCGTTGAGAAGGACTTTGCAATGGAGTCTCCGAATGCCGAATCGTAATTGCAGAAGATCGATTCGATAGTCGACTCAACCGGCGGGGGAGCGTTCTTCCGCTGAGCGGCCTCGCAGACCTCGCAGATCGCGTTTAACTGAGCGTGGACGAGATTACTGGCTAAGTTGATTTCCAAGCATGTTGCTTTTTTTTTCGGCATCGTCACGTCCTTGTGTGACCTCCTGAGAGACAGTCTGCGGAAAGGGCGTCAGAATACGCCTTTTCTGTGTGCAGACGATCCCGCGGAAGCTGAGCAGGCACAATGTCGGCGAAAGGGCATGTGCCAAGTATCTCCCACGATTTGCCAGCCCAAATTTAGCGATGCCGATCCCACTCACAAACAGGACATCCGTGATTCAGTTATCACCCGCAGTTAGAAATTGCTAATCGGTCATTGTCCTTCCACGTCGTATCGAACAAGTCCTTCGACCCAGTCAACTGCGAAACTGCTGCTGCAGTTGGAGCACTGATATCCGTCGTTCGTGACGCCCGGTCTTACCGGCAGCTCCCAGGTCGCTCCGCAGTGCGGGCAGTCCACTGGACGAGTTCCCGTCACGCCAGAGAATGTCCGCTGAATAGTTGAAAAGAGTGACGGTTTCCCCTGCAGGAGATAGTCTCCTGTTGTGATTTTTCAGAAGTCTGAAAAGGAGAAACCGTCATGTCTGTAGCGTACGCTGAATCGTCAAAGAAGTCTTCGCAGAAGGTGTTGGATGCCGCTTGCCGGGATGTTCTGGAGGATGCGGTGGCAGCGGAAAAGGTCTCAGAAAGGGAAGCACTGGCTGCTGGTTCGGGTGGGTCTGGCGAAGCGGCAGGCCGGAATGGGAACTCTCCGAAGCCGGCTTCGAAGCGAACTCCGGCAGCGTCGGAGCCGTTGTTTTCGATGGATGGATTTTCTGTCTCGGATGCGGACGAACTTCGCGGGCTGATGCACGCATCGTTGAAGGGATTTGCTGTTGAGATGGGCGTGCAGATTGCCGCTCATCTGCTCGAAGAGGATGTCGTCAGGCTCTGCGGGCAGAAGAATTCCCGTGATGCGAATCGTGAAAACGGTCGGCATGGAAGCCAGCCTGGTTATGTAATTCTCGGTGGCCAGAAGGTGGCCGTTCGCCGTCCCCGAGTTCGCAGTATCGGCGGCGTGGAAGTCGACCTGGATGTGTACTCGATGCTGCAGTCGGCCGACGCCATGCCGGACGCGGCACTCACGCGAATGGTGCGCGGCGTTTCGTGTCGCGACTACGAAGCCGTGGTGGAAACGGCTCGCGCGGGATTCGGTGTGAAGAAGAGTTCCGTCAGTAAGAACTTCGTGCAGGCTTCCGCTGAGCAGCTGCAGAAATTCGATCAGCGCCGCTTCGACGACGTGACTTTCGCCGCCATATTCATTGATGGCGTGGCGTTTGGCGGCGAGGTGATGGTGGTCGCTCTGGGAGTGGATAATGCCGGTCGAAAGCACGTACTGGGACTGCGGCAGGGCAAAACTGAGAACGCGGAAGTCGTCAAAGATTTGCTGTGCAGCCTGCGTGATCGCGGCGTCGATACGACTCGACCGACGCTGTTCTGTCTTGATGGTTCGAAGGCTTTGCGATCCGCCGTGAAGACTGTCTTCGGAGACAACGCCGTCATTCAACGCTGCCAGTTTCATAAGATTCGCAACGTCGAAAGTTATCTCTCGAAGACGCACGGGAGCGAGGCTCATCGTCGAATCAACGACGCTTACGCTCAGACGCATTACGAAGACGCGAAACGCCTGCTCGACGAAACTGTCACGTGGCTGCAGTCGATTAATCGCGATGCCGCCAGCAGCCTCGAAGAAGGTCTGGAAGAAACTCTGACGGTCATCCGGCTGGGCCTGACCGCGACCTCAGACAATTCTTCCGCAGCACGAACGCGATCGAATCTCTGTTCAGCCGAGTCCGCGAGGTCAGCCGCCGAGTCAAACGCTGGACCGGCGGAGACATGCGACATCGCTGGTGCGTCGCGGGCATCCAGCGAGCCGAAGAAGGCTTCCGAAGAGTCCGTGGGTACCAGGACATTCCGAAGCTCATGGAAGCTGTCGAAAGGCACGTTCTTGACAACACGCAAACCGCC
>JAQBVJ010000086.1:0-30000 GCA_027623235.1 Planctomycetota bacterium
GTTCAGCGGACACTGATTCCCATCTGGTTGAGGAGTCTTTTCAATCACAGCGTCTCTGAGAATGCCGATTTAATTTCGCCGCCGTCCCTTAGCCCTGACTCTGTCAGTCATCCGGGTCCGTTCGGTTGACACACTCGCGAAACGAACATGAGGGCAGTGGGTTGTTGCAAGAGGCCCGATTCGGTAAAAAGTCCGCCCACGTTTTGAGCTCAATAACGAATAAATCAATTCAAACAGGAATAACCATGGTACTGCGCCCCCGAACAAAACTGCACAAGTCGAGAAGTACCAATCGATGTCCGAAATGCAATAAAATCGTCCGGCTCGCAAAGCGATGCAAAACGTGCCATAAGAAACTTCGGTAGCCGAAGCACCGAGTACACGTCGAGCCTGCACTGCGGGATTTCGAACACTCGCCGGAATGTTCCGGCGTTTTTTTATGCGCGAACGGATTTTGCCAGCGAGTCACATCGCTCGCAAACAAAACGGCATTTGCCTGTCGTGATGCCATGACCCGTCGTCTCCACTTCGCCCCCGAACACCACACGGACGAATGATTCGGCGCATCACCCTCGACAATTTCATGTCGCACTCGCACACGGTGATCGAATCGGCCGAGGGGCTGACAGTTCTGGTCGGACCAAATAACTGCGGCAAATCGGCAGTCATCACCGCCCTGCAGACGCTCTGCGACAACGAGACCGGCGGGTTCATGGTCCGACGCGGTGAGTCGGATTGCCGAGTCACCGTCGAGACCGACGACGGCCACACCCGAGTCCGCAGATGAAAACTCGCTCGTCGTCCGGGTGACGCATCACGATCTCCAGACGTCCGCCGAAATGCGTACCGGCATCGAGCCAATACTGTTCGGCACGGCCTCTGAGTCGGTCGTTTAACGTTGAGCCAACAACGGACTCTCTTCTGAGAAGCGCCTCCTGGCCGGTGTGCGCGAGCTCGCAATCTCAGGCGTTGTCTCGATCGGCATCGGACGCCGACCATTCATCGTCGTATTCGACACGCACTAGATACAGTCCGGCGGCCGGCGCGGTGTCGCCCGCTTCGGAACGGTTCATTGATTCCAGCATGGCTCGAACTTCGTCAGCAGTGCGACGTCCTCGACCGACGGGAAGCAGCGTGCCGACGATTGCTCGAACCATGTTGTAAAGAAATCCGTTGCCGGCAATTTCGAGCCAGATGAAATCGCCCGAGTCCGCAGCGACCATCCCGGCATCAGTCTCGCCGAACCAGAGCGGGCAAAAGTTCTGACGCCGGACTGTCACTTCATAAATCGTGCGAATGCTCGTGGCCTTGTTCGGCCAGTGTGACTCGAAACTGCGGAAATCGTGCGTCCCGAGTAGAACCTGCGCGGCTTCGTGAATGGCGGCCGAATCCAGCGGACCGTGCTGATGCCAGACGTGATTCTTCAGAAACGGATTCCGATCCGGACTGTTGTGAATCACGTAGCGGTACTGCTTCCACTTCGCCGAAAACGTCGCGTGAAAGTCTTCTGGAACCTCAACGACATCCCGCACTGCGATGTCCGGTGGCAGAAACTTGACGAGTGCTTTACGAATGCCCTCGCACGGAATCGGCGAGTCGATCCGAAAACTGGCCACCTGCCCGAGAGCGTGTACTCCCGAGTCCGTTCGCCCGGCCGCAAGGACATTGACGTCCTGGCCGGTCAGTTTGCGAATCGCCTTTTCGACGGCAACCTGCACCGACGGCCCGTTCGGCTGGACCTGCCACCCGACATAACTGAAGCCGTCATAGGCAATTGTCATTCTGATGTTTCGCATCAGCGATCGCCGAAGCAGGGGAAATTTCGCAGCGCAAAGAAAGTCCGCTCGAGCAGGGCTCAGGCGGGTTGGAGATTCTGCAGACAAGGCGGAATGTCGTCTACCGTCAGCTCACGGCAGTCTCAGGCACCACACGCTCTGGTGCTGGTGCTGGTGCTGGTGAGTCAACTCGGCGGGACTTACATTGATCAATCAGCGCTCGCATAGTGATCTCGGAATCGTCGGAAGAAGAGGATGGCATGACTGCATTTTTGCGAATTGGACTGTTCGCCGCGTTTTCCGTGATGACCTGCACCCAGGTAACCGCCGAAGACGGCCGGAAAACGCCGCTTGTCGTTGCACATCGCGGGCTCCTTCTGGACGCGCCCGAAAACACACTCGCCAACTTCAGTGCCTGCCTCAAATTGAATCTCGGGTTTGAAGTGGACGTCCAGCGATCGCTCGATGGACATCTTGTCTGCGTCCACGACGACACGGTCGATCGAACAACCAACGGAACCGGGCGGGTTTCTGAACTGACTCTGGCAGAACTCAAACAGCTCGACGCTGGATCGTGGTTCGACAACGCGTACCGCGGTCAACGAGTTCCGACGATCGATGAGGTCTTCGAGCTTCTCAGCAAACATCGAGGAGGCGACGTCCTGATCGCTGTCGATTTCAAAGGAGCCGACGCGAAAATCGAATCCGACGTTGTTCAACTGGCCAAGAAACACGACGTGCTGCATCGACTCCTGATGATCGGCCGGGCAATCCAGCACCCGGAAGTGCGAAAGCGGCTTCGCCAGGCAAGCTCAAAGTCCCACGTGGCGACCGTCGCCAACACGGCGGACGAACTTGCGTACGCGATTAAGGACGAACTTTCCGACTGGGTCTACGTGAGGTTCGTGCCAGCCCGTGAGGAAGTTGAACGGATCCACGCCGCCGGCAAAAAGACGTTCATTGCGGGAGCGACGGTCGCCGGCAGGCAGAGCGAGAACTGGCGGTCAGTGACAGACCGGGGGATCGACGGAATCCTCACCGACTACTCGATCGAACTGGCGCGGCAGCTTCGAACGGATCGCCGCCAAAGTTCGAAGTAACTGCTCGTGCGTTAAGAGAGCGCTCGTGCGTTAAGAGAGCGCTCGTGCGTTAAGAGAGCGCTCGTGAGTCAGGAGAGCACGGAGAAGTAGCAGCTGACTGCGAAGTCGATCGAGTCCTTTGTCAGCGCCATCGGCCGCTCGTGATAGACACAGAAGTTGCGAATCTGCAGCAGCAGGTCGCGCGGGTGGCACGCCTTCAGCGAACGGTCCACCTTCATGTAGTGCTCCTGCATCAGATAGTTAATCGCCTCGGCGCGGTACTCGATGCCGATCTGCTGACACATGATCTGAAACAGTTGATGGAACATTTTCGGACTCGGATTCGGCACCTCAATCTTGTACGGGATCCGGCGGAGAAACGCGTCGTCCACCAGGTCGCGCGGTTCCAGGTTCGTCGAGAAAATCACAAGCTGGTCGAACGGTACCTGGACCTTTTTGCCGTTTGGCAGGTTGAGAAGGTCGTAGCGTTTTTCGAGCGGCACGATCCAGCGGTTGAGCAGTTCGTCAACCGGCATTCTCTGACGGCCAAAGTCGTCAATCAAAAGGACTCCGCCATTGCTTTTCAGCTGGAGCGGTGCCTCACAGATTTTCGTCGTCAAATCCTGCGACACTTCCAGCTCACTCATCGTGAGCTCTCCGCCTGCGATCACCGTCGGGCGGTAAATGCGTACCCAGCGTTGATCAACATCGGTCGGATCGTGCTCTGTCACTCCCTTTGCACCATCAGGAACGACCATGTGGATTGCGGGATCAAAGACACGAATCAGCTGGCCATCAATTCCGAGCGCCCTTGGAATCCACATTGTCGACCCGAACGCACGGGAAATTCGTTCCGCGATGCTGGTCTTGCCGTTCCCAGGCTCGCCAAACAGAAACAGTCCTCGCCCCGAGTTGATGGCCGGGCCAAGCTTCTGAAGCAACATTGGATCCAGCAACAGGTCAGAAAATGCCCTCTTCAGGTTTTCCACGCGAACAGGAATCCCGACGGCACTCTGCTTGCTGATGCCGTTAACGTACTGCTTCAGTGAAACCGGTGCCGCCCCGAAGTAGGTGCACTCGCGGGACAGTTCGTTGGCTCGCTTGAGGCCTTTTTCCGTGATGACATAGGTGTAGTCCCCGGCAATTGCCTCACCTTTGAGCGAAATCGACTGCTCCTTTCGAACTTCGTTGAGATTGGCTTCGACGAGACGGAACGGCAGCTTGATGTGGCGGGCGATGCCTCGTCCGGTCATGGCCCCGCGGGCTCCAAGCAATTTCAGAAGAAGTCTGGAAACCTCGTCACTGCTGATACCCGCATCGCGAAGTTCCTGCGGTGGACGTGGCACAAATTCCTCCGCTGGCGGCGTTTCAACTGATTTCAGCGCAGGAACAGCCAGAGTCGCTTTCAGCTCAGACGGTACTTTTGCAGCAGGAGTAATCGGCGGAGCAACCACTGTTGTAACTGTTGCCTGCCCGACGGTTGAAACAGCCTCTCCGTGTTTGGCAGTTTTCGGGGAGGCAGCGTCCTCACTGATTCGACGTGCCGGAGTCAGACCGGTCCACAGGTCATCGAGAAAATCGTCGATCGGTTTTTGCGTTTCCGGCATGCTGAAATACCGCCTTCTTGTCGTTCCGCTCTCGATCATCCCATTGCTGAGATTTCAAGGAGTACTTTGTCCTCAACATAGCTCAGCGGAAAATCAGCGAGCGACGATCACGTCGCGCGACCACTTGGGTTCCCTTCGACGCAACCGGTCGTTCCTGTCATCGCGGTTTTTCCGAGCGAGATTTCACTGGCGAGCAATCGACGAAACTCACAACGAACGGATCAATCGGAGGAATCGATACAAAAAGAGCCGCATCCGAAGACGCGGCTCTCGTATTGTCATTTGAACTGGTGCCCGAGGTCGGTCAGCGACTCATTCGCTGCACGCTGCTCACCCGGTAAACCGGCTTGCCGAGCTGGTCTGCCTGCGTCCGGTCAAACGTCCCGTAAACACGGTAAACCCGATCGTTGTCACTCGGCGTGAACGGCAGGTTGCCACTCAACGTCAGCTCGCCACCAAATCGATCGTCAAACGGCGTGTAGTCATAAACGAGATGCCAGCTTCTCCGCTGAACGTCGTACTGCAGGTCCCCCTGGACCCAACGGTAATTCGGGTCCCGGGCGAGGTCGCTTTGGGGCTGAGTCGCGACGAGCGCTTCCACCGTTCCGCCCGCTGGAATCACTGACTTGCCCGCCCCGTTTTCGGTCATCACAACTGGCTTGAGAAAGACCGGCTCGTCAGGAGAAACGCGTGTGAGGTTGGTTCCAATGTCGAGAACACCTTCGGAGGTGCGGACGGCTGACTGGCCACCGGCTGCACTCGGCGAAGGATCGCGAGGTTCAGGCACACCTCCGCTGCCAGCCGCCGGGCCAGACTGAATATTCGGTGCCCGGACAGGCTCGCGAGAGATCCCCGGCTGCGAAGTCGCAGAATTCGGTGCGAGGTTTTGATCGACAGGACTGGTTACCGCCCCAGCCGCGACCGTGGGAGTGGCATCAAGATACGTCACCTGACCAGCACCTGGCCCAGGCGGCACCATCGCTCCCTGCTGCCCGTACATGCCCTGCGGGCCATACATTCCCGGCTGCATTCCATACGGGTACATGGAGTAGCAGCCACCTGCAGAAAGCAAGCTCAACGCTACCAGGGCAAACAGGAATCTGTGTCCGATCATCTTGCATTCCTTTGCAGATTGACCGCCGTCGAAACTGGTCAGCAGAACGGGACGGAGTAATCAGTCCGGTGAGGACATCAGGTGCGGGATTCTACGGATCCCCTCAACTGTGTCGAGATGAGTTTCCACCGACCGCAACCGCCGTCAGATTCGAACGTCAGGCGGCGTTTCCAGAGGCAGCACTGTCGTCGGTCGGGCGTCCGGCTCGTCTCGGGGGGCTGCAGATTCCACAAGCTCCGCAACGAGAATCTCATCGATGCGAAATGGGCCGAGTTGCTCAAATCCCATCTCTGTTCGGGCGACCAGAACAATCTGACCACGTGAGGAAGCCTCTCGATCGGGAAAGCCGACCGCGTCCCGACCGTCTGCGATCTTGAGTCGCACTTCGCACGTCTCATTCAGCCCTGGCATTCCGTCGTGAATCACCGCTGGAAATCGACTCCACGCCCAGGTCCAGAGCGTCATGCCAGGGTCAACCCGCCCGGCGAAATTTCCCCAGTCCTGCTCAGCCTCGACAAGATCGCGGAAACTCGCCTGACGGCACCAGGGCACCAGTTGCTCACTGATCCACTCTCGACGTGAGGCAGCAAGATCGGCAAATGACTTCATCGCAAAGCCTGACAATTTGGAGAACAGACGGCCAGAGTGGCAGCCATGAAACACAAAAAAAACAACGCACCTTGTTTCACAACAACATCTTAGATAATCCCTAATCGCCGAAAATTCTATCACGGAGTCACAGCAGCGATTTTTTATGCTTTTACATTGCTCAGTGTTGACCGAACTGCCGATACCGATACAATCGGACAAGCAATTGAGACTCAGTCTCAATAATCGCAGCCATCAAACCGGAAGACACCCATGTCATCCGACGCATTTTCAAAACTCGACGCTTCGTGCAGCCCGCCCGAAACGGACAATGTCGTCTGTCATTGTCTTCAGATTCGCCGGTCGGAAATCAAGACCGCTGCGTCAATGCGGGAATCAGCAACGGTTCGATGCGTCATGAAAATGACCGACGCGGGCACGGGTTGCACCGCCTGCCATTCTCGCATCCGGCAATTGCTCGCGGAATACGCCAGGGAAACCAAGGCGGCTTCTCCGCAGCTTGAGCAGGCCTGACGCCCTCTTGCCGCATCGAATTACCGCCCCGCCATGAAGTACCGCTCCGAGTCACCGACTTTGAACCGGGGTCACCGACTGTGAACCGGGCTCAGTGGCCTGCCGGTTCCTCGCCGATCTGGGTGATGAGGTAATTCTCAATCCCCACTTTTTCGATCAGCTCAAGCTGCGACTCCAGCCAGTCGACGTGCTCTTCGGATTCCACGAGGATCTTCTCAATCAGATCCCGGCTTCCACCGTCGTTTTCGGCAATGCAGAGCGTCGCCGCAGCGTTATAGGCGTGGACTCCGCTCGTCTCGAGCGTGAGGTCGAACTCGAATTGCTCTTTCACGTCGCCACCGACACGAATGACGTCGTATCGTGCGATTTCCGGGACGCCCTCAAGGAAGAGGATTCGGTCAATGAGCATTTCGGCGTGCTTCATTTCGCCGATCGATTCCGAAAAGTGCTTCGCTCCCAGCTTGTGCAGTCCCCAGTTGGAGCACATTTTGGCCTGCACGAAATACTGATTGATCGCCGTCAGCTCGATCGTGAGCCCGCGGTTCAGAGCCTCGATGACTTTTTCACTACCCTGCATGGTTCTCTCCTGTCGTTAAGATCGCGTGAGTTGCAATAACGCCAATCTGTTGCGTTACCGGGTTTAAAAACTCGATTTCGCGGATTGTAGAAGGCCGCACATTTGACACCACCAGACAGCCGACTCTTTGAAGCAAAACACATTGATTGAGAGCGACTCTCCGACTGGTATCGAGTCTCAATTCCGCGAGGAAGCACGGTGAAGATCTCTTACGCTCCCGAACCAGACCTGAGCGCATTGGAGTTTGTCGACATTCCGCATCGATCTACGCTTGCCGAACGATGACCCGTTGACCGAACCAGGCAAATCCTCCGTCATACAGGCGTCATCATGACTGCCCGCACTGAAGGTCAACTGGTCGGTGTCGCGAGAGCGATCTCCGATTTCAGCGACTGCACTTACTTATCAGACCTCGCAGTGGACTCCAACTTTCAGAGGCAGGGGATCGGCAAAGAGCTGATCTGGTAAACTCACCTGGCAGCCGGGAACCAGACGAGACTTGTCCTGCTCGCAGCACCGAAATCGCGGACTTACTATCCAGCCATCGGCATGACACCTCACGATTCCTGCTGGATGTTTCCTCCTGGATCCCACGAGACCTCATCGGAGACCGAATCATGATTCGCCCCTGCACATTGCCGCGTCTGTGCCTTGCAATACTGATAACGATGCCTGTCGCCGCCGCGCCCGTTTTCGCCGCCCGGCCAAACGTGCTGCTGATCGTCAGCGATGACCAGAGACCTGACACGATCCACGCGCTGGGCAACGAACGGATCGAAACGCCAAACCTCGATCGTCTCGTCACAGAGGGATGCGCTTTCACACGGGCGACGTGTGGCAACCCGATCTGCACCCCCAGTCGGGCCGAAATCCTCACCGGCTCCTGCAGTTTCCGAAACGGCGTCAACGACTTTGGTGGAAAGATTAAACCGGACATCCCGCTGATGCCTCGCTGGTTTCAGAACGCCGGCTACCGAACCTGGTACGTTGGCAAGTGGCACAACGATGGAACTCCGATCGAACGTGGCTACGACCGAACGAACGGTCTCTACCGTGGCGGCGGAGGCAAATGGTACAAGCCACAGGTCGACTTCGCCGGTCGCCCGGTCACAGGATACCGCGGATGGATTTTTCAGAACGACGAGGGAGAAGTTTTCCCCGACCGTGGAGTCGGCCTCACGGGAAACATCAGCCAGAACTTTGCTGACGCCGCCATTGAGCTACTCAAGCAGGAGTCCGACAAACCGTTTTTTCTCCACGTCAACTTCACGGCCCCGCACGATCCGCTGATGCTGCCGACCGGCTACGAGGCGAAGTACTTGCCCGCCAAAATGAAGCTCCCACTCAACTTCCTTGCCGAACACCCGTTTGACCACGGCAACTTTGCCGGCCGCGACGAGAAGCTCTTCCAGTGGCCACGAACTCCGACCGAGACGCGGTCGGAACTCGCCGCCTACTACGCCGTGATTTCTCACATGGATGCCCAGATCGGCCGGATGCTGGACTCACTCAAATCATCCGGCCGCCTCGAAAACACCATCGTCGTTTTCGGCAGCGACCACGGGCTGGGCGTCGGCAGCCACGGGCTCCGCGGAAAACAGAGCATGTACGAACACACGATCGGCGTGCCGTTGCTCATGCGAGGTCCAGGAATTCCACCGGACAAAAGATACACCGCGCAATGTTACATGCGGGACATTTTCCCGACTCTCGCCGACCTCTGCGGTCTGGAAGTCCCAGACAAAATCGATGGCCAAAGCCTGAAGCCAGTCCTCGAAGGGAAACGCGATGAAGTCCATCCATTCGTCGTTGGTTATTTTCGCGGATTTCAGCGGATGATCCGCAAGGGCGACTGGAAGTACATCGAATACCCGGCGGCCCAAAAGCAACAGCTCTTTGATCTGAAATCTGATCCGGCCGAACTGACGAACCTGATCAATTCCAAAGAGCACGCAGCCACACGGGACGCTCTTCGAAATGCGATGCACTCGTGGCTGGCCGAGCGTGGCGACCCGCTCTTCGTGAAGACCGACCAGTAATTGATCAGGCAAGCCGATCAGCAAGGATTTCCGCGATCTGCCTGGAGGCCGTACCGTCGCCGTACGGGTTAATCGCCTCAGCCATTTGCTGATAATGCGCGGCGTCCAGGATCAGCCGTTCGGATTCCTCAAGAATCCGCTCCTCACTGGTTCCGACGAGCCGCACTCCGCCTTCAAGCCCCTCCTGCCGCTCCGTCTTGTCGCGCATCACGAGGACCGGCTTACCGAGCGACGGTGCCTCTTCCTGAACTCCGCCGGAGTCCGTCAGGATAAAATGAGATCGACACATCAGAGCGACGAAGGGCTCATAGCTGAGCGGCTCGACCAGCCGCACATTTTTCACATCGCCGAGGATCCGATTCACCGGCTCCTGCACGTTCGGGTTGAGATGCACCGGGTAGACAATGTCGAATTCCGGGTGCTTTGCTGCGAGCGACCGAATCGCCCGGCAGATTGATTCGAAACCGTCACCGAAACTTTCACGACGATGCCCCGTGACAAGAATGTACGGCCGCTCGAACTGAGCAATGAACTGTGTCGTCTTCTCGCTGCATGCCCCCCGCTCGATCCGATTTCGCACCTCGAGCAGCGCATCGATGACCGTGTTTCCCGTCACAAAAGTGTCGTTCGGAGAAACTCCCTCACCAAGCAGCGTCTGCCGGTTATTTTCGGTTGCCGGAAAATGCCAGGAGGCAAGCCGTGTCGTCAGCACTCGGTTCATTTCTTCCGGAAACGGTTCGCGAATGTCGCCTGTTCGCAATCCGGCTTCGACGTGACCGATCGGCACGTCGGCATAAAACGAACTCAGTGCAGAACAGAACGTCGTCGTCGTGTCTCCCTGAACGATCGTCGCGTCCGGTTTGAGCTCATCGAAGACCGCTGGCAGTTTTTCGAGGATTCGCGCACTCAATCCTGCGAGCGTCTGTCCCGGCTGCATCAAATTCAGATCGGCGTCAGGCGTGATCGAAAACAGCTCAAGAATCTGATCGAGCATCTCGCGGTGCTGAGCCGTCACACAGACGCGGGCTTCGAGCTTCGGGTGAGCGGCGATCGCGTGAACCAGAGGCGCCATCTTGATCGCTTCGGGCCGAGTCCCGAAAATCAGCAGCACGCGCTTCATGCCGCACTCCTTGTGTACTGCTGATAAATCCCGGCAGTCCGTTCGGCAATGCCTTCCCAGGAGAAATTCGCGACGGCACTCTGTCGACCTTCGGCGCCCATCGCCTTTCGCAGAGCCTCATCAGAAACGAGCCGGTCGATTGCCGCTGCAATCTCACTGGGCTCTCCCGGTAGAACGAGCAGGCCTGACCGGCCATCTTCAATGATCGCAGGGATTCCGCCCACGCGAGTTCCGATCAACGGCAACCCGGTCGCCATTGACTCCAGGCCGGTGATACTTGTTGCTTCCATAAACGAAGGCAGCACAGACAGATCGGCCGCACGGTAGATCCCCGGCATCTCCGGATTCGGAACGTTGCCGAGAAAAATGGACCGCTCCTGCATGCTGCCTTCGCGGAGAATTCGCTCAACCTGAGCCCGTTCCGGTCCGTCACCCGCAAAGACTATTCGAACGCGGTCTCGAGTTTTCAGGCGAGTGACCGCCTCCGCAAAAACCGTCACACCGTTTTTCTCAACCAGCCGTCGAGCCAGCAGGACAACAACTTCGTCAACTGAATTCGTCCAGTCGGAGCGGTGCTGAATCGCAGCCTGAGCCACTTCAGAATCCGTTGCGCCCTGCAGGTCCCCTGGCTGAAACCGGTCCGTGTCGACACCGTTCGGAATAAAGTGAACCGGCCCGGCGTAACCGACCGACCGTGTCGCCTCAACAAGTTCCTCGCTCGGGGCGAGAACGTGCGCCACGTGAGCCAGCCGTTTCGCCAGGCGAGCCCGTTCGAACTTGCCCTTCTGAATGCGTTTCAGAAATCCGGACGTGTGATTTGTAAAAACGACTGGCATCGACAGACGAGCCGTCGCTTCGAGCGGCCGCAATCCGTGAACGTGCATGACGTCCAGAGGCGTCGAGGCCAGAAACCGGTTGAGCCACACGCGAGACAGCCACGAATAAAGCGGCTTCCCCTTCGGGATCGGCGGCCGGTGCACGAACATCCCATGCAGCTCGCTGGACCGGGCCCGTTCCTCGCCAAGCGGCAGCGTAACAACGTGAACTTCGTGCCCGATTTCCGAGAGGGCTTTGCCGAGTTCGACAACGTGGGCCGCGACTCCCCCCACATTGGGGTGAAAGTCGGCAGTCATCAATCCAATCCGCATTCGTTCCGTCCCGCGAGGCGGTTGATTTCCGATTCGCTCGCCTTGCCACGCTCCTCAGGCACGAGCGGCGGGAACGTACGGCACTCCGTAAATCCAGTCAATGTGGATGTTTGCGCCGCGACGAGGAGATCCTGATGTTCTGAATCCGAAGCGATTCCACTATAAGTCCCCCCTTGGGTTTTTCAGACGAATTTACTGACTTCTGGAGCGTCACGGACGATGCCCGCTCAATTTTCACCAACACAGTTATCGCCAGCACAAGCCGGACCGTTTTCCGGACTGCGAGTTGTTCACGCAGCGAACTATCAGTTTGCCAAAGACGGCCTCGTCTTTTTCAATCCGGACCAGAAGCTGCACCAGGGCCTCGTTCAGAACGGCTGCTACGTTTACCCGTTCAGTATCAATGACCGGGCAAGGATGCTTTCGCCGACCGGCAGCAAGACATTTGGAAAAGGTCGAGCCAACAAAGCTCTCATCAAAACCTGCGTCAACGTGCACCCGGACATCCTGATGCTCGGGCATGCTCAGTACATTCGGAAGGAGACGCTGGAGGAAATTCGCAACCGCGTACCGGGCATCCGCATCGGGCTGTGGTATTTCGACGCAATGTGGGTCCCGAAAAATATTGAGCATCTGCACGACCGAAATAAATTCCTGGACGCGATCTTTGCGACAAGCGGAGGCGAACTTCTCCGGTCCGTCAGCACACCGGACTGTCCCGCCGCATTCATCCCGAACCCGGTTGACCCAGCCATCGAACGGCTTCGTACGTTCGAGAATCCCGATCCGAAATACGACGTCGTTTTCTTCGGCTGCGACAAACGGGCTCCCGAACGAAAACAATTTCTCCAGGATCTGATTCGCGCACTCCCCGATGCCCGGCTGGGAATCTTCGGAAGCCTCGGCAACCCCTACGCATTCGGGCACAAGAAAGAGCTCATTCTCGCTTCGACCCGGATGGCTCTGAATCTGAACCGGAGAAACGACGTCGAACTTTACTCGTCGGACCGAATCGCCCAGCTGACTGGAAACGGCATTGTGACGCTGACTCCAGCCGGCTCGGGACTGGAATCTCTGTACTCCTCAGAGGAAGTGGTCTATTTCGATTCGGTCGATGACCTCGCGAGAAAAGTCGATCACCTGAAAAATCACGACGACGAGGCGCTCGAAATTGCGAAGGCGGGCTGGAAAAAAACTCACGAAGCCTATTCTGTCGCCAGCGTGGCCGCGTTCATTCTCGGCGTCACGATACGGCACGAGTCGTACCGGCTCGCCGAGTGGTCAGACCACGTTTACTGGGGTTCGCCGCAAGCGAATTCGAAACTTGCCGGCTGAAGAGAATCCGGCCTACATGTAGTCCGGCAGGTCGACGGCAGGCGCGTACCGCAGCGGCTCCATCGAGTACGACGCGCGGCCCTGGCTGAGGCTTCGCACGGTCGTGGTGTAACCGAACATCTTCGCGAGTGGCGCCTCAGCTGAAATAATGTGGAAATCGCCGCGAATTTCCGATTGAGTGACAATCGCGCGCCGAGAATTCAAGTCGGACTGAATATTTCCGACGAATTCTTCGGGTGAAGAAACTTCCAGATGCATGATCGGTTCGAGCACGGTTGCCTCAGCCTTCTGCAGCGCAGAGTTGAACGCTTCGGCAACGGCTGCGTAAATCGACGTCTCATTCGTCACGCCAGCCTGATGCTTAAAGTCGACGACGTGAACTTCCAGCTGGGTCATTGAGAATCCCTGGACTCCGGTTTGAGCCTCATCGCGTACGGCATTCTTCAACGCCTCACGATGAATCGCCGGAACATCTTTCGAAACGTACTCGTTGACAACTTCAATTCCGACAACGTCCGGCTTCGGCACGAGTCGAAGCTTCACCCACGCGTAGTTGGAGCCCGCCGACGTTTCTTTATCAAACAGCCCCTCGACGACGATCTCGCCCGAGATTGTCTCTTTGTATGTCACCCGCGGTTTGTGGACTTTGACTTTCAGTTTGAATTCCCGCTCCATCCGATTTTTGATCACCTCCAGATGCAGCTCCCCCATGCCCGAAATAATTGTCTGTCCGGTGTCGGGATCGACCTTTGCGGTAAACGTCGGATCCTGAAGAGAAAGCCGGGCGAGCATCGCTTCCAGCTTGTCCTTCTCGGCACTCGTTTCCGGCTCAACGGACATCGAGATGACCGTTTCCGGAAAGACGATGTCTTCGAGGACGATCTGGCTTTTCTGGTCGCAAAGCGTGTCGCCTGTCACTGACCCTTTAAGCCCGACGACTCCAATGATGTCGCCGGCCTTTGCGGAGTCCTGGTCAACGAGCTCTCTCGAATCGGCCTGAATGTGCCACAGTTTTGTCATCATCTCTTTTTTTCCGGTTCGCGGATTGAGCATCCTCGACCCGCTTCTCACCGTACCGGAGTAGATTCGCACGAAGTACAGATCGTTGTGCTTGTCCGCGACAATTTTGAAAACAAGCCCGCAAAAAGGGCCGTCTGGATCAGGAGCTCGTTCGACAACCGACTTCTCTTCCGATTTCGCCGCCGGGTCAGTGCCTCGCACCGGTGGCCGGTCGAGCGGGCTGGGCAGGTAATCCACAACTCCGTCAAGAACTGGCTGAACCCCGACACCTTTCAGCGACGTGCCGCAGAACACTGGCGTCAGTTGCCCCTGCAACGTCGCCGCGCGGATGGTCGATCGAAGCTGCTTCGCAGGAATGTCTCCGTCTGCGAAATAAAGCTCCATCGCTTCGTCATCGAAGAGGCACACGGTGTCAATCAGCTTTGTCCGCCACTCCTCAATCCCGTCGGCAAGTGAATCCGGCGGCTCGTGGCTGCTCATCGCCCATCTATTTGACTCATCGTCAAAAACGAGCAATTTCCGATCAACGAGATCCACAATCGTCCGGTCCGGGTCGAATCCCTCGACATTTCCCGCAAGTCGGCAGGGAATGGTGACTGCCACAACGTGCTTTTCCTTGCCGGCACTCCTGCAGAGCCGAGTGTTGATCTCATCAAACGTCCGGACAAAATCCGCACCAGTTCGATCCAGCTTGTTGATAAAGCAAATTCGAGGAACACCATATCGATCGGCCTGCCGCCAGACCGTTTCACTCTGAGCCTCGACACCCTCGACAGCGCTGAAAACAACAACAGCGCCGTCCAGAACCCGCAGAGACCGCTCAACCTCGGCCGTAAAATCCACGTGGCCCGGCGTGTCGATAATGTTGATGACCGAGTCACGCCAGTGCGTTGTGACACAAGCGGAATAAATTGTGATCCCGCGTTCGGCCTCTTCCGGATCAAAGTCAGTTGTGGTCGTGCCTTCGTCGACGCCACCAGCCCGATGAATCGTTCCGGCGAAAAACAGAATTCGTTCAGTCGTGGTCGTTTTACCGGCATCGATGTGAGCGATGATGCCAATATTCCGATGTCGTTCCATAGCGGCGCTCATGACGAGCTCCTCTGGCGGGGAAACATTCTGACTTGTGTCACAGCATTCAGAACCGGAGGCAATCTCGGGGAGCAATCCGAATCGGCTCAATCTGGTCCAGTCAGTACGCAGAAAGCCGACGCGGCATTCACTGCCGCATCGGCTCTCCGATGTAAGATTCGATTGTCCAGATCAGGCGAAGTGAGCAAACGCCTTATTGGCATCGGCCATCCGGTGAACGTTATCTCGCTTGGTCATCGCGGCACCTTCGCGACGGTACGCGGCGATGAATTCGTCGGCCAGTGAGTTTGCCATTGGTCGCCCCTTCTTTCCGCGAACAGCCTCAAGCATCCAGCGAATGCCAAGAGCCTGGCGACGTTTGGGGTTCACAGGTGTCGGGACCTGATACGTGGCACCACCAACACGCTTGGATCGAACTTCGATTCCCGGCTTCACGTTCTCCATCGCCTGGGAGAAAACTTTGTATGGGTCTTCTTCCGGCATCCGCTTCGCAATCATGTCGAGAGCCTCATAAAAGACGCTCGTCGCAATACTCTTCTTGCCGTCGTGCATCAGGCAATTGATGAACTTCGTAGCAAGTTTCGAATTGAATCGTGCGTCCGGCTCAATGTCCCGATGCGTTGGGACAAAATCGTTCGGCGTTTCACGTTCTTCCATGGTACTGTTCCCGTACTGCGAGAATCTCTTCCCAGTATTTATCAGATCAAAGACTGGTGAGACACTCAGCCAGTCAACAAGTTCACACAGCGAAACCAGGTCGCAACACTACGACAGCTCGTCTATTTCGGGCGTTTCGCACCATACCGGCTACGTGCCTGACGACGGCCGTCAACGCCAAGAGTGTCCAGAACACCACGGACAATCTTGTAGCGAACACCCGGAAGGTCGCGGACTCGACCACCACGGACGAGCACAATTGAGTGCTCCTGAAGGTTGTGACCTTCACCCGGGATGTAAGCTGTGACTTCCTTGCCGTTGGAAAGGCGAACTCGCGCCACTTTACGGAGAGCTGAGTTCGGCTTCTTCGGCGTCACCGTCTTCACAAGAAGACACACGCCGCGTTTCTGCGGGCAGCCTTCAAGAAGCGGCGTCTTGCTGTTCGCGTTCTTCGCCTTACGAGGCTTGCGGATCAACTGGTTAATCGTAGGCATGTCTGAAAACTGTCCTTGAATATGAGCTGCTCCGAGCCAGCTCGGTCAGCAACGAATCAATTTCTGTTGCTTCCGGTCGATTTTAAACCGGCCGTCGCGTATCGAAACCGGTTACCCGGCCATCTCTTCAAGTAGTCGCTACTCCGGTCCATCCATCTCATCCGGAGCGACATACGAACCAAAGAGAAGGGAAGCATCGTTCCCGTCACTCAGCATCTCACGACGAGCTGCCAGGATTTTCTCTTTTTCATCCTGAAGTTCCTGAAGAGCTTCGGGACGAATTCGAACATCGGAACCCTGATGGGAATGGAAACCCGTTCCCGCAGGAATCAAGTGGCCAAGGATAACGTTTTCTTTCAGCCCAACCAAGTTATCGACGCGACCGCCAAGAGCCGCTTCCGTCAGTACTTTTGTCGTTTCCTGGAATGACGCTGCCGAGATAAAACTTTCGCTCTGGACGGCGGCTTTGGTGATTCCCAGAAGCTGAGTCACGGCACGAGATGGTCTCGCCTTCGTAAACTCTGCCGGTACACCACCTTCCGCCTCAATCTCGGCGTTGACCTGTTCGAGCTCATTGAGCAGAACGACGTCACCCTGCACGTACTCAGTGCTTCCAGGCTCAGCCATTCGAACGGATTTTCGAATCTGCTGATTTGCATTCCTGAATTCGTATTTATCGATCGTTGACCCGGGGAGAAGATCCGTATCGCCTGGCTCGGTCACTTTGACTTTGCGGAGCATCTGAGACACAACGATTTCGATGTGCTTGTCGTCAATTTCCACCCGCTGCGACCGATAAACCGTCTGAATCTCGTGGAGCAGGTACTGCTGAACTGCCTCGACTCCACTCACTCTGAGGATGTCGTGGGGAACGAGCGGCCCTCTCACTAATGCATCACCCGCGACCACAACGTCACCCGCATGAACAAGGAGCGGCTTGCCCGGCGGAATGACATGCTCCCGCTCGGTGCCGTCTTCGCCACGAACCAGAATGATTCGTTTACCACGTTTCCGTTCCTGCGGAAGTTCAACTTCACCGTCAATTTCGGCAATGATCGCCGGGTCCTTCGGCTTTCGAGCTTCAAACAGCTCCGTGACTCGCGGCAAACCACCGGTAATGTCCTGCGTTCCGGAAGATTCTCGCGGTGTTTTCGCGACGACGGCACCAGCCGCAATTTGCTTGCCTTCGGTCACTTCGATACTCGCCCGTTCCGGGAGATAGTAGAAGTCGAGAATCTTTCCGGTCGAATCTTCGAGAATGATCTGCGGATGAAGATCGCCCTTGTGCTCGATAATGGTACTACGAATGTGGCCGGTTACTTCTTTTTCCGTACGCATCGTCTGGCCTTCGATGCAGTCTTCCAGCCGCACGATCCCGCCAACTTCCGACAGAATTGGAACTGCGTGCGGGTCCCACTGACAAAGCACCTGGCCATCTTTGACTTCGTCGCCCTCCTTCACGGTCAGCATGGCACCGTTCGGAACGCTGTATTTTTCCAGCTCGCGGCCCTTGCCGTCCATCAGGACGATCTCGGCATTTCGCGTCAGAACGACCGTCGCCCCTTCGGCATTTGTCACACTTCGCATTCGGGCCAGCCCGACAATACCGCTGCGGCGAGACTTCAGGTCCGACTGCTCAACATCAGTCGACGCCACACCACCGATGTGGAATGTTCGCATCGTCAGCTGCGTTCCCGGTTCGCCGATACTTTGAGCGGCAACGATTCCGACGGCGAGTCCCTCTTCGACCATCTGACCGGTCGAAAGGTCCATCCCGTAACAGAGCCGGCACATACCGAGCGTTGCTTCACACGTCATTGGGCTGCGAACCTGAATCTTCTCGAGACCCAGTTCCTCAATCTTCTGAGCAATGACGTGAGTAATCAGCTCACCCTCGCGAACAATCACTTCGTCAGTAATCGGATTGACAATGTTCGTCCGGCTGACGCGACCACGAACCGAGTCGGCGAGGCTGACTTCGACTTTCTCGCCACGGTAAACAATTCCGCGGGTAATCCCCTGAGTCGTACCGCAGTCATGACAGGTGACGACCATGTTCTGGCAGACGTCGGCCAGTTTTCGAGTGAGGTATCCCGAGTCCGCAGTTTTCAAAGCGGTATCGGCCAGCCCCTTACGTGCACCGTGAGTCGAACTGAAGTACTCAAGGACGGTCAGTCCTTCGCGGAAGTTTGACTTAATCGGCGTCTCGATGATCTCGCCACTTGGCTTGGCCATCAGGCCTCGCATACCGGCGAGCTGACGAATCTGTTCTTTACCACCGCGGGCACCCGAGTCCGCCATCAGGAAGATCGGGTTCACGTAATCTCCGTTGTCCCGAACATCGTTCTCGAGTTCGGTCATCATCGAGCCCGTGATTTCCTCACGGGCGTGAGTCCAGATATCGAGAACCTGGTTGTAGCGTTCCTGGTCGGTGATGATGCCCCGGTCGTAAAGTTTCAGCTGCTTCAGGACCTTGGCCTCAGCATTCGAAATGATCTTATCTTTTTCGGGTGACGTCACGAGATCGCTTGTCGCAAAAGACAGGCCCGATTTAGTCGATTCATTGAATCCGATCTGCTTCATTCGATCGAGCAGACCGATCGTGATTCTGCGGCCAAGCTGAAGATAGCTGTCCGAAATCACTCGAGACAGGTCTTTGCTCCGCATCGTCACATTATAAAATGCCATCTTCGCGTGAACGATGTCGTTAAACAGAACCCGCCCGGCACTGGTCTCAATGAGCCCGCCTTGAATGTAGGTCTCCGCGCCGTCACCAATGACTCGCTTGTCCGCCGGCATTCGCACTTTGATCACAGAATGCAACGTGATCTTCCCATGACCCAGCGCGGTGTGAACCTCATTGACCGATGCGAACACCATCCCTTCGCCGGGACGGCCAGGCCGCTTCAACGTGAGGAAAGCGCAACCCATCACGATGTCCTGAGACGGGCTGATAATCGGAGCACCGTTTGCCGGGCTGAAAATGTTATGAGTCGCCATCATCAGCGTGTGGGCTTCGACCTGAGCTTCGATTGAAAGCGGCAGGTGAACGGCCATCTGGTCGCCATCGAAGTCCGCGTTGAATCCCCGACAAACCAGTGGGTGAATCCGAATCGCGTTGCCTTCGACCAGAACCGGCTCAAACGCCTGAATGCCCATCCGGTGAAGAGTCGGGGCCCGGTTCAGCAGAACGGGATGGTTCGTGATGACTTCATCGAGAATATCCCAGACTTCCTCATCTTTTCGGTCCAGCATTCGCTTCGCGGATTTGATGGTGTCCGCATGGCCGAGTTCCTTCAGCCGCCGAATGACGAACGGCTGAAACAGTTCCAGCGCGATCTTTTTGGGAAGACCGCACTGATGAAGGAGCAGTTCGGGTCCGACGACGATGACCGATCGTGCAGAGTAATCGACACGTTTCCCCAGCAGGTTTTCGCGAAAACGCCCCTGCTTACCTTTGATCATATCGGTCAGGGATTTCAGCGGCCGATTCGAAGAGCCGAGCACTGGTCGCTTGCAACGGTTGTTATCGAACAGAGCATCGACTGACTGCTGCAGCATCCGCTTTTCGTTACGGACAATCACTTCCGGAGCGTTCAGATCGACCAGTTTCTTGAGACGGTTGTTTCGATTAATGATCCGGCGGTAAAGATCGTTGAGATCGCTCGTTGCGAAGTTTCCTGAGTCGAGCAGGACCAGCGGACGCAGGTCCGGCGGAATCACCGGAATCACATCGAGCACCATCCACTCGGGCTGGTTATTACTGTCCCGCAACTGTTCGATAATTCGCAGCCGCTTGATGAGTTCTTTTTTCTTCTGCTGGCTACCGGTCTCAATCAGTTCTTTCCGCAGCGAGACGGAAAGTTCAACCAGTTCGAGAGTACCAAGAAGCTTCTTGACCGCTTCCGCACCCATGTCGATATCGAACGAACCTTCTCCGTATTTCTGCCGTTTCTCACGAGCTTCGTCTTCCGTCAGAAGCTGCGCAAGACGGAGTGGCGTATCGCCCGGATCGGTGACAACGTAATCCTGGAAATAGATGACTTTTTCCAGGCTCGTCGTCTTCATGTTGAGCAACGCGCCAAGGCGGCTCGGCATTGCCTTGAAGAACCAGATATGAACGACGGGCGCAGCCAGCTCGATGTGCCCCATCCGCTTCCGACGCACACGGCTGTGAGTCACTTTGACGCCGCAGCGATCGCAGATCATGCCCTTGTATTTCATGCCACGGTACTTTCCGCAGGCACATTCCCAGTCTTTTTCCGGCCCGAAAATTCTCTCGCAGAACAGACCGTCCCGCTCAGGTCGATATGTCCGGTAGTTAATCGTCTCGGGCTTCTTGACTTCGCCGAACGACCAGCTCCGAATGTCATGCGGGCTGGCGAGCGAGATCCGGATCGCTCCGAAATCGTTAACTCGTTCGTAACCGGTCGATTCGCCGTTGCTCATACCAGACCCCTTATCAGATGGCTCGACATGCCGCCCAGGCGGCGGGAACCCTCAGTGATTTATCGAATTCGGCCGATGGCCGTTTGCGAAACTCAAGACAGGACGCAGCTTAGTTCGACGCCTTCTCCAACTGCAGATTCAGAGCGAGGCCCCGAATCTCATTGGTGAGCACGTCAAAGCTGGCCGGCGTCCCGGCCTCGAGCGTGTTTTCGCCCTTGACCATGGACTCGTAAATCTTCGTTCGGCCCTCAACATCATCGCTCTTCACAGTGAGCAGTTCCTGCAGAATGTAGGCTGCCCCATACGCTTCCAGAGCCCACACTTCCATCTCACCAAACCGCTGCCCGCCAAAGCGGGCTTTACCACCCAGCGGCTGCTGAGTAATGAGCGAGTACGGACCAGTCGCCCGAGCGTGAATCTTGTCGTCGACCAGGTGGTGAAGCTTCAACATGTAGATGTAGCCAACAGTCACTTTCTGATCGACTGGAGCTCCCGTTCGACCGTCGTACAACTGAGCCTTCCCGTCACGAGGCAATCCAGCCTCTTCGAGAAGATCGTTGATCAGTTCTTCATCAGGACCATCAAAGACCGGGCAGTAACACCGGAAGCCAAGCTTCTGAGCCGCCCATCCCAGGTGAGTCTCAAGAATCTGACCGACGTTCATTCGACTCGGTACACCCAGTGGATTCAGGATGATGTCAATCGAAGTACCGTCATCGAGGTACGGCATATCTTCGACTGGCAGCACCTTCGAAATCACGCCCTTGTTACCATGCCGACCGGCCATTTTGTCGCCGACCGAAATCAGTCGTTTTGAAGCGACATAAACTTTAATCATCTGCAGAACACCGTTCTGCAGTTCGTCACCACGTTTCAAACTATTGACCGCATGATCGCGCGAATCAATTGTGGCTTCGACAGCGTCCCAGTGATCACGAACAACTTTGCGACATTCGGAAAGTTTCTGCGGACTCCGCAATTCCAGTTTGTCGAACCAGGTCGTGAATCGAGAAGCAAAAGCAGCGATGACTATCTCGTCCTCGCTTTTGGCAATCGCGTTGCCTTCGTCATCTTTAACCTTCTCACCGAGTGCCGACTCAAAGTGGCCAAGGAATTCCAGGAAAATCTTCGCGATCGCCGCGTTGCCCTGTGTCTCTGCGTCTTTCACCTGCTGGTCGAGCTGCTTTTTCTCCGACTCAGAAAGGCTCATCTTTCGCGAGAATCGCTCCGTGTGAATCACAACACCTTCGACACCGGACGGAACTTCGAGCGACTCATTTTTGACGTCCTCACCAGCTCGTCCAAAGATCGCGTGAAGCAGTTTTTCTTCGGGTGTCAGTTCCGACTTTGCCTTCGGAGACACCTTGCCAACCAGAACGTCGCCTGGCTGAACTCGAGTACCAACATGCACGACGCCCGTTTCGTCCAGGTGCCGAAGAGCCTTCTCACTGACGTTGGGAATGTCTCGCGTAAATTCCTCACGGCCAAGTTTGGTTTCGCGAATCTCAACGTCGAATTCGTCAATGTGAATTGACGTATAAACGTCTTCTTTCACCAGACGCTCCGACAGAACAATCGCGTCTTCGAAGTTGTAGCCTTCCCATGACATGAACGCGACGAGCACGTTTCGGCCCACAGCCAGTTCGCCATCATGAGTCGCGGCACTGTCGACCAGTAGTTGCCCCTTCTTCACTTTTTCGCCAATAGACACGATCGGCTTATGGTTGAGCGTCGTTCGCTCGTTGAGTCCAGTGAACTTCCGCAGCGGGTATCGGCGCCCGTCGACTTCGACCACTGTGCCATCGACATAAGTCACTTTGCCGGCTCGTTCTGCTCGAATCAGCATCCCTGAATGCTGAGCAACGCACGGCTCCATCCCTGTGCCAATGATCGGCTTCTCTGAGATCAAAAGCGGAACTGCCTGCCGCATCATGTTTGAACCCATGAGAGCCCGGTTGGCATCGTCATGCTCAAGAAACGGGATCAGGCTCGCAGACACTCCGACCATTTGCGCAGGCGAGATGTCGATGTATTCAACATCCGCCACATCGATCCATTTCACATCGTTCCGATGCCTGGCCAGAACGCGCTCGGACGTTATTTTGCCCTTCGTGACAGGCGTGTCCGCCGGCACGACGTAATGGTCAGCCTCTTCGTCCGCCCTGAGGTAGTCAATCTCGTCAGTCAATTTGGATTTGACGACCCTTCGGTACGGCGTAATCAGAAACCCGTACTCATCCACCTGGGCAAAAACACCGAGGCTGGAAATCAGGCCAATATTTGTACCTTCCGGCGTCTCAATCGGGCAGATTCGGCCGTAGTGAGAAATATGGACGTCGCGAACTTCAAAGCCCGCTCGCTTCCGATTAAGGCCGCCCGGGCCAAGTGCACTCAATCGACGCTCGTGAGTCAGCATCGACAGCGGATTCGTCTGGTCCACAACCTGAGATAGCTCGCTGCGGCCAAAGAAATACTCGATCGCCGCGGAAACGCTCTTCGGATTCACAAGCGTTCGCGGAGTCATTTCCTCGACATCTTTCAGACTCATCCGCTCCTGCACCGTACGGCGGAGCTTCAAAAAACCCTTGCGAATCTCATCCGCGGCCAGTTCATCAATCGTCCGCAGGCGGCGATTTCCGAGGTTGTCGATATCATCGATGTAAGCCGTCGGATCGTTTGTCCGAAGCCGAATGAGGTACCGAATTGCATTGATGAAGTCCTCAGGGTTGAGGGTCATTTCATCTTCGGCAACGCCCTGTTGAAACTTTCTGTTGATGCGGAATCGGCCAACTGTGCCCAGGCGATAGCGATTCAGATCGAAAAACCGATCGCGGAAAAGTTCCATCGCCTTATCAAGAGCGGGCGGATTTCCAGGACGCAACCGCTGGTAAATACGCAGCAGTGCTTCTTCGTGGCTCGTCGTAACATCTTCTCGAATTGTATTGAGAATCAACGGATCGTTGAGCTCCGTGATCATCAGAATCTTCTTGAGCTTGGCTTCCTTGATCTTTTCGAGGTGAGCTTCCGTCAGCTTCTCACCGAATTCGATAATGATCTCACCACACTGCTCATGTCCGACAGGATAGATCACATCGTCCGCAACTGTCTTGGATTCCAGCTTGTTGCTGACCGCTTCATGTCTGACGTCAAAAAACAATCCGGCAAGCTGAGCATTCGTGGAGAACTCCTTCCCCATCGCCCGAAGAAGCGTCGACGCGGAGAACTTGCCGCTCTGATCGATCCGGACCGCCAAGGCGTCCTTCTTCGTAACGTTGAGTTCGATCCAGCTGCCACGTTCCGGAATCACGCGGCACGAGTAAGATTTCTTTTCGCCTGGTTCAGAAGCCAGCACGAAATCGACGCCGGGTGACCGATGAAGCTGACTGACGACAACCCGCTCCGCACCATTGATGATGAACTCGCCACCACCAAGCATGATCGGGATGTCACCAAGGTAAACTTCTTCCTCAATCGGCTGCTCCTTGTTCAACCGGAGCAGCACGCGGAACGGGCGGCCAAATGTCATCCGTAACTGCCGACACTCAAGCGGCGTGTACCGAGGCTTCCCGAGGTCGTAACGAACATACTCAAGTGAGTACTGCCCGTCGTAGCTCTCAACCGGGAACACTTCGCGAAGAATCCCTTCAAGACCTTCATCCCGACGTTCACGTGACACGCGACCCGTCTGCAGGAAGCGGTCGTACGCATCGTTTTGAACTTGAGTCAGCGTCTCGATTGGCTGAGAGCACTCGAGACTGCCCATGACTCGGGTCTCATCAGCGACAACTGTTCGCTTTGAGGGGATCGGCATATTCAAATACCCGTTCTTTAAAAGAGAACAGCCACAAAAACCAGAGACCACAAAAACCAGAGAATCGGAACCGGTGCCAACTATCCGGAAAACCGCGCGCACTATCCCGCCGTTGTTGTGATGCGGGAATCGCAAAGACACATGCTCACAAAGCTGACGCAAAACCTCGTTTCAGCCGGAGCAGGTCGCCACAGGAGCACGGCGGGAATCCATTCACAGGTTGAGATTTTGGACGCACGCACCGAAGGCATAGTGCTCAACACGGGCGCTAGAGGCAGGACAGTTCTGGATTATGCGCAACCGGAACAAAATCTGCACCCCAACCGAGGCTTGTCCAGCCAAAAACTGTGCAATCCACCTCTGCCGTCAATCAGACAGACGACCAGCAAACCGGGGCGCACCCAAAGGCCCACCCCGGTTGACTGAATCTGACTATTTGATCTCGACGGAGCCACCGGCACCTTCGATCTCTGCCTTAAGCTTTTCAGCTTCCTCTTTCGAGACGCCCTCTTTAATCGCCTTCGGAGCGCTTTCTACGACTTCTTTGGCCTCTTTCAGCCCAAGACCCGTAACAGCGCGGACGACCTTGATGACAGCAATCTTGTTGTCACCATAGCCAGTCAGCACCGCGTCAAATTCCGTCTGCTCTTCGACAGGAGCAGCGTCGGCGGCCGGACCGGCCATCGCGACCACGGCACCGCCCGCAGGCTTAATCCCGTGGACTTCTTCCAGATAATCCGCCAGCGATTTGGCTTCGAGGAGTGTCAGGCCAGCGATTTTGTCACCAAGAGCCTTGGTTGTATCACTGAATTCGACCGCAACTGCACCTTCTTCACTCATTGCTCAGCTCCAGAAAATCAAACTCGTTTGGTCCCGACGTTCCCGGATTCCAGAACAGCTGGCAGAAACGGGAGTTATCTCCCGGCGAACAGTCGGTGTTCGGTCTGAAAACTACGACGGAAAAAAACTCCCGTTTCCGTGTCTCCTTACGCCACAAGGCGCAAATCTAATTTCAGTCGTTAACTTGTCGCGAAGGGCCCTACTCTTCCTCAGCCTTGCTCTTAATCTGGCCAGCCACCCTGCCACCGGGCCCCAAAAGCGCTCCAGCAATATTGCCACCAGGACTGAGAATCAAGCCGGAAATAATCGAAAGCAACTCCAGCCGCCCCGGACTCTTACTCAGCTTATCTACGCCCACCGCATCGAGCGTCTTGCCTTCAACAGTTCCGCCTTTAACGGCAAGCGAGCCGATCTCCTTAGCCCATTTCGTAATCTCACGCGAAAGAGCGACTACATCCTCACCGCCCCAGACGAGAGTCGACGGCCCTTCGAGGATCGGACCTACAGCCCCCAGTCCGATCGACTCGCATGCCCGTCGCGCAAGTGAATTCTTGACAGTCAGAAGAGAGATATCCTGCTCCCCCAAAGCGAGCCTCAGATCATTGACTTGATTCCCAGTCAGACCGGAAACGTCAACAACGAGGACCTCGCCATGACCATCGAGCTCTCGAGTGAGCTCGTTCATGATGTGATTCTTGATAACTTTACTCATTGAGTCCGCTCCGCTTCACAGCTCATCTGAAACCAGCCCTCGCCAAAGCCACCTCAACATGGCCTGATCAGACTGAAACAACAATCCCCGGAAGCATCGTCGCAGAGAGGGCCACTTTTCGCATGAAAATCCCCTTTGCCGCCGTCGGCCTCAACGACTGAACATAACCGATGAGTGCTTCTATATTCTCGCGCAGCTGGTCTTCGGTGAACGATAACTTCCCGACAACACAATGCACGTTTGCGCCAGCGTCAACCCGAAACTCGACCTTGCCAGCCTTATATTCCTGCACTGCAGTAGAAACATCCTGTGTCACCGTGCCAGCTTTTGGAGACGGCATCAACCCTCGAGGACCAAGTACCCGACCAAGCGGACCAACGACACCCATCATGTCCGGCGTCGCGATGGTGACATCGAAATCGAGCCAGCCATCATTTTTGATCCGGTCTGCCAGCTCTTTCCCGCCGACATGATCGGCACCAGCCGCCTCAGCGATTGCAACATTCTCCCCCTGGCAGAAGACGAGAACTCGCTGCGATTTCCCGATCCCGTGAGGAAGAACAATCGAGCCCCGCACAAGCTGATCCGCCTGCTTCGGGTCAACCCCCAGACGAAATGCCATCTCAGCGGTCTGGTCAAACCGACACGCGGATACACCATCCGGAAGCTTTGTCTCAAGCGCCTTTAGTTCGCGAACGGCATCCGCCAGTTCAAGCGTCCCCAATCCGCGAGTATAATCGCGGAGAAATGCAACTCTTCGTGACTGCTTAGCCATTCTTTAACCCTTAACGACTGCCGGAAGACGGTCTGCCATCGTAAACCACAACCCGAAGAAGCCGACGACGGTCAGACAGCCACTTCAGAATCCATCAGCACAAAAAGCACTCGACGCAAATAAATCAAGCAACAACTTCAATCCCCATGCTGCGGGCCGTACCCTCAATAATCCGGCACGCTTGCCCTTCATCGTTCGTATTGAGATCCGTCATTTTCAGGCGAACGATCTCCAACACCTGTGACCGAGTCACCGTCCCAACCTTGTCCGTCCGTGGATTGCCGGCACCTTTTGCGATCTGAGCTGCCTGCTTTAACAGCACTGCCGCAGGCGGACTCTTAAGAATAAAGTCGAACGACCGATCATTGTACACCGTAATAATTACGGGAATCGTCGTCCCCATCATTTCACGAGTTCGATCGTTAAACTGCTGCACAAACTGACCAATATTGACGCCGTGAGGGCCAAGTGCAGTACCAACTGGAGGCGCAGGCGTCGCCTGCCCTCCGGTGATCTGCACTTTGATCTCTTTCGTAACCTGCTTCGCCATCTCTTAACCCTTAACCGCCAGACCGAACTGTAACGTAAGCCACAATTCCCGGTTCTACGGCCTCTCCACTTCGTGATATTCAACCTCGTAAGGCGTTTGCCGACCGAAAATTTCAATCAACACGCTCAATTTCCCTGTCGCCTCATCAATCGCATCAATTTCACCCTCAAACGACTCAAACGCGCCGGACTTAATCTTAACAACCTCACCCACTTTGAACTCAATCTTGACGCGGGTCGGCTCCTCTTCCTTTTTCTGCTCCAGCCCAAGCATCCGTTCGACTTCTGCCAAATCCATCGGGTGGGGCTTTCCGGCCGAGCCAGTAAAGTCACCAACCCCAGTCGTGTCCCGAACGAGATACCAAGTCTCATCGTTCAAAACCATCTGCACCATGATGTAACCTGGATACAACTTCTGTTCTCGTACCTTCTTCTTCCCAGCCTTCGTCTCAACGATCCGCTCTGTTGGTATGATAATCTGCCCAAAACACTCCTCAAGCCCCTCACGCTTGACGCGACGCTCCAGCGAGTCCCGAATCGACTTCTCTCGGTTCGTCTGAACTTTCAAGACGTACCATTTGATTTCAGACTCTTGAGTTTCGTTTTGAGCGCCATCCACGGAGCAACCTCCTCTGATCCCGCTGGGAACCTGCCGCAGCACCCTGGCAGAAACTAATCCGTGTATTCCAGAAACCCGACTGCCTCGAAGACGACCTGCCAGACGAGATCGAACACGAACAACATGGCACCCATAAGAAGCATCGTAACAACAACGACAACGGTCGCCCGATGAATATGCTTCCGGTCGGGCCAGTGAACTTTGTCGACTTCGGACTCCGTCGCGATCAGAAACTCTGCAAATCGATCATGATGAGTAAGGCGAAACCCAACCCAGATGCCCAGCAACGCAAGGACACCGGGAACTCCGTACCTCACCTCCGGCGAGAACCGAGTAAAAAACGTCCGATAAAGCGTCCAGGACCCGTAACAGGAAATGACCGCAATAACAGCCGCAGTCACACCACGCGCCACGCGCCCCTGAGAACACTTATACAGAGTCGCGCGCCCCAAATCCGCCAGCAATGATGTCGAGTTCTGTCCCATCGTAGTACTTCAGCCAGAAAAGCCCACATCAACCCGGACAAGCCAGCACAACGCACCAGCCATTAAACACGGGCGGAGGGACTTGAACCCCCAACCGCCGGATTTGGAATCCGGTGCTCTGCCAATTGAGCTACACCCGTAACAGGCAGAAGCAGCTGCAGGTCATTTCTTGCGTGACTCCTTATGCAGAGTATGCCGACGAAGCTTCGGACAGTACTTCATCAACTGAAGCCTCTCCGTGCCCCGAGTTTCCTTCTGGATCCGGTAGTTGCGCTGACCGGTTTCCGTACACTCAAGCCAGACATACTCTCTCATTGCAAATCTCGCTCAGCCCACAGAACAATTCGCACAGCAATAACAACACAATCCAACCCGATTACTCAAGAATCTTCGTCACGACACCAGAACCAACAGTCTTGCCACCCTCTCGGATTGCAAATCGACTATTATCAGTCATCGCGATCGGCTTCCCGAGTTCGACCTCAAGCCTCACGTTATCACCAGGCATGCACATTTCCGCACCACCGAGCAAATTCCCCGCCCCGGTCACATCCGTCGTACGGAAATAAAACTGCGGGCGGTAGCCACTGAAGAACGGCGTATGCCGACCACCCTCGTCCTTACTCAGCACGTAAACCTCACACTCAAACTTCGTGTGCGGATGAATCGATCCCGGGGCTGCGAGCACTTGCCCTCGTTGAATCGCTTCCTTCTTAATACCACGCAAAAGCAAACCAACATTGTCGCCAGCCTGCCCGGTATTCAGTGTTTTGTTAAACATTTCCACGCCAGTACACGTCGTTTCCGCCGTATCCTGCAGCCCGACGATTTGAATCTTATCGCCAACATTAATTGTCCCCTGCTCAATTCGACCAGTCGCCACGGTCCCGCGGCCTTCAATCGAAAACACATCCTCAACCGCCATCAGAAATGGCCGATCAGTCAACCTCTCCGGCTCAGGAATATAACTATCAAGAGCATCCATCAACTCGCCAATACACTTGTTCGCCAAAGGATCACTCGGCGCATCCAGAGCTGGCTTCGCACACCCATGAACAACCGGAATATCGTCGCCGTTATAATCATATTTAGTCAACAGCTCCCGAACTTCCATCTCAACCAGCTCGAGCAACTCTTCATCATCAACCAGGTCACACTTATTCAAAAACACCACCAATTGCGGAACATTCACCTGACGCGCGAGAAGAATGTGTTCGCGAGTCTGAGGCATCGGACCATCAGCAGCCGACACAACCAGAATCGCGCCGTCCATCTGCGCCGCACCAGTGATCATATTCTTGATATAGTCCGCATGCCCCGGACAATCGATGTGAGCATAATGCCGAGCCTCTGACTCGTACTCAACATGCGAGACAGCGATCGTTACTGTCTTCGTTTCATCCCGAACCGTACCGCCTTTTGCGATATCAGCATAGCTCTTGAATTTCGCCAACCCCTTAGCCCCCTGAACAGCCAGAAGAGCCGCAGTCAGCGTCGTCTTACCATGATCAATGTGGCCGATCGTCCCAACATTAACGTGCGGCTTTGTCCGTGCAAAAGTTTCTTTGGCCATTAGATAAT
>JAQBVJ010000006.1 GCA_027623235.1 Planctomycetota bacterium
TGGCTTTTGCAGACGACACGGCAGGGCTCGCGGGCGACTGTTGTTTGCGTCACCGGTGTGAGGCCAGCGGCGATTACGTGATCGAAATCGAAGATGCTCTGATGGGCGGTGCATCGGGGCACCGCTACCGGTTACGCATCGGAGATTTTCCGCTGATTTCGGTGCCAACTCCCGCGGTCATTCAGCAAGGTGTTGAGACTTCGCTGAGTTTCGCCGGAGTGGCCGTCGAAGGGCTGCCTCCGTTGCGAATCAACGAGGCCGTGGCGGGCTCGAAATTGATCAGTGCTGCGTTTCCCGGTCGGGTTGGATCCGGTTTCTGCGAGGTCCAGGTCACGGAGTCTCCGCAGACCGTGATTGATACTTCAACGTCGATCAAGGTGCCGATTCCGGGTGGAGTGAGCGGCATTCTGAGCCTCCAGGGTGAACGGCACTCCTGCCGAGTGTCAGTCCGGAAGGGCGAGCGAATTCGGATTCGCGACACGACTCGCGGCCAGGGCGTCCCGGCGGTTCTTGCCATCGCCGTACAGGATAGCTCTGGCAAAACGCTTGCCGAGATTCGCAAAGCGGGAAACGCCGGGCGGGAACTCGTCTGGTCGGCACCTGCCGACGGAGAATACGAGATCGTGATCGCCGACTTAACCGGACGCGGTGGCCCGGAATTCGGATACCACCTGGAGCTGGATCGAGTGACTCCGGGCTTCCAGCTGACGGCCGATCAGGACAGCACGATCCTGCCGCAAAACGGGTACACACTTCTGAAAGTCAGTGTCGCCAGGGATGGGTATAACGGACCGGTTTTGCTTTCAGTCACTGGGCTCGGCGGGCAGGTGAAGCTTCTCAACGAAACGGTTCCTGAAAAGGGAAAAGACACGCGACTGAAAATCTATCTGCCGCCGGATTATCAGCCAGGTCAGACGCGCCCGATCAGGGTGACAGGTTCTGCGACGATCAATGGGCAGGTCATTCGTCAACGGGCGTCGACGTTGACCGCACTTCGAAATGTGTATCCTCAGACACCGTTTCCGCCCGGAAATCTTGACGGGTTGATTGCTGCGACGGTCGGCCCTGAGATTCCCGACTTCTTCGCGCTCAGCCTCGACAACAATACCATTCTCTACCCGCGACTGGTCGGCGAAGTTTATTTCACGGTTCGAGTGAAGGACCGAGCGAATGGCTTCAAAGCTCCCGTCAATATCCGCGTCGAGGGATTGCCTGACGGGTTCAGCGCAAGCGGAGGCGAGCGGGCCGTCAGTCGAAGCGACGACAATGAATATCGTTTTCAGCTGAACGGACCGAAAGACATCGCTCGAGGTGACCGACCTGTCCGCATCATTGGTGAGGCCAGCTTCAAAGGTCAGACGAAAGAGGTTGAACTGGCCACGCTGCCGCTCAGGATTATCGACCCGCTTCTCGTTTCAATCGAAGCCGATGGCCCGTTGACACCGGGCAGTCGCCGGCAGCTTCGCGTTCGGGCTCAGCGATTTGTGCCACGCGCTGGCGGTGACAAAAAGCAGATTGATGTTGAGTTTTCGGACGTCCCGCCAGGAGTCGTACTTCCAGAGCGGATTGTGATTCCAGCCGGAAAAAGCGAAGCGAGTGTGGAAATTTCGATCGGCCAGACCGTCGACGTTTCGACTTTGAAGTCTGTCGTGGTCACGGCGAGAACCGTCGTCGCGGAGAGCGACGTTACGGCAACGGCCACACTGCCGACTCAAGACCCGGCGAAATCCGGCAAGTAGTGATCAGGTTGATTCTTCCCCCCGGATGTCGTTGATGCTGGCGAATTGTCCTGGGAACTCAACGGTGTTTTCTTTCTCACGAGATTTCGATGCTCCGAATTCTGATCCTGATATTTTCCATTGCCATCGCGCGACCAGCCTCACTTTGTGCTGCTGACAAGACAGGTGCTGCTGACAAAACAGTCGTCCCGCGCGTCGCGTTTCAGAAACTCAGTGTGTTTCCCGCGAGCCTGTCACTGAACTCGCGGCGTTCTTCTGTGAGCCTCATCGTCACCGGGCACGACGAGGCAGGAACAGCCATCGACGTCACCGACCTCGCTATTTTGAAATCAGATGACGCGAATTTGGTCCGCCTTGAAGCGAATCGTGCGACGCCTCTGCAGAATGGGAGCACAAAGATCACGGTTGCTTTGGGAGACCTGACCGTCGACGTCCCCGTGACGATTCGATTGCGGGATTCGGATGCCGTGTCGATGCGGCTTGAGGTGCTTCCGGTTCTGTCACGACAGGGGTGCAGCTCGGGAGCGTGTCATGGATCGCCGAAAGGCAAAGGCGGATTCCGTTTGTCTCTGCGTGCGTTCGACCCAGGTATTGACGAGTCCACTTTACGAAACGAGTTCTTCGCGCGTCGAACGAATCCGCTGAACCCGGACACGAGTCTGCTGCTGCGAAAACCGCTCACCGAGGTTCCGCACGCCGGCGGACGGAAACTGATTGCCGGCTCGATACAGCATCAGGTTCTGAAAAACTGGATCAAAGAAGGAACTCGGCTCGACCCGCCCGACGCGATTCACTGCGAGAGCATTCAGCTGTTCCCGCCGTCCGGACGCGAACTGACGGCCGCCGCGGGGACTCAGCGATACGCCGTGTTCGCGACGTATTCGGATCACACAGTCCGGGATGTGACTGACCTTGCTGTCTTCACCGTCTCCGATTCGTCGATCGCCACTGCGGACGGTTCCGGGCTCGTCACGCGAGTCGAAGGATCCCGCGGGCAGACGGCGATCACGGTCCGCTACCTCGAGCACATGGCGACGAGCTTTGTCGTTTCAGTGTCCGAAGTGGACGGTTATGAATGGACGAAGCCTGCGGAAGTGAACTACGTCGACCGACTCGTCCACGGCAGACTGCGACAGTTGCAGTACCTGCCGTCGGAACGCTGCTCGGATTCGGAGTTTATTCGCCGAGTGTCTCTCGACGTGACCGGGCTCCTACCCACCGTCGAAGCCACGCGCGAGTTTCTTGCCGACTCGGCGAGCGACAAGCGGTCGCAACTCATCGACCAGCTGCTGAAAAGACCTGAACACGCGAAATTCATGGCGCTGAAATGGGGAGATGCGTTGCGGATTCGAGCCGCAAATATTTCGTCGCCGGGTGTCTTCAAGTATCACCGCTGGCTCGTGCGGGCGTTTGAACGAAACCTGCCTTACGACACGTTTGCCCGCGAGCTGCTGACGTCCAGCGGGAGCACGTTCGAAAGTCCGCCGGCGAACTATTTCCGCACGGCGGCGAGCACCAACGACTGCACAGAATCGACGGCTCAAGTGTTCCTTGGCGCCCGACTGGAGTGCGCGAAGTGCCACAATCATCCGCATGAGCGGTGGACTCAGGATAACTATTACGGCCTGGGATCGTTCTTCCACCGCGTCCAGCGGGACGTGACGGATCGAAAGGATGAGATGTTCGTTTCGGTGATCGACCGGGGTGAGGTCACGCAGCCGCGAACCGGGCAGACGATGAAACCCTGGTTGCCCGGAACCGGCGAAGTCGACCTTGTATCGGGAGTTGATCGCCGAACTGTGCTCGTCGACTGGCTGACGAAACCGGACAATCCGCTCTTCGCGCGCGTCGAGGTGAATCGGCTCTGGAGTCAGATGATGGGCCGCGGAATTGTCGAGCCGATTGACGACTTTCGTGATTCAAATCCGCCTTCGAATTCAGAGCTGCTCGACGCTCTCGCTGCGGACTTTGTGAAACACAAATTCGATCGGCGACACATTCTGCGGGTCATCCTGAACAGCGAGACCTACCAGCGGTCTTCCGAATCGATTCCCGGGAACGCCGGCGACGACCGATACTTCTCGCGCTACCAGCGTCGGTTGCTGTCGGCCGAGCAGCTTCTCGACGCCATCTGCGATGCGACGAGCGTTTCGGAGCAGTTTGGCGGTCTTCCGGCAGGCACTCGCGCCACGCAGCTGCCGAGTCCTGATTTCAGCCAGGAGTTCCTCAAAGTCTTCGGGCAACCCGAACGAAAATCGGTCTGCCGTTGCGAGCGTTCGGAGGACCTGAACCTCTCGCAGGCCTTACAGGTTGCCAACGGGTCGTTCGTCCAGAGCCGCCTCACGAACGGGAACAACCGGATTCGCCAGCTGCGAAAAGCGGACAAGTCGCTGCGGGAGATCGTCGAGGAATGCTATCTTGCCGCGTATTCACGCCCGCCAACGTCTGACGAAGTCGAGAAAATTGAGCGGTTTGTGGAGCAAAAACGCGACGGTGCGGCAGAGGAGCCGTTCGAAGATGTGTTGTGGGCACTGCTGAATTCGAACGAATTCCTCTTTCAGCACTGACGACCGGAGCAAAGGAGAGGGGGATGCCACTGATCAGGTCGATTCTGATCTGTGCTCTCACTGGCTTCGGCCTCATTCCGTTTCGGCCGACAGTGAGCCAGAACGTCAACCGACAGGCCGAATCCGAAGAGATTGTCGTCGGTCCCGAAACAGAAAAACGCCGGTTGGCCCGGCCAGAATGCGCGGGTCGCGCAGCGACAGAATATTTTACCGTTCGCGTTCCTATTCAATACAAACGTGACAACTTTCCTGTGCGTCGATAACGCGACATCCTGTGCCTTCGGCACCCGACCGCGAGCGGTCGGGCCATCCCGCGACACTATCGAGAGTTCACGTCCGAACTGCGGGAATAATTCGCAAGTACCGTTTGGAAGCATCTGTATAAATCGAAAAAAAAGCCCGCGAACTCCAGCACAGCCGCTTCGAAGGTCAGCCGATTCCGTTCAACGCAGCAATTTCAGGCGGGCATGGCGAAGTTCTTCAGAAGTGCGAGTTCGGAGACGATGCGGCGGTTTGTTACTAGGAAATCCATAAGGACCGCAGCTTCTCAACGCGGGTGATGATACGCATCGCCAAGGTTGCTCGAACAATCGCGGATCTTGCCGGTGAAGTGACCGTTCTCCCCGAGCACGTTTCCGAAGCGAATTCACTGATGGATGATCGTTCCCGATTGACTACTTCGAAACGTCGGGATAATGGCACTCTTTGGTAAACCACCGCGCACGTGGAGTAGATCAGTAGCCTGGAACAAGCGCAGAATGGCCCGTGTCGCGCAGCGGCAAGACGGTGCGTTTGCAAGTTTGTTTGATCAGAGAGGTGTAAGTCCTCTTCAGGTAGCCGCTCTCCGGCCTGTATCTGAAAGTCACTGCGTCGTCGTGAGGCAGTGCTGACGCCCGACGCTCGGCGGCTGTCCGTTGAAGTCGCCACCGCGGACGCGAAGCCGAGATTCCAATTGCGATTTCGGCAAGTCAGTTCGAAGGCCGAGCACGAACGGTTGATTCGCTACGCGTTAAGCACAAGTGGCAACGCCGAACGCGGGCGGGATTCGTTCATGAATAAGGAAAAGGCCGGCTGCATCAAGTGCCACCGTCTGGGAGATGAGGGGGGAAAGATCGGCCCGGATCTGAAGGGAATCGGTCGCCGTTTTTCCCGCATCCATCTGATCGAGTCGATCCTCGAACCAGGCCGCACGGTCGCACCAAGCTACACAACGCTCGCCGTCATTCTGGAAAATGGCCGGATTCATTCCGGCATCAAAGTCTCTGATTCGAACCTGACACTGGTCCTGGGAGACAACCAGGGCACGCTCCACGAAATTTTGAAATCACAGATTGAAACGACGGCCGAACAGGCAATCAGTACGATGCCTGAAGGCATGGAGAAGAAAATGACCGATCGAGAGTTCCTCGATTTGATTGCGTTTCTGGAGTCACAGAAGCTGGCATCGAAGTAGTAACCGCCGAAGAGATTCGGAATCCGAAGCACACACGCATCAAGGCGCTCACTGTGACCTCGTTCAAGCTCGCCGTGACGGCCGCAGCCTCGGCGCTGGCCTGCGTCGCGATGTCCGTCCCTTCAAACGCCGCCGACAAACCGGACACCCCCATGAAGATCACCGAGAAGGAAGACCTTGTTTACGGACGAGTCGACGGCGCCGGCCTCCTCGCGGATGTTGCCTGGCCGGAATCGGACAAGCCGCTGCCGGCGATCATCTCGGTGCACGGCGGTCGATGGCGAGGTGGCCACAAGAAAGACAAGTCGACGATCGTTGTGAAGCAGTGGGCGGAGTTTGGTTTTTTTGCGATGTCAATCGACTATCGCCTGGTCGGAGTGTCTCCGGCTCCCGCGTGCTACCAGGATTTTCAGTGTGCCATCCGCTTCGTGCAGGCTCATGCCAAAGAACTCAACGTCGACACGAATCGCATTTTTCTGATCGGACAGTCAGCGGGAGGCCACATGGTATCCCTCGCCGCGACGCTCGGTGACGGGCCGTTCAAGCGGACCGGTGGCTGGGAAGACGCCAGCAACGATTTTCGAGCCGTCATCAGCGTGGCCGCAAATTACGAACTGACGACTCTCAGCTGGGGCAACATCTGGACTCCGGCTCAAGGCGATCCGATCGAGGCTCGCAGGCTGGCCTCACCAGTCAACCACGTGAAGAAAGAGTCAAAGCCGCTTTTGATCCTTCACTCGGACAACGATCAGTCTGTGCCGATCAAGAACGCACTTGGCATGGTTGAGGCTCTGGAGAAGGCCGGTTCAACGCACACATTTCACCGCTATCCCGATGCCGGACACATGGGCATCACCGACGAAGTGATCCGCCGGGCACGAGAGTTCATCGAGGAGCAGTCACGCGTCGCAGACTGAACTGTCTGCACACAGCGTCGCGCGGCGACGTTCTTTCCTGTTGCACCACAACCGAATTGTCGACAACGTCGTCGGCGATGAAGTCAACAACCTCGTTCCACTCAGAGCTGATTCATGGGCGTTCAGAAAAACTGCCAGGGGATTCCGCGTCGAGACTGCCTGAAATTCGGGCTGGGCGGGCTGTTTGGCACGTCGCTGGTCGACATTCTGCGAATGCGGGGCGTCTCTGCCGAGGCCACTCGGTCGATCGCTCCTCAGGCGACGAGTTGCATCCTGATCTGGCAGGATGGAGGACCAACTCACTATGAGATGTTCGATCCAAAACCGAACGCGCCGGTCGAGATTCGCGGGCAGTTTCAGCCAATCTCAACAGCGCTGCCTGGGGTTCAATTCTCAGAACACATGGCGAAGCTTGCGGCGATGAATGATCGGTTTTCGCTGATCCGGTCGATTCGTCACAACCAGGGAAATCACGGAGCCGGCAACCACTACATGATGACCGGAGCGCCGCCGCGAATTCCCGTCGGATGCGGAGCCTTCGTCAGCTTTCACCCGAGCCTTGGTTCTGTCGCCGCGAAAGAACTCGGCCGCAGCGACGGGCTGCCGCCTTACTTTTCGCTGGCCCGGATGTCGCGGTCCGGCGGACCGAATTTCCTCGGGGCGAAGTACGCTCCGTTTGTCGTGGCGGACGATCCGAACTCAACGAGCTTTCGAGTGCGCGATGTCGCGCTGCCCAGCGGCCTGACTCTCGACACGTTTCAGCATCGAACCGATCTGCGACAGCTCGTCGACACGCTCCCGCGAATTGATGAGGCCGCCGCTGCCGACCCGGTCCTGGCGCTCGACGATTTCTACGAGCAGGGGCACAGCCTGATTACTTCTCCCGCTGCTCAGGCGGCGTTCAATATTCACGAAGAATCAGACGCAGTTCGCGACGCCTACGTCCGGGATTCGTTCGGGCAGCGATGCCTGTTTGCCCGGCGTCTCGTGGAGGCCGGCGTTCCGTTCACGACGGTCTACGAGGGTGGCTGGGATCACCACGTCGACATTTATCCGAAATGTCGGACGCGTCTGCCGTCCTGGGACCAGTCCGTCGCCGCGCTCATTAACGATCTCGACGAACGCGGCATGCTCGACACAACCCTCGTTCTGGCACTGGGTGAGTTTGGCAGAACTCCCAAGGTCAACACACGAGGTGGACGTGATCACTGGTCGAACGCGATGTCTGTGTTGATTGCCGGAGGCGGCACGCCTGCAGGAGTCGTGGTCGGAGCGACGGACAAAAATGGCTACTCGGCTGTTGAACGTGTGCTGTCGCCCGAGAATTTCGCTTCGACGGTCTACACGAAGCTTGGCATCAATCCCGACTCGATCTACTACACGCCGCAGGGCCGGCCGACTCACCTGGTGAGCGATCCGACGCCGATCGATGAGTTGCTCGGTTGAGAGCCGCCAGATTCGTAGTGTGGCTCGCCACTCTCTGTCGTGCCTCGCCCGTCGACTGACCGGTGCCCGGACGAGAATTCATCCTGCGTGTTTCCCGCACCTCGTTCGGCTATTCTTCCGGCATGTGGCCACGTTCGCATCTGCTCGTTCTGAGCCGGACGCTGCGATTCTGACCAGGAAGACGTGTCATGGATGAGCTGTTGACTGCGACCGCCAGAGAAGACTCGCAGGCCATTGCGACTCTGCTCGGCCACCTCAACGAGCAACAACAGATCGCGGCGACACATGGTCATGGCCCGCTGCTCATCATCGCAGGGGCAGGAACCGGGAAGACAACCACGCTGACTCATCGAGTCGCCTGGCTGATCCACCGCGGGATCGATCCACGGCGGATCCTGCTGCTGACGTTCACTCGCCGCTCGGCCGCCGAGATGCTCAGCCGTGCCAGCGCCTGTCTGACTCGCCTCGAGAAGCAGGCCGGTGGTGGCAGTCGCACGGGGGCAAGCCTGAAGAAAGCACTGTGGGGCGGAACATTTCACGCGATCGCCTCGCGACTGTTGCGGCAGCACGGGCGGCTGATCGGACTCGAGCCGGACTTCAGCGTCCTCGACAGAAGCGACTCTGAGGATCTGCTCGACCTGGTTCGAGTCGAACAAAAGCTCGCGAAAGAGCACAAGCGGTTTCCGCTCAAAGGAACCTGCCTGTCAATTTACAGCCGGTGCGTCAACTCGCGCGAACCTCTCGCCAAAATTCTTGCTGAGCACTTTCCATGGTGCGTCGAGTACGAAGACGACTTCAAAGAACTGTTTCGCGAGTACGTCGATCGGAAGGAAAAACTGCACTGCCTCGACTATGACGATCTGCTGCTGTTCTGGAATGCTCTCGCCGGAGACCCGATCGGCATCAAGCAGATTCGGAAGCAGTTTGATTGTGTACTCGTCGACGAGTACCAGGACACGAATATTCTTCAGGCTGAGATTCTGGAGCGGCTCTGTCCGGACGGAACAGGTCTGACCGTCGTCGGCGATGATGCCCAGTCCATTTATTCGTTCCGAGCCGCAACCGTGCGGAACATTCTCGACTTTCCGAAACAGTTTCCGGGCACGGAAGTCGTGCTGCTTGAAGAAAATTACCGCAGTACGCAGCCCGTTCTTGAGGCCGCGAACCGGGTCATCGTTGAGGCTCCGGAGCGGCATCACAAGGAGCTCTGGACGTCGCGTGTGAATGGGCAACGGCCTCAGGTTGTCAGCTGTATCGACGAGGATGAGCAGGCAGAGTTCGTCATCCGCGAGGTTCTGCGGCACCGCGAGAAGGGCATCGAGCTGAAGCAGCAGGCCGTGCTGTTTCGAGCTTCGCATCACAGTCTGGCACTCGAACTGCTTCTCGCCGAACAGAACATTCCGTTTCACAAGTACGGTGGATTGAAGTTCGCCGAGGCGGCACACATTAAAGATCTGCTCGGCTTTCTACGGCTCGCCGAAAATCCCCTGGACATGGTTTCGGCCATGCGAATCCTGATGCTGCTTCCCGGCATCGGCCGGAAGCGGGCGATGGACCTCTCCGATGCGTTGATCGAATCCGGCGGAAATATCGACGAGTGGAAAACATGGAAACCGCCTCAGGCCGCGCAGGAGCTCTGGCCTGAGTTTGTTGCGCTACTGACTCAGTTGAGCGGAACGCGGGCGGGCAAACGCAGCGGTGTCGAGGTGCCGGCGGAAATCGATGCCGTCAAAAAGTTTTATGGTCCGCTCGTCGAGCAGAATTACAACAATCATCGCGAGCGGTTGAACGATCTCGACCAGCTCGTCCACGTTTCGGCCCGGTATCCCAGCCGCGCGGAATTCCTGACTGCGATCACGCTCGATCCGCCGGCTTCGACTCAGGATCTGGCCGGTGACCCGCACCTTGATGAAGACTTTCTTGTTCTGAGCACGATTCACTCGGCCAAAGGTTTGGAGTGGAATTCGGTGTTCGTACTGCACGCGGCGGACGGAAATATTCCCTCGGACATGGCGACCCGGAACGAGTACGAAGTCGAGGAGGAACGCCGACTGTTTTACGTCGCGCTCTCCCGAGCCAAGGATTTTCTCTACGTTTGTCATCCTCAGCGGTACTACCGAGGCGGGCGGCCGCGAGGCAGTGATGATCACAGTTTCTCGCAACTGACTCGATTCCTGACACCGAATGCGCGAGCGGCTTTCGACTGGCGTCTGCCTGACCAGGAAGATGCGATCCCTACGCAGCCTGGCCGGCCGGCCGCTCCCCCGCCTGTCGAGCCGCTGACGAATGCCCGCGAACAGACGCGGTCGATGTGGGAGTAAAGTCTGAGAGAGCGATGAGAGAGCGATGAGAGCAGTGGGACGAGGGGAAGATTCGCAGTGAGTGAACACTCGAAAATCGCAATCGTGATTCACTCGCTCAGTGGCGGCGGCAGCGAGCATGCCGCAGCGATGATGGCCAGCCACTGGGCAGCGGAAGGACGCGAAGTCACGCTCATCACACTGGACTCAGTGGCCGGCGATTCGATTGCTATTCACGAAAATGTGCGACGAGTCGGGCTCGACCTGCTGTCTGAATCGACAAATTTTCTGTCGGCGATGATTGCCAACATCCGCCGAGTCCGCGCACTCCGCGACGCGATTGTCGAATCGAACGCGACGCGAGTCATCAGCCTGACGGACCGAATGAACGTTCTGACAATCCTCGCGTGCCGGAGAACCGGTCGGAAGCCGATCGTTGCGGAGCGGACCGACCCTCGGCACCACAGAATCGGTTGTCTGTGGGGGATTCTGCGGCGTCTCACTTATCCGAATGCGGGCACGATCGTTGTGCAGACTGAGTCGGTTCGGCAGGCAGTCGTACCGCTTGCCGGGCGGTGCCCGATTGTGGTGATTCCCAATGCAGTTTCTGAAGTCACCGACTCGGAGAATCACTCGCCCGATGGCAGCCTCAAGCTGGACGCCAGACAGGACTGGATATGCGCGGTCGGACGACTTTCGACCGAAAAGGGGTTTGACCGGCTCATTGCCGGTTTTGCTGGAGTCGCGAAGGATCACCCGAACTGGAGTCTCGTCATCGTCGGCGACGGTCCGAGTCGACGGGAACTTGAGTTGCACATTACCGGCTTTGGCCTGGCCGACCGGATTCTACTCCCTGGCTGGATTGAGCAACCGTGGCCGTCGCTGAGTAACGCCGAAGTCTTTGTTCTGCCGTCGCGATACGAGGGGTTCCCGAATGCTCTTCTGGAGGCAATGGCCCGTGGCAAAGCCTGCATCGCCACCGACTGCCAGTCCGGTCCCGCCGAAATCATTCGGTCCGGTGAAAATGGAATGCTCGTCGACGGAGGCAACTCCGACGAGCTTGAGGCGGAACTCGGAAAGGCGTTGGAAGTCCTTCTGAGTAGCGCCGGCCTCCGCGAGTCTCTTGGTCAGAACGCAAGGAAAGTTCAAGCAGAGTTCGGTGTCGAGCGACATTTTCGGGCCTGGGATGCGATCGCGACTTAGATTCAGAAGCTGCCGGGAATTTCGTCGCCGTTGCGCGTGCCCAGTCCTCTCCAGGTTCGCAGGTCGATGTTCTCGTTGATCGTTCTTACCGAGCCGTCGACGAGAACGACATGGACGCTGCCAATGTGCCAGCTTCGCGACGTGACCGCGGCGTAGGTTGGATTGCCAGCGCCTCCATTCTTACCTTCCTGCCACGAATTGAAGTCCGCGTCGTAATCGACGCCACCGTTTGAGTAGGAGATCTTCGAATTCGGAGGCGCGGTCGTTGTCATGCCCGTGTGGTGGACACGGCCGTCTGGCCATTCGGTGTGGCCAGTATTTTTTTTAAACTCTGCTCCCGAGGCGACCTGAGTCTGAATGTCTGCGACCGTTGCCGGCAGTGCGGTGCCGGCCGGGCCTCCGTTGCGGGTGTAGGGCTGCCACGCTCGCACCTCAGCGGCAAGCAGCGTGTTGCTCGTGCCGTCAACAAAGGCCGCGGTCGATAACCGGCTGTTGGGAAAAAACGACCCCTGGCCGCCGGTTCCCGTCACCGGGTCAAAAACGAACCATGTGCCGTAGTTGAAGCCGTAGGTCGTCGGATAGAGACGCGCCCGCCCGCTTCCCGGATCGCGGACCTCGTCCGATCTGGGGTCGGACGGGCACGAGTACGTTGCGATTTTCAGACCGTCGATCGCCATCTGAGTGTCCCAGGCGATGCTCAGATCGATGTTTTGATAGAGATTGCCCTGTTCAAGAAACGGCAGAATTCGGCCGTGAACTCCCCACGAACCATTGTTGCCGGTCGACGTTGTGCTCATGTCAATCGTCGCTCCTGGTGGGAAGACACGATTTGATTCAAGATAGTTATGAATCGCCAGGCCGAGCTGTTTGAGATTATTTCGACACTGCGTGCGGCGAGCCGCTTCGCGAGCTTGTTGAACCGCCGGCAGCAGCAGCGCGACAAGAATCGCAATGATTGCGATGACGACAAGGAGTTCGATGAGCGTAAAGCCACGGCGGGAACTCATGGCAGGCCTCTTGCTGTTGTGCAGGGTTGGTCGAGGCGGGAACGTTAGTGCCGCAGCGGTCAATTTGAGCCACACAGCGCGGGCAATAACTGGTCGCCGCTGGTCAGGATCTCGTCACCCGGGATCGCCTCGGTGACTGATCGTGCAGCGTGCCGTTATTTCTGTGTCAGGCGGATGATGCCGTCCCAGTCGGGGGGAGCGGTTCGGTTGTGCTGCACGATCGGCATGGCGAGAAAGTCCTGAGCACGGTCTCCGGCTGGCAGTTTGTGGAGGCACTGCCACGCGCTCTCCCAGTCGCCATTCGTAAAGTGCTCGACGGCTTCTTCGTACAGTGCCAGATGCTCATCCGTCAGTTCAGGGAAGTCGGCTTCGGGAGGCAGAAGCTCGCTGACCTGGACGGCAGTCTCGAGGCCGACCGGAACGATTTGTCCCAGTCGTCGCGTGCGGCCTTCGTCACGCGGCATCGAAGCTCGAACAAGTTCCGTCGTCGCTTCGTCGAGCAGAATCGGCACGCGAAGCTGGCTGGTCATTGTCTCAAGTCGGCTGGCAAGATTGACGACCGGGCCGAACACGGTGACTTTCACCTGTTCTGCAGTTCCAATTTTCCCGGCGACGGCGCGGCCATGCGCGATGCCGATGCCCGTTTCGAATTGCGAGAGCGGGTGATCCGGCAACCCGGCGAATTCTCGAAACGCGGCACGGATACCGAGGGCCGCGCGGGCCGCGTTCAGCGGAGCCTGTTCGGAATCGAATGGCCAGCCCCAGAACCCCAGCGCAGCATCCCCCTGGAAGTCGCCAGTGACGCCTCCGTGCCGCAGAATCTGCTGAGTCATCACGCCCAGCGCCTGGCTGACTCGACTGAGCAGTCCCGTGAGGTCATGGGCGGAATGTTCGGCATGCTGGCTGAAGCCGCGCAGGTCGCAGAACAGGACCGTGACGTCGCATTCGCGCGGTTCCAGAACGTCGGTATTCAGCTCCTCGCCGAGCGCTTTGAGGATCGGCGGAGCGAAGAACTGGCGGAGTCCTGCCTGCTGGCGTTCCAGCGAACTCAGACGGCGCAGCGAGCCAACAATTCCTGCCACAAGTTCCGTGAACCGAACGTCCGACTGCAGGACCGCGCTGCCGTCGTCACTGGGCCTGGCAAGCTCCGAGATCTCATGCCGGCCGGCAACGTAGAGGCCGCGTGCCGGCTCACCGGGAACAAAGAACGGTGTGCAGAAGGCCCAGCCGAAATCTGCCGTCGCCGTATATCGCGGGTCCGCGTTTTCGTGCTCGCCTTCCCACAGGTGCAGGACGCTGCGTCGCGTTTTGAGGAGAGCGTCGCGGACCAGTCGCGAACTGGGATGGATCGTGCCAGCCGTCTCGTCACGGCGGTCCCAGTGAACCACGTCGACGCCGGATTCGTCGGCCTTAACGATGGCGACGGCTTCTGAACGCGGGATGCCGGCCAGCAGGAGCTGCGCAATCTTCAGGAAAAAGTCTGCTTCCGTGTGGGTATCCTGAATGATTTCAGGCAGGTGGGTGAGAACTTCAATCCGCTTGTCCGCATCGCTGAACGGGATGTTGCTGAGCTGACCGGCATCGAATGCGATCTCTTCGATCAGTCGGTCCTGCGTCGATGAGTCGGCTTCCGCGTGGCGCGCGATCTGAAAAACCGTCTCGCCCACAACGAAGCAGTCGCGTTCGCGCAGACGAAATTCCTGCTGAGCTTCTCCGCGGTAGAAGACCGGGTTGGAGCCCGTGTCGTGCGCGTCGATGTGCTGCTCGGCCACCACCAGTCGCAGGTGGCGCATCGACAGGCACGGTTCCCAGGGCACAGAAAATTCCACGCGTTCGGACCGCCCGAGAAGATGTTCTCCCTCGGTCAAAACAAACCGATTCCGGTTCCCTGTCTTTTCCTGGTATGCGATCAGGTCGAACATCAATCATGCCGCCGCTTTGAGGTCAGCTGGCGGACTCAGACTGCGCGGCCGCAGCCAGCTTCGACAGACGCTGAATGTGTACGAACAAGGCGAGTGCAACGAACGCGACAACGGCTCCGACGCCGACCCATCTGGCTTTGTCCCAGATCGCCCAGCCGGCACCGACCGTTGCCAGAAAACAGGCCATTCCCATGAGCACGTTCCAGGTCACTCGGCTTCGCCCCGTCGGCATGTCGTCACCCAGCACCATCTTGTTGTTCATCAGGAGGAAGAATGTGAAATAGGCGATCGGAAGAAGAACCATTCCGAAAACGCTTGTCGGTACGGCCAGCCAGAAGGCCACTTTTCCTGACCACACAAACGGGCCGAGAACGCCGATGGCTGGCAGCAGGCAGCCGACTCGGTGGTAGAAACCACCTTGCGGGAATCCAAAGACCTCACAGAACGTGAACCCGGAAATCAGCATCAGGATCGTGATCGTTGACAGCGCCATCGCGAGCACGCCGAAGCCGAAGACGTAGTTCGAAAAGTTGTCTCCGATCAGAGTGGCAAGCGCTGCCGCAAGGTGCCTGGCATCCCGCTTGATCAGCATCGCCGCCATCCGTTTTTCACCATCGGGGATCGCCGCGAAGTAAGGGCTGGCTTTTTCCTTCAGGGCGCCAGCCTTCAGCGGTTTGCCGTCTTTGTCATTTCCGAATTCGCGACCTTGCTCCGCGACAACACGAGCCACCAGGCTTCCTTCGAACTGGCTTTTCAATCCCGCGTCCGGCTCGACGACGCGACCATCGACCTGCTCACCGAGCAGACCGGGGGCCGGCTTCGCGTGAAACTGATTGGCCGAGGCGATCACGACACAACCGGTGGCAATGACAAAGGGAATCGCCATGCCGGTTGCCAGGTCAAAAATAGAGAGTCCGCGGAACGACCGGTCCCAGTCCTTTTTTAACAGCGAGTACGGGAACAGGAACGTCATGTTGATACCCACCGCCGTGGCGGCGGCGGTGATCATCACGTCCCGCTGCATGCCAAGAATTTTCGCCGTCCAGTACTCACGGTACTCACCTGTCGCCGCCAGTGCCGAATCGAACGTGCTTGCAGGCCGGCTCAGCAGGCTGAAGTCGGGGACGAGTCCGGCCAGGACTGCGCCGAAGTCGAGTGCTCCGGTGGAAGCCAGCTTGACGACCACCCCCAGAAACGAAAGCACGATCAGCCCGACAAGAATCCGCAGTGTGTTCTCGTAAGTCTTCATCCCCTTGCCACCGCGGTCGTAGATCATGGTGATGAAAATTGCCACGGCCAGCAGAATGCCACAGGTCACGGCTTTGTGATCGGCCATGCCGGGAGCAAGGTTCTGGGAGACGGCCGCTTCGGCCAGCGAGAACTGCGGCAGGCACCAGACGATGTTTGCTGCCAGCGTGGCGAGAGCCCAGCCCCAGCCGAGCACCGGGTTGACGTGCTCATTGATCAGACCGAAGGGCCGTTTGCCGGTCGAGAGCGTCACATACCCGATGGCTCCCAGCATGACGACGCCAAAGGCCATCGCCATGACCTGAAGCCAGAGCAGGCTGTACCCGCCGATCACTCCCAGGAACAGACTGCCCGCGAGCGAACCACCTCCCAGGGTGATGGCCGACTGCAGCCAGCCGGGGCCGGACAGCTTCAGCCAGGTCTTGAGCTTCTTCCTGACCCCGTAGGACTGGGCGTCGACCAGCATCTGGCGTTCGCGTTCGACGCCGCTGAGTGCGGGGGCAGCACTCTCCGGGACGGAGGAGTCGGCGGGCATTCACACTCTCCACAGGCAGGCCGTTCGACGTGCAGGTCGAACGGATTTCAGGCGGGATGAAGAAAAAAGTGTCGAGCCAGCGAGGGTATCGGAGTCCCGAAGACATCACAACTCAGCCCCGTGAATGCGCAGGACCGAACGCAGAGAGGATTAGTTTCAACGAACTTGCTTATGAGTTCGGCAGCTTGCGAGGAAGCGATCGTGGCGGCGGATTCGTGGCGGGCGAACTGCTCGAACCTCCGCCCTCTTCCGATCGGCTCGGCGCGGGCGTTGGGGCTGGCTCTTCGTTTCGGCGCTGAAATGCCGACAGAGCCATGTTGCCGACAACGATGAGCGCGACGATCCCGACGATGATCACTCCGATGCGGCCGTAGCTGAACTCCACCCTGGCTCCGCCTGTCTGGCGGTAACTTCTGCGGAGTCGTTTGCCACCCAGCATCGCATCGCGGGCCGAAGGAATGCTGCTGGTCGATTCGTCTCGCGCCGAGGTGTCGGCTGCAGCGATGATCTCTGGTTTCGCTGGCTTCGGTTTTCGTCCGACTTTCTTCGTCTGACCGGACACTGAACCCGACCGTTTCGGATTCCTGCTGCCGGAGTTGTCACTCGCAGGCGACCGCTTCGCTGGCTGTTTTTTCGCTGGTTGTTTTTTCGCTGGCCGATTTTCCGGGACCTCGGTGTCCCCGTCCGCCAGTGCGGCGAGCAAGTCTGTCGTAATGGCCTTCGCCTTGAGGTTGGCTGTGTCCAGTTCCTGCAGCAGTGCCGTTGGCGTCTGAAATCGGCCGCCCGGTTCGATAGCCATCATCCTCTCGATGATCTGGCTGATCGCGTCGGGAATTTCCGGATTGATCGTCTGCGGATTCGGACGCGGCTCGGTGGCGTGAGCGGTGATCCTGTTGACCATGTCTCCTATCGGAAACGGCGGCTTTCCGGTCAACATGTAATACCAACTGGCCCCGAGCGAGTAGATGTCGCTCCTCGAGTCCGCCGATCGGCTGTCGCGAGCCTGCTCGGGGGACATGTAGTCCACCGTGCCGACCGTCGTTCCGGCGCGGGTGATCCCGGCGGAATCGCCGTCGTCCATCGATCGGGCCAGTCCCATGTCGGCCAGCTTGATCGAGCCGTCCCGCATGATCATCAGGTTGGACGGCTTGATGTCGCGGTGGACGATGTTCTGCTCGAAGGCGTGCTCCAGTGCCAGCGTCACCTGTCTGATAATGTCGAGAGAACGTTTTGGAGAGAGCACTCCTTTCCGCATTAAAAGATTCTGCACATCAATGCCGTCGACAAATTCCATGGCGATGTAGAGATAGCCATCCGCCTCACCGGAGTCGTAGACGCCGACAATATTCTCGTGTTTCAGATTGGCTGCGGCCCGAGCTTCGGCTTTGAAACGCCGGACCAGCATTTCATTCCGGGCTTTGTCGCGCGGCAGAATCTTCAGCGCGACGACTCGGCCAAGCGCGTCGTCGACCGCTCGATAGACGGCCCCCATGCCGCCTTCCCCGACCTTCTTTTCCAGGCGGTAGCGACCGAGCGTTTTTGCGGACCCCTTGCGCAGCTTTTCCTCGTCAGCGTCAGCGGGAGTCTTCTCGGATGCCATTCCTGTTCCTGGCGGACGATTTCTGAACTGCATCTCGGACACGTGTCGGAGTGGACGCAGGCTGCTGTGAAAACCGGTCTCTGATGCGGCGCTGCGAACTTCACCCGCCGGAGTCTCCGGCTTCGACGCCTGCCCCGATCGTTGGTTCCCGAACGGCCCTGATTCAGAGAACGCGGGCGATCATAGTCGCCGCGATAGAGCCGGGTCAAAATGCGAGTCGTCGGTTACTCCAGACCGAACCAGGAATTTCAGGTCGAGATTCCTGCTCGTGCTCCCCGAAAAATAAACGGCCCGTGTCGCTCATTCGACCCTCAGAATCGGGTCAGTCGGCCTGAGCCAGATCGTTTTGCGGATCGCTGAATGTCAGGATTCTCATGAACGGGCCTCGCAGCGAAATCGACTCTCACAGCCTTCGCGGCATCATTTGCTGACGTTTCCCGTCGTCCACTGGCCGTCGATGGATCGCCAGCAGCCGGAATTTGGATTTTTATCCTGCAGCAGCGCAGGCAGCCGGTGAGGGCGGATGTTGTCGTAACTTTGCAGCATGGCGAAGCGGTGAATGGAAGTTGGCATACCGACTGCCGTGAACGTCGGATGTCCGGTCGCGGGGAACGGGCCGCCGTGATTCATCGCCGCGCTGACGGCGACTCCGGTCGGCATCTTGTCGTTGAGCAGACGGCCGACCTTCGTTCGAAGAGCCGGGGCCAGCGAGTCGTAAAGCTCGTCGTCGCTGCCCTGAGAGCAGCTGTAGATACAACCAGTCAGATTTCCTTCGAGCGATTCGGCAATTGCCGTGAGCTGTGCGGCATTCTCGGCCACAACGAACAGCGAGCTGTTTCCAAACGCCTCGGCCTGGAGCCCTTCGGGATCGGCGAGAAACGTCGAGCCGCCCACTCGAAGCAGCGTGTTCTGATGAGAGTACCCGCTCCCGCCGCCGGGCCGGCCACCGGTAACGAGTGTCGCGCCCGCTTTCTGCAGCGCGGCCAGGCCAGCCGCGAAATGCTTGCCGACTCCTTCGCTGAGAAACGTACCGACTGGCGCTTCGCTGAATCCCGACGCGACCGATGCGATGAACGCTTCGGTCTGCTCGCCCGCGACGACAGCCACGATGCCAGGGTTCGTGCAGAACTGGCCGGTGCCCATCAGGCAACTGGCCGTGAAACCGGCCGCAAGCTCGTCGCCTTTCTCGGCGATTGCGCCAGGCAGGATGAAGACCGGATTAATGCTCGACAGTTCCAGGTAGATGGGATTTCCGCCGCGATCGGCCGCCTCTTTGAGGAACAGTCCGGCACCGCGCGCTCCCGTGTAGCCTGTCGCTCCGAGGCGAGGATCGCCCACCAGCTTCGCCCCGTCGTCATGGTTCGTTCGATAAACAAGCTGCACGAAACCGCTCGGCATTTCCGTTTCCTGAGCGGCCAGCCGAGCTTCCTCAGCAAACAGCCGTGTCGTGCCCGGGTGAGACGAGTGTCCTTTCGCGATGACGGGATTGCCCGCAGCGACCGCCGCTGCGAAATCGCCTCCTGAGATTCCGTTGAAGGCAAACGGAAAATTGTTCGGACCGAAAACCGCGACCGGCCCGATCGGGCCAAACATCGAGCGAATGCCGGCTGCGGTATCGATCGTGGCGGTGGCCCACGAGCCTTCTCTTGCCGCGGTCGCGGCCTGACGAAGTTGATTCGTCGTCCGAGGAAGCTCGACACCTTTCAATCGTCCGGCTGCGGGTAACGCTGTTTCCTGGTTGGCCATGTCGACCAGTTCATCGGTGCGAGCCTCAATCCGGTCCGCGTAACGTTCCAGAAAAGCGGCGAAGCGCTCTCCGCTCCAGCCTCGCATTTGACGCGACGCTTCCGCAGTCGCTTCGAGCGCGGCATCAACCTCCGACCACGGGCTGACCGGGTAGTCACCGTCGATCGGTTGTTTGGTCGCCGGATTCACAGCCTGAAACGTGCTCGTTCCGGTTGAGGGAATCCATTCGCCATTGATCAGTACGTTGTGAGCCATGATGTCTTTCCAGGTCTGTTTACGCTTGAGCGGTCGGGATGCGAGCTGTCTCGCGAGAACCAGAATGTGGACCGCTATTTCGGCTTGACTGCTCCCGGGTAAGGTTGCGAGCCGCCTCCCGGACGGAAACCCGGGAACGGCATGCCGGGGCGGAGGAAGTCCGCACTGCTGCTTTCTGTCGAGACGAACTGAAACGCGCTGACGCGCTGTTCCGGTTGCAGGATGACTTCCCACTCCGTCGTCTGATTCGCCACAGTCGGCCGGTCGGACCAGTTGTACTGAATCCCTCCCGTTCCGGACGAAACAAATTTCTGGAACGCCTTCAGGTCGTAGCCTTTCTCGATTATCGCCTCAGCACCACCGAGCTTTGAGAAAATGTTTCGGTGAACGGCCAGCTCTGAGGAACCGAACGCGGACTCAGAGGGAGCCGCTGCAAAGTGCAGGCCAGCCGTCGAACAGTCATGGAATGTGTTGTTGAAAACCGAGATGTTTCTCAGGTTGACATCGATTCCCGCAAACGTGATCCCCATTCCGGCCTGGCTGATGATCGAATCTTTGATCGTGACAAAGCTGGCGCCGGCCTCAAAAACGATTGCCGAATTCTGCGGCCCGAAAAACCGACAGCCAGTTATCTCAAACCGCGACGCCTCGCCGGCGGCGAAATCGATGCCGACCGAGTTGCCTCCGCTGGGATTGAAGCGGACGTTCTCGATCACAAATTCCTCGTTGGACGATCCCGACGCTTCGTTGCTGCGGATGCCGGCTTTTGAGTAGCCGGAAATCGTGACGTTCTTGAGTGTCGACCGGTCGACGTCTCCGTTGAGCTCGACCGCGTTGTCGCGTCCGCTGGCGTCAATTTCGAATCCCTCAAGCCGGAAGTTCTCCATGTTCGTCAGCGTGAAGACAGGCCCGTTGCCTGAAGGATTGAGCACGGTCGGCGTGCCTCCTTGCTCGACGATCAGTTGAATTCCTTCGGGGTACTTGTGATCGGAATTGTCGACGACGATCGACTCGGGATACTTGCCTCCCGAAACCGTGACAACAATCTTCGTTCGTCGAGAAGCCCGATGACTCGCCTTTGTGTCTCGGAAATACTTCAGCAGAGCGGCGAACGTTTTGAAGTTTCCATCCGGGCCGACGGTCAGGCTGTAGCCAAGGAATTTGGCAGGGCCGCCACTGCCTGGTGTGCCACTGCCGGTCGTGCCACTGCCGGTCGTGCCACTGCCGGTCGTGCCATTCTGGCCGGTGGTCCCTTCCCCACTTCCCGCTTGACTGTCACCGCCTTTGTCATCACCTCCGCCGCCAAACATGTAGAACGCGCCGCCGCCAAGGGCGAGGACGACGATGATTCCGGCAATCAGGCCAACGGGTGAGCTGGGCTTTTTCTTTTGCGGACGGACTGAGGTTGCGGGAGCGGCCGCGGGTTGTGTCGAGAAGCCAGCCGACGGATCGAACCCGCCCGGGACCGGCACGGGCGCCGTTGGATCGAAACCGCCAGTAGCGGGCGCAGGCGCTGTCGGATCAAACACGGGTTGCGGCGCTGCGGGAACCGGGAACGGCTCCGCGACTGGGGCAGCCGCGACCGGCTGGGCAGGCGACGGTTCGAACGAGGGAGCGGTCGCTGACTCGTGCGCGGAAAAATTCGGGAACGGAGCCGGCTCCGGAGCGGGCGTCGTGTTGAAATCCGGCGGAGCAAATCCGGCCGGTGCCGTGTCCGCCGGTGGTCCGGGAAAGACCGGTGCGTCCGGTACGAATGCGGCGGGAGCGGCCTCGACCGGAGACTCTGATATTGGCTCGGCAGCTGGTATTGGCTCGGCAGCGGGCTGCGATCCAGGCGGAGTCGTCAAAGTCGGCTCGTTCACACGGCTGTCGTGAATCGAAGATCTGCCCGGGAGGCCGGCAAACAGGTCTTCGTCCCGCGAGTCGTCCGAGGGGGACTCGGCCACTTCGAGGAATTGCAGTTCCGCCGGTTGTTCGAAGACTGCGACTTCCTGCGCTGAGGGGCCTTCAACGAGTGGTGCCTTCTGGATGCGCTGATCAAGGACCGTGTCATCCTCAGCTTGTTGAACCGGTGCGTCGCCTCGAGCCAGTTTCGATGAACCAGGGTTGCTGGCGCCCGTGGCAACGGCCTCCGATGTGAGCAGGTCGTTGGCCGGCTCCGTTTGGATTGGTGCTGCGGCTGGCGGTGACTCGCTGACCGGAGCTGCCTCAGTGAGATGAGTCGGCTTGTGTGCTGACGCTGCTTCTGTCACGACAACCGGTGGAGCGGAGTCGGATTCGGCAAATGCGAGCGGCAGTCCAGGAAACGTCGCGGAAGAATCGCCGGTCGGAGCAGCCCCCGGTTCGGCAGGAGTCGGCTTCACGGCGGATGCTGCCGGCGCTGTCGCAACAGGAGCCGCTGGCGACACAACCGGGGCAGCAGCGGGAGCCACTGGTTTCGCCGCCGGAGCCACTGGCTGAGCCGTCGGGGTCACAGGAGCGGCGACAGGTGAGACCGGCATCGCAGTCGGTGCCGCCACATCCGATCCGGACAGAATTTCCGTATGGCTGTTTTTCCAGCCAGCACTCGCGTTCCGCGCCAGCCAGTTCAGCAGCACCGTCGACACTTCGCCCATCGACGAATAACGGTCCTCTGGTTTCTTGGCCATCATTTTCCGTGTGATCACGGCAAGGCTTTCCGGAACGTCGGCTCGCGTCTCCTTCATCTCCAGCGGCTCTTTCATCTGATGCCACATCAGACGCTGTGCGATTGAGCCTTCGTTAAACGGGGGTCGGCCGGTCAAGGCGAAGTACATCGAACAGCCCAGGCTGTAAATGTCCGCCCGGTTATCGACGAGGTGACTGTCGAGCGCCTGCTCGGGCGAAAGATAGTCGGCCGTGCCCAGCACTTTCTCATCATGAGCCACTGTCAGCGAAGCTTCGTCGCCGCCCGCCACTTCCGCGAACCGGGCCAGTCCGAGGTCGAGCACTTTCACAACGCCGTTCTCGTCCAGCAGCAGGTTGCCCGGCTTGACGTCCCGGTGGACCAGCCCATTCTGATGAGCATGATCGAGCCCGAGAGCGGCCTGCCGACAGAACTCAGCGGCATCCTCAAAGCTGAGTGGCCCGTCCTCTCTGACGACTTCCTGAAGGTCTTGGCCTTTGACGTACTCCATGATCAGAAAATGAATTTCCTGATTCTTCTCCACCTCCATGTCGATGTCGTAGGCGCGGACGATGTTAGGGTGATCGAGCGACGCCACGGCCTGGGCCTCGCGATGAAATCTCGCCAGGTACGAAGAGTCGTTGACCTTCTTGATTGGCAGAACCTTGATCGCACAGGGACGCCGCATGAGCGTGTGTTCGGCGAGGTAAACGGAGCTCATGCCGCCTTTGCCGAGCAGCTTTCGCAGCCGATACTTGCCGAGCCGGAAGCCCTTGTGCTTCCCCTTCTGCAGCTTGTCGACCTGCCAGTCCGTGAGGTGGCCGTGACTGACCATCCACGAACCGATCGCCGAAGAACTGGCGACGTCGACACCGGATTCCTGCATCGTCCCCATCAGCGACTTGATTCGGTCATGCTCGATCAGGTCGCTTTGCTTCAACACGTTCAGAAACGAGTCAGCTGTAAGTTTTGCCATAGCAGCTGTGCTGTTCTACGAGGTTGCGGTTCAGTTCGAGCGGCTGAGGACTCGCGCCTGTCCTGTTCAAAACACGGTCCTGCCGTCGTGATCCGTGTCGGATTCATTCTTTTTCGCCCGCCACGATGAACGTGGCGAGTGGCACCTCGCCGTCGCTGACAGTTCGGGTGAATTTTCGATCCATCGAATCCTGCACGCGATGCTCAGTGCTGCTAAATTACCAGTCGCGTACCGGCCATGCCAGCCTCACCCCCCTTGATTGATCGTTCCAGATGTCGAACGAAATTCCCGCTCGTCGAACTGCCAGAGCCGTCTGCCCGTTTGACTGCCCCGACACGTGCTCCATGCTCGTCACGCTGGAGGACGATCGCGTGGTCAGCGTTGCCGGCGATCCCGAACACCCTTTTACCGACGGATTTCTCTGCCACAAAGTCTCGCGGCTGCCCGAGCGGATTCATCACCGGGACCGGCTGCTTTTCCCATTGAGACGAACCGGTCCGAAAGGCAGCGGACAGTTTGCGCGAATCACCTGGGACGAGGCTCTCGATGAGATCGCCTCGCGTTTCCAGTCGATTGCCGAGGGACCACACGGGCCGCAGGCCATTCTCCCTTACAGCTACTGCGGCACGATGGGGAAGATTCAGAGTGAGAGTCTCGACCGGCGTTTCTTCGGCCGCCTGGGAGCGTCACTGCTCGACCGGACAATCTGTGCGACGGCTGGCGGCGCCGGATACCGCTACACGATCGGGTCAGGGCAGGGCACCGACCCGGAGGCGTTCCCCGAAAGTCGCTACATCATCAACTGGGGCTCGAACACGGCCGTCACAAATTCGCACCTGTGGGCGAAGATGGTCCACGCTCAAAAACACAACGGAGCCCGCATCGTCACGATCGACCCGCACCGCTCGCAGACTGCCGCGCGGTCTGACTGGCATCTCGCGCCGCGACCGGGGACGGACGCGGCACTGGCTCTGGGAGTGATGCACGTTCTGTTTCGCGACGGGCTGCAGGACGAGGAGTATCTCGCGCGGGCCACGATCGGTGCGGAAGCTCTCAAAGCGAGAGTGCTCGCCGATTACCCGCCCGAACGAGTCGCGCAGATCACCGGTCTCGACAAAGCGGACATCGAGCAACTGGCCCGTGAGTACGCTTCGACTTCGCCCGCCGTCGTTCGAGTCAACTACGGACTCCAGCGTCACGCCGGTGGCGGGATGGCCGTCCGCACGATCGCCTGTCTGCCGGCGATCATCGGATCCTGGCGGCACCGCGCGGGCGGTATGCTGCTTTCAACGAGTGCTCTGTTCCCGCTCAACCTGCAGGGCCTCCAGCGACCGGACCTCGTCCCTGCCGGAACTCGAACGATCAACATGGTGCAGCTGGCCGAGGCGCTGCATGGCGAGCTCCCCGGCCCGCCTGTCGAAGCGATTTACGTTTACAATTCGAACCCGGCGTCCGTCTGCCCCGACCAGGGGCGAGTTCTCTCCGGCCTCCTCCGCGACGACCTTTTCACCGTCGTCCACGAGCAGTTTCCGACCGACACCGTTCAGTACGCCGACATCGTTCTGCCGGCCAGCATGTCGACCGAGCACCTCGATATTCACCCTGCGTACGGGCATCCCTATCTGCAGCTGAACGAGCCGGTGATGTCGCCGCCCGGCGAGTGTCGCTGCAACACCGACGTCTTCCGCACGCTGGCCAGGCGGCTTGGATTCGAGCCGCACCTCTTCCAGGTGTCCGACCGGGACCTCGCGCGGGAAATGCTGTGGGAGAACCAGGAAACTCAACCGGCCGCTGTGCGGGGCATCACTGTCGACCGGCTGTCCGCCGAGGGTCCGATCCGGCTCAACCTGTCCGACGAGCCGCCGTTCGCCTCCGGTCAGTTCCCCACGCCGAGCGGCAAGTGCGAATTCTACTCCGAGACGCTGGAACGACTCGGCTTCGATCCGCTGCCGACGTGGCATCCGCCGGCCGAGTGTCATGAGAGTGCCCCCGACCTGGCCGCGAAGTTTCCGCTGCAGATCGTCACGCCTCCCGGAAGGCACTTTATCAACTCGACGTTTAACGAAGTCGACTCGCTGCGCGCGATCGAAGCCGGACCGCACATCGAACTGTCCCGCGACGATGCCGCCGCGCGAGGGATTGAAAATGGAAACCTCGTCCGCGTCTTCAATGATCGCGGCGAGTTCGAAGCCACTGCGGTCGTCGGAGAATCGGTCCGCCCCGGAGTCGCCATGGCCCCGTCAATCTGGTGGAACCGCTACGCCGGCAACAAAGGCAACTCGAACCTGACAGCGTCCACCCGGCTGACCGACTTCGGAGGCGGTGCGACGTTCTTCGACAATCTCGTCGAAGTCGAGCGAGTCGACTGAGCGGTCGCCCGTTTCGGGGGCCTCGCCCTTCCGGCCGATCCGCCGTCAAACGGCGATCGCTACTTGTTGGTCAGCGAAAACGCTCCGTCCCAGTCGGAGGGTGGTGTGTTTCCGAATTCGCCCATGCGCGATTCCAGAAAACCACGCGGCCCGTCTTCGGGGAGGCTCTTCAGTCTGGTGAGTGCCGCAGCCCACTCCCCGGCGATGACGGCGTCCACGGCAGCTTCGAATTCGGCAAGCTGCTCGCTGCTCGGCGAGTCGTCGGTCCCTTCCGGCGGGAGAAGCTGGCTGACTGTGATCGGCTCGTGCATTCCTTTCGGACGGACTCGAGCAAGCTTTCTTAACCGACCTTCTTCCGGTTTCAGAAACTGGCGACAGAAATCCGCGGTCGCTTCGTCAACGCAGACCTGGACGCCGTACTGTTTGGACATCGTTTCGAGCCGGGCTCCCTGATTCACGATGGGGCCGAAGACTCCCACCTTCGCCTGCCGGGGAGTTCCAATCTGACCGGCCAGGGCGTTGCCGTGAGCGATGCCGATTCCGACCGAGAATCCCTCCAGCAGCCCGTCAACACGATTGCCGTTTCGGAATGCCGCCAGGATCGCCAGCGCCGCGCGGCAGGCCTGCATCGGTCCCTCATTCAGCTTCACCGGCCAGCCCCAGAAGCCCAGCGCGGCGTCGCCCTGGAAATCGGCAATTGTGCCTTCCGCATCGAGAATGCTGTTCGTCATGACGGCAAGGGCTTCCTTCACGCATCGCAGCAGCGAATGCAGGTCGTCACGAAACTTCTCGACCTTCAACGAGAACCCGCGGACGTCGCAGAACAATACAGAGATGTCACGCTCTTCCGGTTCCAGACGGACAGTCTTTCCGGTCAGGCTCTCCACAACGGACGGTGAAAAGAACGCACTGAACTGCGTCTTCTGGTCCTGCAGCACTCGCATGTGACGAACCGAGCCAATGAACTGAGCCATCAGTTCAGCGAATCTCAGATCGCCGCCAAGGCTCTCATGCGTGACCACTCCGGTCTCTTTGCCGGAAACGTAAAGGCACCAGCCCAGGCAGGAATCGGCGAGGATCGGTGTGCAGAACGCCCAGTTGAGCCCCTCGGTAATCGTGAATTCCGCGAAATTCGACCCCGATCGGATGGACTCCTCGTCCCACAGATGCGAGATACTTTCGCGGCTGTTCAACGCGGAGAGGATCAGCGTCCGGCTGGGCAGGAAGGACCCATGGAATTGCTCGCGCGTCGCGACGCGCATCATCGACGGCTTGTCGGCAAGCTGTGAAACCCGCGGAGCTTCCTGGTCTTCTGCCGTCAGATCGTACTGCACGACCGCGGCCGCTTCGGCACGCGGAACGCCTTCGAGAAGCAGCTCAACAAGACGAGCGGCAAATTCGTCATCGCCGGGTGAGTCATCCATGATTCGCGGCAGACGCGATAGCAGTTCAATCTGCCCGTTGGCGTCGCGAAACCGGACCCCCGCCAGGTCGTGCTGATGAAAGCTCCCTTCGATTCCATCGGTTGGCATCTCGCCCACGTCGGCCGTGTCGACCTGTACGACAAATTCGGTCTCGCCGATGTAGAACGTTCGGCCGGGTGGAATGTGCGCCCGGCGAACAACCTCGCCGTCGATTTGAATGGGATTGCGGGCATCGTCGAGACACACAACGTTGAGCAACCGTCCGTCCCAGAACAGGTCCGCGTGCTCGCGCGAGATTTTCCGATCCCACGAGACTTCGAAACCATCCGCCGGCTTGCGGCCGATGCGTACTGTCTCGCCCGGCACGAGATCGAAATCAGCATCGCCCTCACAGTCTTTCCCCTTTAAGGTCAGCCGAGCCATCCTGGTCGATTCCTTCTGCGCTCGCTGCTTTCTGCGGTTTCCGGGGTGACTGGCAACGGCACAGCCGATCCAGGCGAAGCTTACGGCGTGCTCTGTCCAACGGGAATGGGAGGCCTGTCCGGACTGAAAAGGCCAGGAGTGGCCTGCCACGAGTCGTTCGGTTCCGAATTCCAATCAAACTGAAAGACTTGAATTAAGGACCGGAGATTCAATAAGTGTCGCCTTTCGCACTGCGAAAGGGCGTTCCTTCGCAGTCGGAAAGACGACAGTGTCGCAGGTAATTACTTCCCGGCCCTGAGAGTCACTGCCTGCACAGTGCTGTTCACTGGCCAGAGTCGTTATTGTTACGAAAACTTCAGTGCTGACATCGTCCGTTTCAACGTGAATCCGCTCGATGAAATCAGCCGTCACCAGATCATTTGAGGACATGAACAATCGCTAAAAACCAGAATACTTATGCCAAGCGTCAAAGAGAAATGGAAAAGAAAGTCAAAGCGGATGCCAAACGGGCCCGCCGCAATGTGCGAAAGCAGGACGGTGGCGAAAGCACACCTCAGATCGTGGGACATCCAGACCTCGACCCATCCGACTACGCGGAATTTCTCCCTTCCGCCAAAGAGCCCGACCCAACGGAAAAAGCGGACCCAGCGGAACCAGTCGACCCAGCCGACAAAGCCAGTTAGCTCCTTGACTGAGACATCTGGACATGCCGGTCGCCAATAACGAATTCAGCCTCTGCTGAGCCCAGGCGAGCCTGGCCCCTCACCTCGACGCAACGTGGCCAGAGCGGCCATACTGTGCCCCGTCATCGTGGCATGACGCCACGAAGCAGATGGCAGATCGAGGGACCGATGTCCGGCGCGGATTCGTTAGCACCCGAAAACGGCGATCCCTCAACGGCTGGTGCCGGCACGTCGCGAGGCACGATGATCGGTCGCGTGCGCAGCGTGGGAATTCTCACGCTGGTGAGCCGGATTCTTGGCCTGGTCCGCGACGGAGTGATGGCGACGCAGTTTGGCAACGGAGTCATCCGCGACGCGTTTACCGTCGCGTTTCGCATCCCGAATCTCGCGCGGCAGTTGTTTGGCGAGGGGGCTCTCTCCACCGCATTCCTGCCCGTCTTTATCCGCGACCTGGAGAAGCACGGCAAAGAGTCCGCGTTTCGCACCGCGACGGCCGTGCTGATTGCCGTCTCTGTTTTTCTGTTCTGGGCGCTGCTGATTGCTGAGGGGATTGTGCTGGCCATCTGGCACTTTGCCGACCTCAATCATGAGTCGCGACTGCTGCTCGGCCTGACTGCGACGCTGCTGCCGTACCTGCTACTGGTCTGTGTGCTGGCTCAGTCCTGCGCGATCATGCACGGGCTTGGCAATTTCAAACTGCCGGCCATGTTTCCCGTTCTGCTGAATGCCCTCTGGATTTCTGCGGCGATCGTCGTCTGGAATTCTGTGGACGATCTCGTCTCGCAGATTTATCTCATTTCGGTATCGGTCGTCGGGATCGGAGTTCTCCAGCTCGCGCTTAGTTTCCCGACGTTAAAGAGGCTCGGTTTTGAGTTTCAAAGTTCGTGGCGGGACAACCGTGACCGCGTCCGCGAGATTCGCCGGGTGATGCTGCCTGTCGTGCTGGGGCTGTCGATCACGCAGCTCAACACGCTGCTGGACAGCTTGATTGCGTGGCTGTTAACCGCGCCGGCCGACCCGACCCAGTCGGGCTGGTTGTCGAGCTACCCGCTGACGGAGGGAACCGCTTCGGCGCTCTATCTCGGACAGAGGCTGTTTCAGTTTCCGCTGGGCGTGTTCGGAGTTGCGCTCGGCACCGTGATTTTTCCGCTGCTCGCACAACACTCCGAGCGGAACGACATGGCGGGATTTCGCGATGACTTTCTGCACGGACTGCGGCTGGTGATCGGGATTGGTCTGCCAGCCAGCGCCGGCCTCATCCTGATTGCGTCGCCGCTGACCGACGCGTTGTTCCGTCACGGGGCCTTCGATCTTGACGACGCACACCAGACGTCGGCCATGATCGTGATGTACGCCCTGGGCGTGTGGGCTTCGTGCGGGCTGCTGATCATCAACCGCGCGTTTTACGCGCTGGGCGATCGCCGAACGCCGCTGCGGGCGGGAGTGCTCAGTGTCGTCGTGAATCTTGCGGCAAGCCTGACTCTTGTGTGGAGCCTTCGAGGACAGGGGCTCGCTCTGGCCACCTCGATCAGTGCCGCGTTCCAATGCGGACTCGCCACGTGGCTGCTGTCTCGACGGCTGGAGTCTGTCGACTGGCGAAGTCTGATCGGAGTCACGTGGCGAGCGGTCGTCTGCACAGTGGTCATGTCGATCGTCGTGCTGGCTCTGTCGGACTGGCTGAGCGGCTTCAACTACGCGAGCGAAGCGGCCCGCCGCGCCACGCTACTCGCGTCGCCGGTCGTGGCTGGCATGTTCGTCTACCTGGCAACCGCTCGCCTGGTCGGTCTCGGCGAACCATTCGAGTTGATCCACCGGCAAGACAATTAGACGCCAGGAAATCTGAAGGGGTCGATCCGGTGGGGTGAGCGGAAAAGTGGGGTCAGCATCCTGCCTGCCGACGTTCTGTGAGCGAGCATCGCAAGCTGGAAGCTTACGCCACTGAAGCTGCCACCTGTAAATCCAGCCCTGACAATGCACTACCTCAGGATGTTGACAGCGGTGGGGCGAGGCTCCTGTCGATTCAGGCCTCTGCCGCTATCATCCGACTTTGCGATCAACGAACCGGGAGCCATGACCGTGTCCGAAAGCGTTTTCCTGACGACCGCCATCGTAGCCGCGCGCGCGGCTGGGGACGTCCTGCTTGAGTGGTCGAAGAAGTTCACCGTCAGCGAGAAAAGCCGCAAAAATCTTGTCACGGAAGCGGACGTTGCGGCTCAGGAAACCATTTTCCGGATCATCCACGATCGTTTTCCGGACCACAGTTTCCTCGGCGAAGAAGACCTCGCCGTCGAGGGTGCGTCCGGCGAGTTCCGCTGGATCATCGACCCGCTCGACGGAACTGCGAACTACGTCCACCAGTTTCCGTATTTCTGCGTTTCGATCGCCCTCGAACAGAACGGCGAGCTCATCACCGGCGTCATTTTTGATCCAACACGCAGCGACGTGTTTTCGGCAGAGAAGGGGCAGGGAGCGTTCCTGAATGGCGAGCGGCTTCAGGTGTCGCGGTGCTCTGTCCTCAACGATGCCATGTGTGTCGCCAGTCTGCCGGTCGGAGCGAAAGGTGATGAGCCGCAGGTTGTGCAGTTCATCAATGCGCTGCCGAAATGCCGCTCCGTCCAGCGAACGGGATCGGCAGCCCTCAACCTCAGCTACATCGCGGCCGGTCGACTCGACGCGTACTGGTCCGGGACGCTCAAACCGTGGGACATGGCGGCCGGAGCATTGCTGGTGACGGAAGCCGGGGGTCGAGTGACAAAGATGGACGGCTCGCCGTTCGACGTCCAGCAGTCTGACCTGCTGGCCAGCTGCGGCGGCATCCACGACGACCTCGCCCGCGTCCTGACCGACACTTCGAAGTGGGAACTGAGCATCAAACGCGAGCTTCCCGCCTCTTGAACTCGAAGCGGTTTCAAGACAACTGAGCTGCCGAACCTTGACTGGGCTGACATCGAAGTCGCCAACGATTCTCAGATTCTGTCCCGAACAAAGTCGCAGACTGAGGCGATGTTTCTCATTACTTTTCCGCCTCGATTGCGCGTCGCTGCTCGGTGAGCGATTCTATTTCGCCCTCGATTCGCTTGATCGCGGCCGGGTCATCCATCTGCTGCTTCTCGCCGGCGAGCTGCTGCTGCAGACTCTGAAGTTTCTTGCGAATGACATCCAGCTGTTTTTTCTGTTTCTTATTCAACGCCATTCTGTTTCGTCGCTCCTGCCGTTTGTCGGCTCGTGTGGATTGTCCGATCGTTGAGCACGCTGCCTGGTCGTCGATAGACTCTCTCAAGGCGAAGGCAACTTCGCGTTGGGTCGACTGACCTGCGAAGACTTTATCCGCTGTCCTGGCAGAATCGAAGACGCATTTTCAACTGACCTGACCGACTCCTTGACGAAATCGATACCGGATTCCCATGACCGTTCGCTTGTGCCAGGCATGCTGCCAGTGGGTGTGGACGAAGAATGAACGCTGCCCTGGCTGCGACGACGCCGTTTCCGAGTACATCGATCCGGTCGACGTGGCTCGACAGGTTCGGTCGACCGTGGGCGAAGTCGTTGGCAAAATTGGCCACGTCCGGATCCACCGCAAACGGCTGCCCGCCGACGGAATTCTCTACGAAACGCAGAACGGACTCTTTTTTCTGCCTCACCGCAACGTCACTGTGAAGCGGCTTGTCGAGGAAAATTCCTCATCGCCGTTCTGGACGATCGCCGGCATCCTGTGGTCGCCGCTGATTTTCCTGCTGCCGTTCCTGAAGAAGCAGCGGCTGCGCGAGACCGACGTGCAGGAGAGCCAGCCAGTTCGCCTCACCGGCACCGATCTGCAACTGCTGCCCGATCTGCTGCCGAGGATGCCGGGCGCCCTTTTTATTTCCGTCGGGGACATTCAGAAGATTCGTCTGAAAGGTCAGCGGTGGGTCATTCGCCGATTTGCCGGTGGCGAAACCACAATCGAAGCACTCGCCGCTGAGCCATTCCGGGTTCGCATGGAAGGGCTGTTGAGTTCCGATTCCTGGCGAATGGTGAGCGACTGGCAATGAGCAATTCCGCCGCAGAATTCGGCCAGCTGCTTCGCGAGTCACTTCGGGACGGGACCTTCATCCACCTCGTGCTGAGCCGTCCGGTTCAGGACCCCGAACGTTCCGCCGGCGAGTCCGATCTGTCGCCGACAAAAATTTCCGTTCGTGCCGTCGAACTCAAAGCCGGACCGCAACTTCAATTCGCCGAGCAGACAGGTTCGCAGGAACGGCACCGCAACCTCGACTACGAGTCGGGCTGCGTCGAAGTCGAATCGCTCTTCGCCGTCACGTTCCGTCACGGACACCTCTTCACGACGACCGCCGACCTGATGGCGAAGGCAAAGTCCGGCGGCAAGGTCCGTCTGTCTCGATCAAAGCCGTCCCGGACAAAACCGGATGAGGCCACCCACAACCGCACGAAGCAGTACCTCATTCCCGACGGTGAGCCGTGTGCGTTCCTGACCGAAATCGGAGTGATGACTGCAGAGGGGAAAGTCCGCAACTCGAAGTACGACAAGTTCCGGCAGATCAATCGATTCCTGGAATTCGTGGATGACATCCTCCCCGAACTGCCCGCCGACGGACCGCTCCGCATCGTCGACTTCGGCTGCGGAAAAAGTTACCTGACGTTTGCCCTGCACTGGCTGTTGACGGAACGGCACGATCGCGAAGTGGACATTCGCGGCCTGGACCTCAAAGCCGACGTCATCCGTGATTGCACCCGCATTGCCAGTCAGCTTGGCTGCCGCGGGCTCTCCTTCGAAATCGGCAGCATCGAATCCTGCGAGCCGACCAGCGACGTCGACATGACCGTCTCCCTTCACGCCTGTGACACGGCCACCGACGCGGCGCTCGGGAAAGCCGTCGAGTGGAATTCAAAAGTCATCCTCGCCGTCCCGTGCTGTCAGCACGAGTTGTCGCAGCGCCTCGTCCCGGAACTGCTCCCGCCGATCCAGCGACACGGCATCCTGCGCGAGCGGTTCGCGTCGCTCACGACAGATTCGCTGCGAGCGCTCGCCCTGGAAATCCTTGGCTACAAAACGCAGATCGTCGAGTTCATCGACATGGACCACACAGCGAAAAACCTGCTCATCCGAGCCGTCCGCCGCACCGCACCCGGCGACACGCCTGCAGCCGTTTCCGAATACCAGACACTCCGAGCGTCCTTCGGCCCAGTTCCGATCGCCCTGGAAGAATCTCTCGGCGAGCACTTCAAGGCCGCCGTCACTCCACCCCCGTAGGACGGACGCCCACGTCCGTCGCGCCGCAAGTGTGGCGCAAATCAATCGTCATGAAAAAACCAACTCTCGACCCGACTCCCATCTTCGAACTGTTCCGCGGAGCACACGCCACCGAGCTGCTGACCGCCGCCGTCGCACACTTCAACGTGTTCGGCCAGCTCGCTCGACAGCCGCTGAGCCAGGTTGCCCTTCAAGCTCAACTCGAACTCGAATCTCGCCCGGCGACTGTCCTGCTGACGGCCCTGAAAGCCTTCGGCCTGATCGTCGAAGACGAAGCGGGACTTCTCAACCTGACCGACCTTGCCAGGCAGCACCTGGTTCCCGGAGCGGAATTCGACGTGGGCAACTATGTCGGCCTGGCCGCGCAGAGCCCTGGCGTTCTCGAGATGGTCGAGCGGCTCAGGACGAACACGCCCGCCGGAGCCGACTCCGATTCCGGCGTCGCGTTCATCTATCGAGATGGCATCGCCTCGGCGATGGAGGCCGAGGAGTCGGCTCGGCATTTCACGATGGCGCTGGCTGGTCGAGCGAGAAACGTCGCGCCGGGTCTCGCCGAAAACGTGCCGATGAGCGACGCGAGGCTGCTGGTCGATGTTGGTGGCGGGACCGGCATCTACAGCTTTGCCCTGCTCCAGAAAAATCCGAAACTGCGAGCCATCATCGTCGACCGCCCGGAAGTGCTGCGCATCGCCGAAGAGTTGGCAGTTGAATACGGAATGGGTGATCGAGTCGAACTCGCGCCGGGAGACATGTTCGCTGATCCGCTACCGACGGACTCTGACGTCGTCCTGCTTTCCAACATTCTGCACGATTGGGACGTGCCGGAGTGCCGGCAACTTGTCCAGCGCTGCGCTGAGTCGCTCGCGCCGCACGGTCGACTGCTCATCCACGACGTCTTTCTGAACGACACCCTCGATGGCCCGCTGCCGATCGCGCTGTATTCAGCCTCGCTGTTCTACTTCACCGAAGGCCGAGCCTACAGCGCCGCCGAGTACCGCAACTGGCTGTCCGAAGCCGGCCTGGTCGCAGGCGAGATCATCCCGACTCTGATCCACTGCGGAGTCCTGCCGGCTGTGAGCCGCGCCACGTAGGCGGATTTCTCCGAAACCCGCTTCTCTTACGGGCAGATCGGTTATCGGCAGATCGGTCTTCCGCTCCAAAAAAAAAGTGGCCCGCCTTTTTCGCCGTATGAAAAAGTGGCATGGGCATCCTGCCAATAGTATTCGGCACGGTTCCTGCCTGACGATGCGATACGCAGTTTGATGACACAGAGTCGTTTAACGTTGAGTTGGAGGCGAAAATTGGGTCATCGCGGCGCTGTGGAAACAAATCCGAGGGTGGCGGCGAAGTCGCGGTGGTTAATCGCGAGCTCCGCCACCGAAGTTCTCGCCTGCGGCTCAACGTTAAACGACCGACGCTGATGCCATGCCGAACAGTATCGGCATCCTGCCCATGCGGAACCTTCGTGAAGCACGGCCTGGAAGGCCGTGCCACTTTCCATTTCAACAGGCTGGCAGGACAAGCAGATTTCGGAGAAATCTGCCTACAGAATTGGCCCGATTGTCCACGGGCAGAATTCTTCGTCGCCGATTCCCTGGGCTTCGCTTTTCGTCTGCTCGCCGCTGGCGACCGCGATGATCTTCTCGAAGATTTCCTCGCCCACTTCCTCGACGGACGCACCGTCCAGAATTCGGCCCGCGTTGATGTCCATGTCGTCGATCATGTGCTCATACATCGGCGTGTTCGTGGCGATCTTGATTGTCGGAACCGGCTTGCAGCCGAAGCAGCTACCTCGACCAGTGGTGAAGACCGCGACGTTGGCACCGCTCGCCACCATGCCGGTGACCGAGACCGCGTCGAAGCCGGGCGAGTCCATGATGACGAAGCCCTTTTTCGTGATCGGTTCGGCGAAGGCGTAAACGTCCTGCAGAGCCGTGCTGCCGGCTTTGGCGATGGCTCCCAGGGATTTCTCATAGATCGTAGTCAGACCGCCCTGCTTGTTTCCGACCGAGGGGTTGTTGTCGATCGTGCAGCCGAACTTCGCGGCGTACTCCTTCCACCATGCGATGTGTTTCAGAAGTTTCCGCCCGACTTCTTCCGAGACAGCCCGCCGGGTGAGCAGGTGCTCCCCGCCGCAGATTTCTGGCGTTTCCGCGAGGATCGTGGTCGCTCCGCACGCGACAAGGCGATCGCTGGCGATGCCGACGGCCGGGTTCGCAGTGATGCCGCTGTTGCCGTCGCTGCCGCCGCATTCGGTGCCGAGGATGATTTCTGAAACGGGCACAGGCTCGCGTTTGATCTTGTCGAATTCCGGCAGCATGTCCCGCACGACGGCCGTCGCCCTCGCCACCGTCTTGCGAACTCCACCGACGTCCTGGATGTTCATAATCAAAGGCTGAGGTTCCGCGTTGGAACCCTCACCCGGCATCCGCAATTGAATCAGGTTGTGCTTATCGGCAAGGAACGATGCCTGCGCGGTCTCGCAGCCGAGACCGAGCACAACATAAGCCGCAATGTTCGGGTGCTTCGCGAAGCCGGCCAGCGTGCGGGCGAGAAGCTGATGTTGATCTCCGCCGTAGTCGTAGGCACAGCCCTCTTTATGAGTCAGCGCGAGAACGCCGTCGATGTTCGGATAGTCGGCCAGGATCGATTCGTCAAACGCCTTCGCGACGTACTTGGAACTGGTCGCCGAGCAGTTGACGGTACTGATAATGCCGATGTAGTTGCGCGTCGCAACTCGCCCGTCGGGCCGACGGATGCCCATGAAGGTGCGGTCGAGAATCGGTTCCGGAGCAGGCGGAATCTGTGACGCGAACGCATAGTCGAGGCTCAGTTCGCCAGGCGTCACATTCTGAGTGTGAACCCACTGGCCCGGCTCGATCAGCTCCGTGGCGAAGCCGATAATCTGTCCGAATTTTCTGATCGGCTCACCCTTCGCAATCGGCACCGTCGCGATCTTGTGACCGAACGGGACCGAGTCGAGCGCCTTGATGGCGTGTCCGTTGAGGCCAAATTCCGATCCCTCGGCAATGGCCAGTTTGCAGATCGCGATGTTGTCATCGGCGTGAAGTTTCAGGACAGATGTCACGAAGGACCTTTCGATTTATTTCCGGGCCAACGAATGGCACGAAGCAGACGAATTCATGTGAGACTGGTAGCGACGAAATTGAAACACAGAGGTCACGGAGTTCGACTCGATCACAGAATTTCAGTGCCTCTGTGTTTCAAAACGTGCTCATGCAATCAGAGACCTGTTTCGAACACATTGTTTAATCATTCGCAGTATTCGTGCGATCCGTTGGTTCCCTAATTGCCAAGCTGATGCACGGTGTTGTTTATGACACCGTCAATTGTCTTACCGTCTTTCGAGCGGATTGAGTATCGAATCTCCATGCACCAGGTGGGAGAAATCTTCGGCATGTTGAGGAACACGGTCTGCCCGTCGGAGTCGACCTCGACAGAGGAAATCTCCAGCGGCTTTTCGTCGTAGTGCTTTGAGCCGTAATTGGCGGTTCGCTTGAGCGACCACACTTTGACACGCCAGTTTTTCACGTCGCCTGCTGACTCCACGTCGAGGGCACCGCTGAATCGAACCTGCATTCCTTCTTTCTTTGCCTCGAGTCCGACCGGCAGGTGAACCGGTTTGCCGGTGTAGCGAATCCGGTAGAAGCCGCCGGGCTGACTCTGACTGCCTGCCCAGGCGAACATGCCACACGCGTAGAGCTGACCGTCAGCCGGGTTGAAGCGACCTCGGATGAGGCCGGTCGGTGCCTGCGGAATCGGCAGCTCACACATGCCGCCCTGAGCCTGGCCGCCGATCTTTTCGTGCGGCACGACGAAAACTTTTCCGTAGCCGTACGAGAGATTGAGCAGCGATCCACTCAGCGGACCCCAGCGATCGTCCTGGCACCAGAGCAGTTCGGCGGGCGAACGATCGAAGCTGTTGGTGATCCAGCAAAGCGGTTGCTCCATCGCCGCGTCGGACGAATCGGTGACGTCGTGGTAGCCGAACATGTTGCCGTAGAAGCCACCTTCCTTCACGTAGTTGATGCGGTTCTTCGGATTCCAGTGGCCTTCCTGGTCGGTGACGATGAACGTGCCGTCCGGGTTGAGGCACACGCCGTTCGCCGCGCGAAAGCCGGTTGCGATAATGTCCGTTTTTGAGCCGTCTTTGCTGACTCGCAGCAGCGTTCCGTGGTGAGGCACCAGCGCCGTCAGAGCGTGCCTGGCCGACTTCGCATAATAGAGATTGCCCTTCTCATCGGTCTGCAGGCCCATTGCAAACTCATGAAAATGGTCGGTGACCTGAGCGTCATTGTTGAAGTTTTCGTAAAAGTCCGTTTCGGCGTCGCCGTTGAGGTCGTGGAGAATGCAGATCTGATCGCGGCACGTCAGGTAGACCTTGTCGTCAATGATTTTCAGGCCAAGTGGCTGGAACAGGCCGCTGGCGATTCGCTGCCAGGTGAGCTTCGGGGCGTCAGCCGCGTCGCGCGAGACCGTTGCCTGCATTTGCTTTAAGCCGGAGACCAGCCAGACGTCGCCATCCCACGAGCAGATCGCCAGGCGATCCCCGTCCGGATAAAAGTCGAAGCCAGTGAGTCGCACCTGAGCCAGCCACGGATTCGTTGCCGGGCGGGTCAGAACGTCGACTGCGTACGGTCCCTCTTCGTCGCCCATGCCGACGACAGTTGTCAGCCGCTCGGGCCAGCGCGGCTTGCCGCCGTTGGTGAGTTCCGACAGGTCGTGGCCAGCGTTTTCAATTTCCAGCGACGCGGCGATCTCGGATGCCCGCTCCGCTTCGGCCCGCGTCCACCACAGAGTCGCTTTGAGAGTTTCTTTGCCAGGCGGAATGACCAGCCGCAAGGCTCCGTCCTGGATGACAAGCTCGCCGATTGGAGGTGTGACTCCAGCGAGGAGAGCCTCCGACGCCGAGCTGGACTCACCGGCGGGCGGTGCTCCCTGGAAGACGGTTCCGTGGTGCTCACCTTTCGTGACGTCTTTCACAGCGACCGTTGTGGCGGCACTCGGCTTCCAGCGGGCGATGAGCGACTTGTCCGACAGCTCTCCCGCTTTCGCGATTTCATCGGCGTTCAGGGCTCGCTGGAAGAAACTGACCGTTTCGAGATCGCCTTTGAGGTACGTCTCGCTGGGGAAATTCGGAGCACTGAAGCCGAGCCTCACAACGTGCTTCGGCGAACTGCCTTTCGGGCCGATCACTTTCGCTCCGGCCGGCTTGCCGTCGATGAACATTGTGGCCTGCTTCGACTTTGCGTCCCAGGTGATGGCGACGTCATGCCACTTGCCGTCGTTGACACTGCGGTCCGACGTCAACGCACCGACCCAGCCGATGTCATAGGTGAGTCGGCCGCCGCGGATGAACAGCGACTTGCCGTCAGGCACCCATTCGGGTCCTTTCGCCGTGCGGCAGAAGATTGTGCCGCCGCTCTTCGTGCGGACTCGCGCGGCAATCGTGAAGTCTTTTGTGGTCATGTCAAAGGCGGAGGCATCGGCGACCTCGACGCTGGTTGCTCCGGCGAATTTCAGTTTTTCATTCGCTGGCTCTTTTGCTGGAACTGAGGCAGGCGTCTTCTGGTCGAGGCTGGCTCCGTAGACAGCGACTCTTGCGGTCGTGCTTTTCAGCGCTCGCAGTTGAGCGTCGGCGATGTCGTCGCGCGCGACCTGAAGGACGAGTTCCTGCGACCTCGGGCCGATGTTGAGAGTCCTTTTGAAGACCGGTTGGGCAGTGGTCGATGTCTTTCCGCCGCCTTCGGCAGCACTCGCGATCGTCTGCAGACCGGGCATTTCGAGGACTGACGTTTCGCCGACCGAGTACGAGAGGATCGTTTTATCTTCGTAGTGGTAAAGGCCCTTGTAGTGAGTCCACTTTCTCGGCAGCGGCCCGTAGATGCGTTTATCCCGGCCGACGACGCGGGCCGTGTCGGCGAAAAGATCCGTCCCTTCTCCCCCTTGAGGGGGAGAAGGGACGGGATAGGGGTGGCCCCAGCCGGGACCAGTCGGATTCGTCAGGCGGATGTCGCCGACGACTCGCGGGTGGATGTTGTGTCGCCCGTTAAAATGAATTCCGTTCCAGTCGATGAATTCTTTGCCAGTCCAGGCGGCGGAGACTCGCATCGTGTCATGGTCAAAAACCATCCAGGCGTTGCCACGAGCGACTCCGCCGGGGCCTTTGTCGAGCCGCACGGCAATGCCCTTGTAGGCGAAGTTCGATCCGTCCTGGCCGACCTCATACGTGTTGATGAGGCTCGGGCCGTAGTCCATCGTCGCCCACAGGTCCATCCGCCGAGGAGCCGGGCCTTTGGTGTCACCCTTCGGCAGAGCGTCCAGGTACTCGCCATTCACCGGGAAGTATTGCGAGGAGTTGTGCTGCTTGAGGTACGCCTCGCGGATGTAGTGAATGACGTCGTACTTCTGCGACGGCACCATCCACGACTGGGCGACCATCATGCCGAAGCCGCGGGTCAGCGTCTGGTACATCGTGTACGGGTCGGAGCCGTTGCGGAATTTTCCCGAGGCGAACCGCAGCGACGTCGGCAGCGAGCCCGGCCGGTCGTGATCGCCGTGACAGTTAATACACAGCCGGTTGTAAATCGCCTCGCCGCGCTGGAACGAGTTCTGGTCGAGGTCGCCCAGCAGGCCTTTATGGTCAACGTGACTTTCGTATTCGGGAAGTCTCAGCTGATACAAAGCCGGTGCCGGTTCGAGTTCCTTCGCGCGGATCGGTCCGCCGTCGCGAATCTCGATGAGGTAGCGGACCAGGTCGTAAAACTGCTGCCGGCTGGCGAGCTGATTGACCTGCCCGTCGGGCATGATCGAGACCGTCAGCTTCGTCTGTTCCTCAATATCGCCACGTGGAACGACGGTCACTTTTCCGTCCGGTCGTGCGTCCTGAATCGTCACTCCCGCAGGTTCGTCGTTCCTCAACAATCCTGTGAAGACGGCGCCATCTTTCGTCAGGATGGCAGTTGCCTGGAATTTCTCTTCGATCTTCGCCGACGGATTCAGCACGGACTCAATGATGTGCTCGTCGGATTTCTTTTCACCCAGCTCTGCCAGATTCGGCCCGAGCGGCGACGGTCCGCTGATCGCGTGACATCGGCGGCAGGCCATGTACGGCTGGTAGAAAAGGACGGCCCCGCGTTTTGCATCGCCAAGATCCTTTGCCGCTTTGGCGAGCGATGCGGAAGACTCCGCTTTCAATTCCGCATCCAGGCGCGATTGCGCCCGGGAAGTTTCCGGGGCGAAAACGACGGCAAGTGCAAAAGCAATCAGTAAAAATCGCATGAACAACTCCGGTGTCTGTCAGAAATCCACGGTGAGTCTGACAAAAGTGCGAGGGAACTTCAGCTGAAGACGCCTGCGGCGTTTTTCGGCGGTGCCGGCCTGGTTTTCCCGGATGGCAGCTCGAAGTAGCATCTCAGGCTGTCACTCCGAAATGAACGCTCTTCAATTCAAGGAATCCTCGATGAGCTCAACACGCCTCTGGCTGCTGGCTGTGGTTGCTTTGGTGACGGTCACTCTGTCGCTTCAGGCCGATGACGAAAAGAAAACGGAAGGCACAGCCGATGCGGCGGCGAGTGCCGAAGCTCCGAAGCTGCTGCCGGGTCGCTCGAAAACCGGGCTGCCTCCGGAAGGCTATGACGACAACGAGCTGATCCCAGGACAGAAGTGGCGGGTCCACGATAAGTCCCGCCCGGAACCGAGTGTTGTTGCACCCGGTACGGCGAGCACGCAGGACAAGCCCGGTTCGGCTCCCTCAGACGCGACGGTTCTGTTCGATGGGACAGACCTTTCGAAATGGACCGGAGGCGGTGGCGAGGCGAAGTGGAAAGTCGAGAACGGCTACATGGAAATCAACGGAACGGGAACGGTCTCGACGAAGGAAGCCTTCGGAAGCTGCCAGCTGCACCTCGAATTCGCAACTCCGGCCGAACCGAAAGGCAAGAGTCAGGGGCGAGGCAACAGCGGCGTGATGATCATGGGTGCGTACGAAATTCAGGTGCTCGACTCGTTTAACAATCGCACGTACTCGGATGGCCAGGCCGGAGCGATCTATGGGCAGTTCCCGCCCCTCGTCAATGCCTCGCGCGGGCCCGGCCAATGGCAGACTTATGACATCATTTTCGAAGCCCCGAAATGGGAAGGCGAGGAGCTCAAGAAGCCGGCCTTCGTCACGGTGATTCACAACGGCGTGCTGTTGCACCATCGTCAGCAGATTCTCGGCCACGTGGCTCACAAGGACCCGCCGGTCTACCAGAAGCACGCGCCGCTGGCACCGCTGCAACTGCAGGACCACAACAATCCGACCCGATTCCGCAACATCTGGATCCGACCGATGACCGGTTACGATGAGGGCTGAAGGTTTTTCCGATCCGGCTCAAGTGTGGCACGACACTCCGTGGTGTGAGCATCCTGGATTTTCGACACGGAGTGGCGAGCCACACTTTCGACCGGGCTCGACAGAAGTCAACGGGCTGGTCATCGTAAACTGTCTGTCGTGCGAGTTGCCTCGCGACGGAATTTGAGCGGCAATGGCATCAGACAGGACCAGAATGATCCGCGCCAGCGACACAGACCGATCGGCGACCGTTGTACCGAAACGAGCCAGTCGGCCGCGCTGGTTACTCGGCCTTCGTGCCGTCGCGCTGGTCGGTTCGCTGCTGATCGGTGAGCTGCTTTCCGCAACGCCCGCGCTGGCCCAGGTCGGACTCGGTGTGGAATTCTCCGAGTGGGGATTCGATGACCGCGCCGTTCCTCGCAAGTTCAACCTCTTGACATTCGAGATTCAGAACAAAACCGGCAAGCCGTTTGACGGGCCGATCCGGCTGCGACGATTGTTCGGCACGTCACCGACAGGCGTTGAGCTTGTCCAGCGAATTTATCTTCCCCCGTTTCAGAAACGAGTCGTCCAGTTTACGCCCTACGTCTTCGACCATTCCGACGAGTGGGAATTGCGGTGGGGAGACACGTTGAAAGATACCTACACGGTTGAGATGGCCCGGCTGGGAATTGGCTCGCGAGTGATGCTGAATGACCCGCTTTCGACGTCTGGTCTGGCCAGCGGCCTGCGCGGGTTTCGAGAAGACAGGTTTCCAAACAGCGTCATCGGAACGGACACTTTGCTCTGTGCTGCCCTCGACCACACCCCGCGCTGGGAAGCGGCTCGACGCAGCGTTTTTCGCGACTGGTTGTTCCGCGGCGGAGTCCTGCACGTTTTTCACGGGAATGACGGGAAGTTTCCGAAACTGCCCGTCGACGAACTCAACTCGGCGGCTCAGCTGACTCGACTGGGCAGCGGGCGAATCTACTGGCACGAAATGGAACGAGCCCAGCTGAGAGACGATCGCACTTACGTCTACAGCAAAATCTACCCCACCGCGCCGGTCGTCGTGCCGATCACGGATCTGCAGAACATCAGCGATACGAGCACGGTCGACCCGACATCTCGCGAGTTCACGGCGCAGCTCTCCGGAAACAGCTTCCTCGGGACCTATTCCGAGTGGGACAGCGACACCTTGATTCCGCAGTCGCTGCGCGACTTCGTCCAGGCTCAGGTTCAACACAACTGGCCCTTGATTTATCTGCTGGCCATTTCGTACTTGCTGTTGATTTTTCCGGGAGGCCCGTGGCTGGCGAAGAGGCTGGATTACCGTCTGAATCTTCTGGCGCTGGTGGTTCTTGTCGGAGCCTGGAGCTGGTTTTATTCGGCAGTCGGTTCCCGCGGTTACGGTGAGCGAACATCGACGCAGGCACTCGCCATCGCGAAACCGCTGCCGGATGGCCGATGGGATGTCGAACAGTGGAGCGGCGTGTTCGTTACAGACGGCGACGTTTACACCGTCATGCATCAGGGAGAAGTTCGAAACTATTCGGGGCTCGTCAAGAGCGGTGAACGGGTCGACGGCTTTGTCAACAACGGGCGAGACGGACGATTCGTTGTCGACATCCCACCGTTTACCAGTCGGACGATAGCTCATCGCGCCGTCGTGGAAATGCCGGGTCCGCAATTCAAAGTGCTCGACGCGGCGTGGTCGAACGACGGCAGGTTTCAGCGAGTCACCGTGCAGACCGAAGGAGAGTTTCCGACCAAAGTTCACGCGGCCTGGCTGATCGCCGAAGGGCAAATCTGCAGCATTGCCCCCAGCCAGCTTCGAGGCAAAACCGAACTGACCATGGCTCGACCGGTGACTCCCAGTCAGTTTTTCGATCTGCAACAGCACGGCAGCAATCACTTCCGGCAGGAAGAATCGGCGGAGAGTTTTTTTCAGCGACAGCAGCCAATTCTGATTGCACGCGACATCGGCATTCGCCGCTTTGTCGATCGTGACGGTTTTCGATTACCGCGCGACGTCGTGCGGCTTTGCGTTTATGCCGACCTGCCGGATGAACTCGCCTGTCGCAACGGGAAGCAGCCGGAAGAAACGATGGGAGTCCAGCAGGGTCGAGTGCTTTACAGCTTCGACCTGCCCGTCACTCCGCCGGCAAAAACGGACAAGCCGAACGATCCGGGCCTGGAACTGAACCTCGGCGGCGAATGATTTCGCCCTGATTGAAGATAACTCATGAGTGAATTTGACGAATCTGTCGAGCCGGCCGATCCCGCACCGGAAACAGCGCTGACTTCCGCCGCAGAGGCTTTCGAGGCGGAACCGTCCTTCGAAAGCGTCGTGGAACTGCGCCACGTCGCGCACGCTTTCAAGCAGCACAAAGCGCTGGTCGATGTCTCGTTCCGCGTGCCGAAGGAATCGCTGCACGGCTTCGTCGGTCCGAACGGTGCTGGTAAAACGACGGTTCTCAAACTGATCTGCACGCTGCTGCAGCCGCAGATCGGCAGCGTCCGCGTCTTCGGCCTCAACGTGGCCAGTCAGTACCGCGAGGTCCGCAAGCGGCTTGGGTTCATGCCGGACCACTTCAGCATGTACCGGCAGATGACCGTCTTTGAGTATCTCGACTTCTTTGGAGCCGCGTACGGTCTTCCGCTTGCGACCCGGACGCGAGTCATCAACGACGTCCTCGAACTGACCGACATGAGCGGTCGTCGGCAGGATCTGATCAACGGTCTGTCGCGAGGCATGCAGCAGCGGGTCGGCCTCGCACGAGTCCTCGTCAACGATCCGGATCTGCTGCTGCTCGATGAACCGGCTTCGGGGCTCGATCCGCGTGCCCGGATCGAGCTGATGGAAATTCTTCGAGCTCTGCGCAGCATGGGCAAAACGATCATCATCAGCTCGCACATTCTCAGCGAGCTGGCCGAGCTGTGTGACAGCGTCACGATCATTGACCGCGGCCGGGTCAAGTACAACGGGACGATGGGCGGCCTGCTCGACGGCGAGGACGAGTACCCGCGCTGGCGACTCACTCCCGCAGAGCCGCTGAACGGGCTCGTCGAAACAATCAGCAATTCCCCCGGCATCATGGGAGTCGATCCGATCGAAGGCTCGCAGGATGTTCACATCGCCTTCGACCCTGCCTTCCTCGACACAAACGGTGTGCTGAATCTCGCCATGAATCTGGGCATTTCGGTGAGAGGCTTTACGAAGTCGCAGAAGCACCTCAACCAGGCCTTCATGGACCTCACCGAAAAAGGGGTCCGGGAATGATCGGTCGCGGCACTTTCGCCCTGGTGGAACGATCGCTGCGCGTCGATGTGCGGCTGATGAGGACGCACCTGGTACGGCTTCTGTTTGCCGGGATCATCCTGTTCATGCTGGTCCAGATTCACGACGACATTTCCTGGCACCAGGCTCCCGGAAAGGAGTTTTTCACCGGCATCTGCTATCTGAATTTCGGACTGCTGAACCTGGCGGCGATGAGTCTCTTCTCGACGGTCATCACCGAAGAGAAAGAAGAGATGACGCTGGGCCTGTTGAAAATGGCCGGAATCAGTCCGATTGGAATTCTGCTGGGCAAGACGTCGCCGCGTCTGATCGCCGCCATCATGCTGCTGTCCGTGCAGCTGCCGTTTACGTTTCTCGCCATCACGCTGGGCGGAGTGCTGACCAATCAAATCCTGGCGGCGTATTTGTCGCTGCTGTCGTTCTCCGTTCTGCTGGCCGGACTGGGAGCGTTCTTCTCGACGGTTTGCCGCCGCTCCAATGTGTCGGCCTCGCTGACCACAGCAAGTCTCGCGGTGATCTATGTCGCGCCGGAATTTGTCGACCCGATGGCGAGGGAACTGCTTCGTCGCGGCCTTTCCTCCGTCTGGTTGACGAATTCCACGGTCTGGCTGTGCGACTGCATTCGTGAGGCCACTCCGTTTCGATCCATCGAGGAAATTCTTTCGACTGGCTACTCAGGTGGTTGTTTCACGTGGCAGGTCGCTTCCAATCTGGTTGCTGGAGCGGCCTTGTTTGGTGTGTCATGGCTGCTGTTTGATGCGTGTACCCGGAATGAAACTCCCATCGCTCCCTCACGTGGACTGACGGCACTTTTCAGGCGGCGAGTTGCCAGGACTCACGCGAATCCCAATCGCAACCGCGCCTGGGCGAATGCTCTCGCCTGGAAAGATTTTCATTTTACGACCGGTGGCCTGACAGCAGTGATGATCAAATTCGGTTGCTACGTCCTGCTTCTGACCGGAATGGGAATGATCACGTCACGGCACTGGGGAAACGGGCAGGTGTCCGACAATGTCGGCGCCATGTGCATGTTCTCGATGCTGATGGCACTGGGAGTCGAAATCCCAATCTACGCCTCGCGGTTGTTCCGCGAGGAAATCCGCTGGCAGACCTGGTCGAATCTGTACCTGCTGCCGGTCTCCGTCACGAAAATCGCCACGGACAAAATCATCGGCACGCTGCCGACGTTTCTTCCCGGGATCATCATCTTCTTCTTCGGAGCGATCATTGCTCCAGGATTTGTTGACGACTTTTTTGAGGAAGCCCTCGACGAGGTGGGATTCTGGTGGTTTATCGCTCAGTACATTTTCGGCGTGCACGTCGTCGTGCTGCTGTCATTGATCGTCAAATGGGGAGCCTTGCCGCTGGGCGTCGCCGTTGTCGTGATGGGCAACGTTCTGTTTGTGGCCTGCGCGTCGCAGTCGCGAGGGGGCGAGGAGATCCTCATCGTTCCGATCTTCTTTGCGATTGTCGGAACGTGTGTGTCGATCGCGCTGATTGGCGATCGATTGAAGTCGCTCGCCTCGCAATAATGAACGCGTCCGAAATAACTTCCCGACGCATGTCCCTTCTCCCCCGAGGGGAGAGGGGACGAAACCGGAAAGTTGTTTCGGACGCGTTTCCAACCCTTCGACGTTACAGCTCGACTGGTTGCGAATTGTTTCGGGCTGACTCCAGGCACGCGTTGAGGACCTGCTGGGTCTTCAATGACACCTCTGGCCAGAACGGGTCGCGGGTTCCGGAAATTACCAGGTCCGAAAAATTGCGGAACAGCTTCGTCTCCTGAGCTCCCGGTCGGCCGTTGCTGAACTCGGGCACGGGCACATGCCGGCTTCCGTTCCGCATATCGAAATCGCAGCCCTGAATCTCGAACGAGTGGCTTGCGACGTCGAAGCCACTGTCGCTGCCCCGGTACGGCAGGACAAAGTCGTCGACTCGAACGTAGCCCTTCGTGCCGCTCACGTGAGCCCACTGTTGATGCTCGGTTACGAACGAGCAGTAGAAGCTCGCCGAGACTCCGTTCGGCCAGAACATCTCGCCCGAGAATTCCACCGGGACTGGATTCGGACTGTCCCCGCGCCCGAACTCGGTGAGCAGTCGCCCGGTGACTCGCTCGGGCAAAGCGTACTGCATGGCGAACAGCGTGAAGCGGATGTTGTACCAGCCGAGGTCGCCCAGGCAGCCCATCGATTCCAGGCTGCTGCTGACTCGGATGTTGCCCTCTTTGAAATCGTCCGGAGCGAAAAAGCTGAACTGCGTCGTGATGCGTCGCAGATCGCCGATCGAGCCCGTGTCGATCGTTTTGCGAATGGCCGGCAGACGGTCACTGTGCATGAACATGACGCCGTCCATGTACTGCACGTTGTTCGCCTCGCACGCCGTGAGGATTTCCTGGACGTCGGCCAGCGTGTCGCCGCACGGTTTTTCGCCCATCACATGCTTGCCCGCCTCGGCCGCTTTGATGACCCACTCCTTGCGGATTCCAGTCGGCAGCGGGATGTAAACCGCGTCGATGTCATCTCGGGCGAGCAGTGCTTCGTAACTGCCGACCGCCTCCGGAGCCGGATCAAACGGCGCCTGAGCCTGGTTTTCGGAAATGTACTCCGCCGCGCGTTGTTCGCTGCGACTGGCGACGGCGACGAGAGTGGCATTGTCGCAATTCCAGATGGACTTCCAGTTTTTCTTCGCGATGAACGCCGTTCCTAGAATTCCCCAGCGACAGATTTCCTGAGCCATAAGTCCGATATTCCTTGAGTTGGTCCGATGAGAGTCGATTGTGAGAGTCAGCCACTCCCCGGAGTTGTGCTGAATGTCGCCTTTCGCTCCGCGAAAGCAGCGCTACTTTCGCAGAGCGAAAGGCGACATTCAGCATGACTCCGCTGCCATCGGGAGAGGGGCAAAAAATGCGTAACTTCAAAACTCACGTTTCGGGTGACTCGTCAGAGTGATTTGACGGGCCGCCGGGGAACGGTAGCAGGTCGCTTCTTCGACACCAGTGAGTCGAGCGGCGGCTTTTCCTGCCAAACGGGACGTGCGATTCGCAAAAGTCTTGCGCGACGGCCTCGTCGTTTTCCGACTTGCCCCGTCGGCCGCTAAACTGGGATCGAAATTCAAATTACTTCAGAACGGTCCCGCCATGCCCGCTTCCCGCTTCGCGATTGCGATTTGTCTTTGCAGTGTTTCTCTCGTCTCGTTCGCCACGGCGCAGGATGGTGAGAAGAAAAAAGGCGAGGCCGCAAAGAAACCGGACCCGTCACTGCTGACGGTCGACCGAATCTTTAACAGCAGCGATTTCACTTCGCAGTCCGCCTCGGCGACCTGGCTGCCCGACGGGTCGGGGTACACGACGCTGGAGAATTCCGGCAAGACAACGGCGAAAGACATTGTCCGTCACTCGCCGGATTCGGCGGAGAAATCGATCCTCGTGAGTGCTGCGCAACTGACGCCGGATCTTGAGACCGGGCCGATCACCATTGAGGGGTACGAGTTTTCGAAAGACCACTCGCGGGTGCTCATCTTCACAAATTCGAAGCGTGTCTGGCGGCGAAATACCCGTGGCAATTACTGGGTGCTCGACCGATCGTCGAACGACCTGCGGAAGCTCGGTGGCGACGGTCCTGCATCGACGATGATGTTTGCAAAGTTTTCTCCGAGTGCCGACCGCGTTGCCTACGTGAGGCACCGCAACATTTACGTTGAGGATATTTCGAGCGGCGAAATCACGAAGCTCACCGAAACACCGACGGACGACATCATCAATGGGACATTCGACTGGGTTTACGAAGAGGAGCTCAGTCTGCGTGACGGATTTCGCTGGAGCCCCGATGGAAACGCGATCGCGTTCTGGCAGCTCAACACGGAAGGCGTGCGACGATTTCCGCTGGTGAATAACGCGGCGGGGTTTTATCCCGAGGTGCAGTGGTTTGCGTATCCGAAAACCGGCGAGACGAATCCCGCCTGCCGACTGGGCGTAGTCGATCTTCGCACGCGAGACACAAAGTTTCTGGCCGTTCCGGGCGACTCGCGGGACCACTACATCGCAAGAATGGACTGGGCCGGCAACTCAAACGAGATCGTTCTGCAGCAGCTCAACCGGCTTCAGAATCGAAACTCCGTCATGCTGGCAGACGTCGCCAGCGACCGGATCCGAACCATTCTCACTTCGGTCGACGACGCGTGGGTCGACGTTCACGACGAAATGCACTGGGTTGAGGATCATTCAAAATTCACGTGGGTCAGCGAGCACGACGGCTGGCGTCATATCTATCTGGCCTCGCGTGACGGTGGGAAGTCATCGCTGATCACGGATGTGAAGTTCGACGCTGTCGAGCTTCTTGAAGTCGATGAAAAGGCCCGTCTGGTTTACTTCATCGCGTCTCCGGACAACCCGACTCAGCGATACCTGTACGTGGTCGGATTCGACGGAACGGGTCTGAAACGCGTGACTCCTGAGGACCAGCCGGGGACTCATGGGTACTCGATCTCGCCAGGCGGCCGGTATGCGGTGCACTCTTATTCGTCGTTTGACGTGCCGACGATGACTGACATTGTGGAGCTGCCATCGCACAGGTCGGTCAAGTCGCTCGCCACGAACGAAAAGCTGAAGGCGACGCTGGAAAAAGTGGCTCGCGAGCCGGTTGAATTGTTCCGCGTCAACATCGGCGACGGCATCGACCTCGACGCGTGGTGCATCAAGCCGCCGGGCTTCGACAAGACGAAAAAATACCCGCTGCTGATTTACGTTTATGGCGAGCCGGCCGGTCAGACGGTCCTCGATCGCTGGGGCGGCACCAGCTACCTGTGGCATCAGATGATGGCTCAAAAGGGCTACGTCGTGATGAGCTTTGATAATCGAGGCACGCCGGCTCCGCGTGGTCGCGAGTGGCGGAAAAGTGTCTACCGCAAGGTCGGAGATCTCCACCCGCAGGACCAGGCGGCCGCTGCGCGAGCTGTGCTCAAATCGCGAACGTATCTGGATTCCAACCGAGTCGGCATCTGGGGCTGGAGCGGTGGCGGCTCGTCGACTCTGCATGCGATGTTCAAGTTTCCGGAGCTCTACCACACGGGCATCTCGATCGCTCCCGTCCCGAATCAGCGCTACTACGACACGATTTACCAGGAGCGCTACATGGGCCTGCCGCGAGACAACGTCGAGGGTTACCGCCAGGGTTCAGCGATGAATTTCGCATCGGGGTTGAAGGGCAACCTGCTCGTCATTCACGGAACGGGCGATGACAACTGCCATTACCAGACGACGGAGTTGCTGATCAACGAGCTCATCCGGCACAACAAACCGTTTTCGATGTTCGCCTATCCGAACCGGACGCACTCGATTCGCGAGGGGAAGAATACGACGCGGCATCTGCGAGGACTGATGACAAAGTTTTTTCTCGATAATCTGCCGGCCGGCGGGCGATGACTCGGTGGAGCGATTGGGTTTTCTGCAGAGGCCACCACCAGTGGTGTCCTGAGAGCACGCAATCGAGACTGGAAAGCCGGCCACTCGAACCGGATACTCCGCCGCATCCAGAACTCACCCGGAGTGACCTACGTGGCCGTCGTTGAACTTGAAGTCTCTTTCCCGCACCAGGACCCGCCGCCACACATTGCGGAATTCCTCGACGAGGCCAACTCACGCGTCGATGAAGTTCTGCAGCATGTCCGTGTCCGCCAGGCCAGCTTTGTGCCGAGCGATTTTCACGCGGTGTACGACGCCCTGTGTGTCATTGTCGATTCAAGCCTCGCTCCCGGCCACGTTTTCTGCGAGTGGGGCAGCGGAGTGGGAGTGGTTGCGTGCCTGGCAGCTCTCATGGAATTCGATGCGTGTGGCATCGAGATTCAGGACCACCTGGTCGAAGCCTCACGCGAACTGGCCGACGAGTTTGAGCTCGATGTGGAATTCATCACGGGCAGCTTTGTTCCGCACGGAGGTCAGTCGCGAGTCGACGAGAACTTTGAACACGACGCGCACTGGATCGACGGTGAGGCGGACAATTCGTACGAGGAACTTGGCATCGCCCCTGAGGAGTTTGATATTTTCTTTGCTTACCCGTGGCCGGGTGAGGAGCACGTGATCTCTGAGCTGTTCGATTTCTGTGCCGCGGACGGAGCCCTCCTCGTCATGTACACCGCGATGGATGGGGTCCGGATCCAGCGAAAGGTTTCCGATCGAGCTGACTGAAACCGCCACAGACAACAGGCCGCCAGGAAGCCGAGTTGTTGTCGTAACAGACAAACCGGCCCGACGTCGCGCGGAACGCGTTTTGAGACGCGGGGATTCGGAAGATTTCGAGCGATTGTCGTTAAACTCGAAGAGAGATGCAGCCTCACTCATTCTGGATTGACCGATGAACGACGACGAACAGACAAGCCCTCGCAATACAATCCTCCGACGCATCTGCCTCATCCAGGTCGGCATCATCGCCGGCGGAACCGCGCTTCTATTTGTCATGATGTCGCGCGACTTCGGATTCTTCTGGCACGCGTTTCTGCTGGGCGGGCTCGGGGCGAGCATCGCTTTGCAGCGAAACATCTCGAAGAAGTCGGACGAGGAACTGAAATTCCTCGCCGGCGACCAAATCGCGATTGCGATGCCGGTTCTGTACGGGTGCGTCATGGCTGCGGTCACGTACGGGATGTTCATGTCGAACCTTGTCGCGGGAGATTCCAGCGGCGGGTTACTGTCCAGCAATGTGTTTCCTGTGTTCGTTCTGCTTGAGCAACCGCCGGCGGAAGAGCGTCTAAAAGATGAAGACAAAGACGACGACGACGATGATGAATCGCCCGGCGGTGAAGAAACGCCGGGAGAAGTAGTTGAAACAGAAACCGCTCCAGTGACCGGCGCAGAGACGAAGCCGGAAACAGAGATAAAGCCGGAAACGGATGCGAATCCTGAGACGGAATCACCGGCCCCACTCGCGACCGACAAGGAAGCGACGGGTGAAACAGAACCCGCGTCGCCCGCCAAAGAGGACACGCCGGAAGAGACAGAACTGGTGTCAAACCAGGAAGCGACTCTCGATTCAATCGACGAGCCCGCGAATGGCCTGCGAAACGAGTCCGGTAAAGGCGTGACCTGGGCGGACTTTTTCCGCATGCGACCTGCGACAACCGAGGACCTCGGCAAGCTCTTCGTGTGGTGCTTCCTTGCCGGCTACTCCGAGAGTTTCGTGACGGGCCTCCTCAGCCGACTCGAACAAACCGGAAGCCGCCCCGCCGGAGGCAATCCGACAGAAAGCGGGGACTTGCCGGCGGCTCAGCCGGCAAACAGGCGAAAACGCTCCAGCTGAAAACGAGTTTGATCCGGAACTGGGCCATCATCGGCCTTTGCCGCCAGCTGAGTGATTGAGTGTCTACGATCAAAAAGCTGCGAGGCGTCTATTTGCTCTATGACTCGTTCATCTGCTGAAACTCTCGCCGGATCGCTCGGGTACCGCCGGAAATGAGCTTCGACGATCATGTGGTCGATGCGCAGCCGCTCTGTGGACGATGAGTCTTGTCTCGCGTCATCTCACAGGAACTTCTCATTTTCTGGGAATTCTGAGTTGCGCCGTGAGCAAACTTTCGCCGCGGGCTCGTGAGCGCCAGAGTTTTCGACGCCACTGTTTTCGACTCCGTGATGCGCAGGCAATCCGGCCAGTTAATTCCGTCTCAAAGGGGAAGCGTCATGCGAGCCGTCCAACACCTCTTGCTTTTTGCTCTGGCCGTTTCGCACACAGGTGTTTGCGAGGTGCTCGGGCAGGACGAAAAGCCGCAGGCTCCGCTGCCGTTTAACCTCAAGGTGGAGACGTATCGCGACAAAGACGGCGATGCGATGGTGTTTGCTCTGAAACTGGAGCAGCCATTTCTTGCCGAGGAGTTTGAGAAGAGCAACTACCTGCGGCTGTCGTCTCTCAGCGACGGGGCGTATCTCATCTACCCTCGGGAAACGCGATTCCAGCAGAAGCACGCCGAGTTTTACGGACGCCTCAGATCAACTGATGCGGGCGGCACGGGCAAAGACGGAGACGGCAAAGCGAAGGTACGGCTGTCGTACGAGATCGTTTCGGAAAACCTCGACGGCTCACGGAAGGTGGACGAGCGGCACGCAGACATCGAGATCGACATTCCGAAAGCAGAAACCGGCATCCTGAAGATTTATCAGGACTGGGCCCGACGGCAGAACGATCACTTTGCCAACCTGCTGACCTACTACCCGGACGAGTCCTTCTTCGAGTACGTGCTGCTGCAGTCCCAGGACCGGTACGGAGTCAAACCGCCCGCGTTTCTTCGACCCTCGCGCGGGACGACGGAAAACGAAGTCGATCTTTATCACATCTTCAGCGGCGGGCTCTCTGTGCAGCAGTCGCTCCAGCGGCAAACGCTCAGTTCCGGCCCGCAGATCGGGGACCTTGACGCACACATCAGTCAGCTCTCGCCGCCGAACATCCAGTCGCACGACTATGAAAAGCTGCTCAAGGACAAAGGGGCCGAGCCCGCTGTGCCAGACATTGCCAGACTGATTCCGGCCAGCCAGTACATGCTCAAGCTGAATTCGATGGAGGCGGCGAATTCGCTGATGGAGCTGTCGACCGAGTGGGGCGAGAATCTGCTGCGGCTGTTCACAATCAACGCGCGGGACGCTCATTTGAAGGAGAAGTACGAGCGGCAGCTGGCCGTGAGTTCCGCTGGACTGAGCGAACTCTTCAAAGCCGGCGTCGTGACAGAGCTGGCTGTCACCGGCTCGGACTTCTTTATCGCCGAGGGGACCGACCTGACGCTCATTCTGAAAGTCGCCAAAGAAAAAGAGTTTCAGCAGGCGGCCGATACCTGGCTGGCGGCCGCTCAAGAGGCGAACCCGGGCCTCAACATTCGTGAGTTCAACTACCGCGGCCATCGAGTCGCGGCCCGGTACCGTGACGACCGGACAGTCAGCTCGTTCGTGGTTTCCACCGATGGCTACGCGGTCTTCTCCAACAGTCACGTCGTCGTGCGGCGGATCATCGACACTCTCATCCAGGCCGCGTCGTCGCTGCATGCGGCTGCGGATTTCCGGTACGTCTCAACAATTCTTCCGCCGAGCAATGCCGCCGGCGACGCCTACCTCTACGCGTCGGACGCGTTTCTGCGGCATCTGTTGAGCCCGGAATTCAAGATCGCCGAGAAGCGACGGCTGCTCAGCTTTAACAATCTGGTGATGCTGAATAATGCCTCAATGTTCTACCGGCTTGAGCATGGCAGATCGCCGACGTCACTGAACGACCTGATCGAAGGACGATTTGTGAACTCGTCGAAAATCGTCGACCCGACCGGTGGAGCCTTCGCGTTTGATGCCGGACGGGATACGTGTACCAGCTCACTCTATAACCGGATCAAGTACCTCACGCCGATCGTTGAGCTGCGTGTCGATCGGATTTCGCAGCGAGAACAGCAGGAATACACCCGCTACAGCCAGCGATACCAGCAGGAGTACAAGCAGTACTTCGGACCGCTGGCCGCACGGATCTCGACGGGCGATACCGTTCGATTTGAAACGTGCATTCTGCCGTTGCAGAACGGCTCGCTCGACCGCGATCTGAAGGGGATGCTCGATGAGAAACCGCAACCAATCTCGACGGACGGCATCGCAAAGTCGGCGGTCAAGTCGCTGTTTCTGTCGCCCGGCCGAGCTCAAGTCGCGGGGTTTCTGCGAGGGATTCCCGGGATCCAGGAGGCCCTCGAAGCCGACCCGACTCTGACGGACATGTCGTGGGTCGGCGATCAGATTTCGCTCCACTTCTGCGACGATGACACGATCCTCGAAATCGACCCGTCCCGACTGAAGCAGATTTCTCAATTGATGGCGATCCCGGTTTCGCAACAGCTACTCATTGCGACGCTGTTGACCGCGACGAACCTGCCGGTCTATTTCACGATCGATGTTGAAGATGAGCAGAAGGCCGAACGACTGCTGGACGAAGTCGCGTCGCGCATCTTTCTCAAAGGTGGCGACATCTTCGGGCTGAAGTCCAGCGTCGATTCGTACCGCGTACCGGACTACAGGAAGCGCCGTATCCAGGTCCTGTCATTTCAGCTTTATGCGCTGAAAATTCGGCTGCACATGTCGCTCGTGAAGGGCCGGCTCGTCGCCGCGACGCGGCCTGAGACACTGAAGGAGGTCATCGACGCTTCCGAAGCCGACGCCAGGAAGGGAGAGACGCGACTGGCTCACGCAATGGTCCGCGTCAATCTACGAGCCATGAATCGGATGAAAGGCGACGTGCGAATGTACTGGGCCGAAAAGGCCCGCCTGGCCTCGCACCGCAACATCATGCCGATTTACAACCTCATCAGCCTGTACGACGTGCCGGTCGGCGAGGTGAACCGGCTGTCCGACGCAAAGTACGGCGTGACGTATTTCTGCCCCGGCGGCGGCGAGTACGTTTACGACAAGGCTCGTGACCAGGTTTCGTCGACCGTCTTCGGCAACCGTCAAAACGCCCGGCAGGACGTGACCGAGGACGGCAAATCCGGCTTCGACCGCTTCTTTAACAGCCTCGACGAAATCAACGCGTCGCTGAGGTTCACCGATGGCGCCACAATCGCCACCGTCGAGATTGTCCGGTCAAAGAAGGAATAGAAGCGTTCGTAATTGGGAGGGCGAGGCCAGTGCTGTGCCCATGAATGCAGGCGGATTTCTCCGAAATCCGCATGTTTTATGGCGAGGAATCGTGAGCTCGCGCGATCAAGGGCTATTTTGACTTGCGCCCGCCGAGTGATTGCGACCCGTCATCACTGCGGATTTCGGAGAAATCCGCCTACGGTCAAGATGTGCACAGCACTGGCCTCGCCCTCCCCCGCGAAGATCAGTCCTTGACTGGTGGGACGTGAACTTGGATTTTTCGGTCGTCAGGCCTGCTCGCCGTGCGCGCTTTCACGTCTCACACAAAGGCACGAAGACGCAAAGAACGGAATAGAACCTTTTGTGTCTTCGTGCCTTTGTGTGAGTCTTCGTTTGGGTGCGACGATGCCGCGTTGCGGGTGAGTCCAATTCAACGACTACTGCCGCCTGCGCGGGCCGCCGTGGACGGCTTCCCTGGCCTCGCGGTACAGCTTGAAACCGGAATAGCCAAGCCAGCTCAGGCACGCCAGAAACACCCAGACCGAAGCCATGCTCGAATGTCCTTCGATCCGGGATGAACCTTCCACGCCTGGCAGAAACTGAACCGTGACAACTTCTCCAGGGGCGGAAAAGCTGGTGGGCAAATCATCGCGTTCGCTGTAGCTTCTTCCGTCCTGATCTTCGAAGGTGTATTCCACGGCCAGTAATGGTCGTCGCCTCTCGGCGGTCTCGAATGTTCTGGTGACTCGTGCTTCGGCCGACTCGCCCCACAGGGCAAACTTCAATTCCTGCCACGAAAAGTAGGCGCTGAACAGGAAAGCCACACCGGCCACCAGAATCATTTTGAATTTTCTGATTTCGTCATCCTGATCCATTCTGCCAGGTCCATTTCGTTGAAGAACGTTTCGATCGAGCCGGAAGTCTCCGTCGCGGTTTCTGCAGACATTGGAATTTGACAAATCGTGAATGGTAAGGGATTGCCGATGAAGACTCGTTTGCATTTCTTGAAATTCGCTGCAGTCCTCGCGACCCTGGGCAGCCTCGCCAGCGCTGAGGACTGGCCGGCCTGGCAGCACGATTCACGCCGCTCCGGCTTCAGTGGCGAGACAATCGACGCGACGGACCTGGGCATTGAGTGGACCTGGCAGTCCGGCTTCCTGCCCGAACCTGCGTGGCACGGGCCGGCGAAGTGGGATGCCTACGCGAAGATTCGAAATCTGCCGTCGATGCGCAGCTACGACCTCGTTTTTCAACCCGTCGTGGCGGGCGGGCGAGTCTTCTTCGGCTCAACGAGCGACGACACTCTTTACAGCATCGATGCGAAGACGGGTGAGGTCGTCTGGGAATTCACGACAGATGGCCCGATCCGAATCGCTCCAACGATCGCTCATGAAAAAGTCTACTTCGGATCCGACGATGGTTTTGTGTATTGCCTCACCGAAGACACCGGCAAGCTGATCTGGAAGTTCCGTCCCACATCCGTCCCTTCTCCCCCCACGGGGGGAGAAGGTGGCCGAAGGCCGGATGAGGGGGGGAAGGAAACCCCCGAAAAAAAGAACGACTCGCCGACGACGGCTCAGGTCCCCCTCACCCGCCCTGCGGGCACCCTCTCCCCCAAAGGGGGGAGAGGGGACGGTGCGACTCAGACTGAGAAAAAGTTTCTCAACAACGGTCGCTTCATCCCGGTCGCTCCGTGTCGCACGGGAGTGCTGATCGACGGTGAGACGGCGTGGTTCGGATACGGTCTGCTTCCGTGGAATCCGTCATTCCTCTGCGCGGTCGATGTGAACACGGGCCGGCCCGAGGGCGCTGGGCGTTTCGTGAAGAAGCTCAGCGGCAAGACGCTGGAAGGTGCGCCGGCGCTGTCGTCGAAGCTTGTGCTGTTTCCTCAAGGGCGAGTCGCTCCGCAGGTCTTTTCAAGAGTTGACGGCAAGGACCTCGGTCAGCTCAAAAAGAGCGGCGGCGGATCGCTTGTCGTCGTGTCGCTCGACAAGAAGATCTTCCACGGACCGGGTACGGACTCGCGCAAAGGTGGCATCGCGGCGAGCGATCCGGAAAAGCTGGAGATGGTCGCCGGCTACGGGCGAGGCAACGCGCTCGTCGTCAACGAGCGGCACTCGTTCATGCTCAACGGTGACGACCTGGTTGCGACGGACCTGGCCACGCAGAAAACCGTATTCAACGTTCCGAGCCGAGGGCAGCTGGCGCTGATCGGCGCGGGGCAGACGCTGTTTGTCGGCGGCGAAGATCTCGTCGAGGCCTTTTCCATCAAAGACGGAAAGAAGCTCTGGTCGCACGCGGTCAACGGAAAAGCGTACGGTCTTGCGGCGAGCGACGGGCGACTGTTTGTCAGCACCGACACCGGGCAGGTTTACTCGTTCCGCGCGGGAGCGGGTTCTGGCAAACCGAGCGACCCATCAATCGTTGAAAACGAAACCGGCTCTGACGGCGCTGCTGCACAAACGGCTGCGGCAGTCGACGATGAGCATCTCATCGGCCGCTGGGTTTTTCAGCCTTCGAAAGTCGAGGGTAAGACTCTTCGGAATCTGGCGGGTGGCCGACCGGGACAGCTCGCCGTCGCGAAGCAGTTTGAGCAGGTGGGTTCTCGTCAGGCACTCGTTTTCGACGGAAGCCAGCAGAGTGTGCTGATCTCGCCGAGCCATCGGCAGGCGAAGGTGCCTCGCAAAACGATGTCTGCTTCAGCCTGGGTCCGGGTTGACGAGCCGCAAACCTGGGGAGGCCTCATCGGAGCCGTGCAGGACAACGGCGATTTCGAACGCGGCTGGATCCTTGGTTTCCGTGATTCGAAATTCAGCTTCGCGCTCGCCGGGGCCGAGGGAAACGGAAGGCTGACATACCTCACTGCGAAGGACGATTTTCAACTGCGTCACTGGCACCACGTCGCAGCAACCTACGATGGCACGACGATGAGCCTGTTCGTCGACGGCAAACTCTCCGCCGCATCGACTGCTCAGAAAGGCGACATCCACTACCCGCCCTCAGCGTTCTACGAGATCGGTGCCTACCACGACAATGACGAGAACCACCGGCTGACCGGAGCGCTGCACGAAGTCCGCGTCTACGACGACGTCCTCACTGCGGAAGAAATTGCGGCTCAGCATCGAGAACTCGCCGACGATTTCCCGAAACCGCGCGAGACTCACCAACTGGCCCTCGGCCCGTGGCTGGAATTCACAAAACCCGGTGAGGCCATCGTTCGCTGGCGCACTCTGGAGAACTCACCAACCGTACTTGAGCTGACGCGAAGCGGCCACACGCTCGACACGGAAAAGCTGTTCGCCTTGCCGGAACAGGTCAATCAGCCCGACAACCCCATCTCTGACGGACCGACAGATCGAATTCAGATCAGCGAGTCACCACTCAGGACCGAGCACTTCGTTCTGCTGACCGGACTCAAACGGAATCGCATTTATCACTACACGATTCAGGCCCGCCGTCACGACCAGCTTCTCGAAACGGCTGCATTTGAGTGCGACACATTTTTCAACTACTGCCCAACGCAATTCAAAAAGCAGACGACGTTCCTGGTATCGGGAGTTGTTCGCGGCCCCGAATCTCTGTTCGCGGCCGACCAGATCAGAAAACATTCCGGAGTGGATCGCGGCATCTGCCTGGTCTCGGGCCTGGTGAATGGCGATCTCGCAGCGGCGATCGCGCGTTCGACGAGGCTCAGAGTCATTTGTGTGGACACCGATGCGGCACGCGTTGAGGCTGTCCGCAAGACGTTGAAACGAAGTATCGACGGAGTCAATCTCTACGGCGGTCGAGTGACCGCCCACGTCGTCAACGACCTCAATGACCTGCCATTTGTCGGGCACTTTGCCAGCCTTGTGGTGTCGGAACGGATGTTGTGGAAGCAGTTTGACGTATCGAGCCGGAAGGAGATTCTGCGAGTGCTCCGACCCGACGGCGGAATGGCAGTCCTCGGATCGAACATCTGGCACGGCAAGGACCGAGAGGATTTCACATCGAAGCTGCTCGGCTGGGGACTTGTCTCGAAGGCAGGTGTGATGACAGACGACGAGTTCGGCGTGTGGATGACCGTGACGCGCGGCCCGCTCGAAGAGACCGGTGAGTGGTCGCACCTGTACGGCAACCCGGACAACTCGGCCTTCGCGGGCGAGACTCTTGCCGGTGCGAAGACGGCGTCCGATTTTGCCGTGCAGTGGATCGGCCGGCCGGGACCTCGTTACCAGTCGGACCGCAGCGGGCGGAAGCCGTCTCCACTGGCGACCGGCGGGCGGCTGTTTCTCCAGGGGCTCGATCGGATTGTCGCGGTGGACTCGTACAACGGCTCCGTCTTGTGGTCGCTCGAAATTCCTGGCTTTCGCCGCTTCAACGTGCCTCGCGATTCGAGCAACTGGTGCGCGGATCGCGATTTCGTTTACGCCGTCGTCCGCGACAGGGTCTGGCAGATTGACGCCCGCAACGGTCAGGTGAAGCAGTTCCTCGAAACCGAACAGATTGACGGCCGCGAATGGAAAGCAGACTGGAGCTTTGTCGCGCGCGAAGGCAACCGACTCATCGGGACATCGGTCAAAGCGGATTCCGCGTGGACAGACTACTCGGGCAAAGAAGGCTGGTACGACGCGAGAAGCGGACCGGAGGCCGCTCAGATCTGCAGCGATCGAGTCTTTGCGAAAAGCATCGACGATGGCAGCACGCTGTGGAGCAAGCAGGCCGAAGGCGTGGTCCTGAACTCGACGATCACAATTTCAGACGGCAAGGTCTTCTTCGTTGAGTGTCGACACCCGGACGTCGTGAAGTCCGATGAACGGCGCATCGTGCGAGCGGAACTCTGGCAGCAGCAGTTTCTGGTCGCGATGGATACCTCGACGGGATCGAAGTTGTGGGAGAAGTCGATCGACACGGAAGACGGCATCGCCGCGTTTTACCTGGCTCATTCGAAAGGGCGGCTCATCGCGGTTTCATCCAACGACAAAAACTACAACGTGTACTCGTTCTCCGGCGACGGCGGTGAGCAGCAGTGGAAGCAGACGTTCGGGTGGATCGAGGGCAAAGGTGATCACGGAAAAGCGATGTCTCGCCCGGCAATCGTGGGCGACCGGCTGTTTGTTCGTCCGCGAGTCCTGTCGCTGTCCGACGGCAAGCTGCTTGAACAAACGATGCCGGGGGGAGGTTGCGGAACGTACGCCTGCTCGACGAACGCGTTGTTTTTCCGATCGGGTGAAGTCACCGTCTGGGATAACGAATCAGGCCGCACGACGAAGTGGGATCGCCTTCGGCCCGACTGCTGGCTGAGCACGATTCCGGCAGGAGGCATGCTGCTTTCGCCGGAAGGCGGAGGTGGATGCAGTTGCGGAAACTGGCTGGAGACGTCGATCGGATTTATGCCTGTCGCGAGACGGCGTTGAACGGCAGTCACCGGGAGGGCGAGTCTCCTCCCGCCGCGAAATCGCAACGGACCGGTGCGATTGAAACACCTCTATCTCACGTAGCCGATCGACTTCAGGATTGCTGCGATCTCCGGGTTGGCTGAGCCGACCCCGGCGACGGTCTTTGCCGTTGCTGTCGTCGCCTGGCCTGTCTCAACGAGCCAGATGTTTCGGAAGCGGACGGGATTGCTGTGGTTCTGCAGCTTCGTCGGCAGCGGGTTGGTTCCCTCGCCAACGCGTTTGCCGGCACCGGTACCGGACGGCATTTCGACGTCATCCTGAACCGGGACTCCATTCAGCCAGACGGTGAAGCGGGCGTTTTCGGTCTTCTTGCCGTCCTCTCCGAAACGCGGGCCGCGGAACCAGATGTCGTACGTCTGCCAGGCGAGCGGCGGCAGGCACATGTTGAGGTCCGGTTTCCGCTCGCGATAAAGTGAGCCGCACTCGTTGAACTCGCCATCGAGACCGAACGAGTCGAGGATCTGGACTTCGTAGCGGCCCTGAACGTAGATGCCGCTGTTGGCTCGACCCTGCCCTCGGGCGAGCGGCATGTACGGCAGACGAAACTCGAGATGCAGCCGCATGTCGCCGTAGCCGATCGCCGTTTCAGTGCCTTCGACGAGCAACTGATCTTCGGTCATCTTTCCGTTTTTGAATTTGTCGGTGTTCGTTCCGTCAAAAAGGACGACCGCTCCGCACGGAGCACAGGCTCCCATCGTGCCACTTTCCCGCTCGACATGGCTGGCTGCCCCCAGCGTTCGATACTCACCGACTGTTTTGATCGTCGCCTGTCCGTTCTGAATTTCGATCTGCTTTTTGTCGCCGGTCAGAACGACCTTGTCGCCGTCTCGTTTGCCCGCGTACTTCGCGCGTCCGCCGTCAATTTTCCAGCCGTAGCCCGGCAGCCCGCCTTCGTATTCGACCGCCGTGAAGTCGCCTTTGCCCATCGCGACGACCTGAAGCCCGACCGGTTGACAGCGGCAGCGTTCGTCGACGATTGATCCCAGGTACTCACCCTGCACCTGAAAATCCTCGTCCACGTCCGCAAGGCTGGTGACGGCCTTGCCGTCTTCCGCGGCGTGCAATGAGAAAGGCAGCTGGGCGAGGGCAAAAAGACAGGCGGGGAAGAGCAGGCGGGACATGAAAATCTCCAGATGATTTCATCGGCAAAGTGAGCTCATTTTGCGAGCGGTCCAGTTTCCCGACGTCCGGCCAGGACCGCAACCGTCTCGTCAACCAGCGGTGTCGCTTTCCCCGTTCCTGACCTGCCAAAGTGGGAAATCCACTCCGATCCTCATAGAGTGTCGCCCGCTCCGCGTTTGATCCTCCATTCCTGACTGCGAATTCCCATGGCCCGCTGCGACGAAGGATACCTCTGCGAAGTCTGCAGCCAGCCGGTCGACCCGATGTCGGAAAGCGATCTTTACCTGCGCTTCATCATCGGCCTGGTGCCGGCTGAGAAGCTGACCGCCGAGCCGGAACGCCACATTCGCTGCAACCCGGTCCAGGCTCAGTTCATCGTCGATGACGATTTCGAACCGGTCGTCGTTGAGGGACCGTTCAGCAAAACCGAACTCGACGCTGACTACGTCAGGAAGCAGGAAGAGCTGGTCACACGAGGCTGGCAGCGACTGCTCGAAGTGGCCGGGGCCGGCCTGCCCGTTGACGAGTATCCTCTGCCGGAGTTTCGACAAAAATCCTGACGGGTTTCCGAAGCGAACTGTCTGGTCAACCATCACTGGTGAAGTCCGAAATGCCGTCACCGCGAATCATCGTCCTTGGCTCAGTCAACGCCGACCTCGTCGTGCAGTCTCCGAAACTGCCATCCGCTGGCGAGACCGTTCTTGGCGGCGAGTTCTACCAGGCCGGCGGTGGCAAAGGAGCCAACCAGGCCGTCGCGGCGGCGCGACTCTGCTCCAGCCCGGTCGGCTTCATCGCGGCCGTCGGCAACGACGCGTTCGGCCGTGAGGCGATCAAGTCCTTTCGCCGTGAGAATCTCGTGACCAGTCAGGTACGAATGATCGACGGTCAGCCAACCGGAGTGGCTCTCATCATGGTCGACGCGGGCGGGCAGAATCAGATCAGCGTCGCGTCCGGAGCCAACGCACTGCTGACTCCGGACGACATCGATGCGATCGACGAGGCTTTCTTCGCAGAGGCCAGCGTTTTTGTCGCGTGCCTCGAATCGCCGTTCGAAACTGTTCTCGCCGGGCTGCGTCGAGCCAAAGCCGCCGGCCTCACAACAATCCTCAACCCGGCTCCCGCGTGTGATGCCGTCGCAACCCAGGAGGTCCTGAGCCTGGTCGACGTTCTCACTCCAAACGAAACAGAAGCCACTTTGATCAGCGGCTGGGACACGATGGACGACCTGGAAGACGTCTGCATCTGGTGCGAGCAGTTGGAGCAGCGAGGCAGCCGCCGTTTGATCATCACACGCGGCGAGCGGGGCTGCATTCTGAAAGACGAGTTCGCCGATCCGTGCCTCTCGGCCGCGTACCAGGTCGAGGCCGTCGACGCGACCGCCGCTGGAGACTGCTTTAACGGAGCCCTCGCCGTCGCGCTGGCGGAGGGGAAATCGCTCCTCGACGCGACCCGCTTTGCTCAAGCCGCCGCCGCACTGTCAGTCACGAAACGAGGAGCCATCCCCTCGCTGCCGAGCCGCGCGGAAGTCGACGAGTTCCTGGCAAGCGACCCGGAACGCGGCTCACTCTTCACGTAGAATTTGTCCCGAAACAACTTCCCGTTTCCCCGGGAGGGCGAGGCCACCGTTGTCGACATTAATGTAGGCGGATTTCTCCGAAATCCGCATGTCTAACGGCGAGGAATCATGAGCTCGCGCGATCAACGGTTGATTTGAATTGCGCCTTCCCAGAGGTTGGGGCCCGTCATCTCTGCGGATTTCGGAGAAATCCGCCTACGTCCATGTTGACAGCGATCGGGCTAGACTCCGGCCCTCCGAAAAGCGAAGTCGACGATTTACTCGGTCAAGCCGGCCATCGTTTTGAGGCGGGGAATATCGAAGTGTTCCAGGAGCCCGAAACAAAACAGTTCCGGTTGCTGATTCACACCGAGGTCGTTTTTGAGGACCTCTTTCAAGGACGTCATGCCGTCGGTCAGGTGCTGGCCGTCGGTGCTCGATCGGTCGACCGCTGCGGCGCAAAGTGCTGCCAGGCTGGTCCGAGGTCCGTATGAATAAACGTGAACGAGCTTTTCTTTTGAGCCCGCCTTCACCCACTTTGACACCGAGTGGATCTGATTCACCTGAATTCCGAGTGGTCGACGTCCGACTGTTGATACGGTCAACGCGAAAAGAAAATCGTGAGCAGGGATTCTGGACTCACCCAGATAGAAGAGGTCGACCGCGATGACTCGATGCTTGCTGTCGAGAAGCGATTTCACTTCGGCGGTCAGCGATTTCCGGCCGCCGTCGCCGATCACGATGGCCGTGGCCTCGAACTCTGCTGGAACGAGTTCCGTCGCCGGCAGAGTCCATTCTGTGCCGAGGTGCAGTTTCCAGAGAGTCGCTGTGATTCCATCGGCAGTCACTGGCTCGCCAGCTTTCTCGGCCTTGACCTCAGAAGGCTTCTCAAGCCGTAGAACATTTGTAAGTCGCTCCCGGTATTTCTGATTCCGCACGGCTTTGCCCGCGACGGGCCCGAACGGATCGCGGGGCAGCGACTCGCTCAGCTTCAGTGCCAGCGTATGAAAATCCTCGTTCCCCTCGGGCAACGGGACGTTTAATTCCGCGGCTGTCTTGAGTTCCTCCTCACACGCAATTTCGTTCGCATCGAACTTTGAATCGTTCGGGTAAAAGAACTCGCCGAACATTCGGTACAACGCCTGTCGGTTGTCTTTGCCGAAATTGTGCGTGCCCGGGTCCTCGTTGACGTGCCAGCGAAGGCTGTCTTCCTTGCCGTACAGTTTGTAAATCGGCTTCGCGGCATCGAGCAGTGGCGGCAGAGCGTGCGGTGAGGCGAAGCAGCAGTTGTCTTTCAGGTTGAACGTGAGCAGCGTCGGCCTCGGAGCCCGCATCGCGGTGAGGTGCGCGTAATCCGCGATCGATCCCAGGTCGACCGGTGTCTGTTCGGAATCGCCCAGGTCCGAGTGATTGTGGATCCTCGTGATGAAGCTGGAGTAACCGGCCACTGGATCCGACAGTGTCACCCGCTCGTCCAGCGAGCTGATGATGATCGTCTGCCAGCCGCCGCCAGAGAGGCCGGCTACAGCGACACGGTTCGGGTCGGCATGCTCGTGCTGCAGCAGGATATCCAGGCCGCGACTCATCGAGAGATAAAACGGAGCCAGCCCGCTCGTTCCGCACAGGTCCAGCTGATTCATTTTGTAGTGCGCGAAACCCGAACTATGGAGCTGCCCCATGCCGACCCATTCCAGGTTGAGCGCGATCATGCCGCGTTTCGCCTGGTTGATGCACCTTGTCTGTTTATAGTCGGCCGCCTTGCCGTCCTTGCGGTCATGACCGTTCACATTCAGGACGACCGGGACAGGGCCATCGAGTTTCTTCGGCTCGTAAAGCAAAGCCGGAATCCACAGACCAGGCACGGCTTCGTAAATCAGCTTTTTGATCCGGTACTCGGGTCCCCCCTCGATCGTCTCGACGACCTGGAATTTCGTCTCCATGTCTCTCCACTTCGCGGCCTCACCGCGGAACACAACTTCCCGCAGCGTGTCTTCCCGATACTTTCTCGCGAGCGTTTCCCACTCTTTGACCGAGCTGACCTTTGGCATCCGCAGGACCCGCGCCTCGCAGTAATCCTCGACCTGTTTTTGAGGGAGCTGTGGATCGATGACCGGCTTCTTGAGCCAGGTTTCGATGTCTGCCGCAGTTCCGACTCGAACGAGGGATGCGACAAGCGTGACGACGAGAAGTTTCTGCATGAGGTTCTCCGGTGTTCTTTGTGCGGCTATTTGACACAGAAGGAACGAAGGAAACGAAGCGACACTCGGATGAAACGAGGTCCTGTGCAGTCTTCGCGGGCTTCGTTACTTCTGTTGGAAATTGATCTGAGTGTGTCAGTCTTCAAGTCGGGATTTCAGTGTTTCTGTCGCGTCTTCGTAAACGTCGAGGACTCGTGAGCGGCCCTGATCGTCGTCGAAGCGTCCGTGCTTGCGGACGGTTTCCTGAGCCGCCTTCATCGTTTCCAGAAGTGCCCGCGCGACCATGGGATTGAAGTGGCTCTGACCCGCGACTTCGACATAGATCGGACTCGTGTGTCCGTAGAGTTTTCGGCCGAATTCGTTTTTCGGCGTCGAGTCGCCTTTCAAGTCCGGTGGCGGAATCCGGATGGCGAGCCAGCCTGGGCTGCTCATCTGGATCGGCTTGTTAAGCTCGGCGATGAAGTGAGCGCCGTCTGATCTGGTCGGCACGGTCGCGATGACTTCGCCATTGCGGACGACTTCCAGTTGTTGGAAATCGGTCCGTCCGCGGATCTGTCCGTGAATCATGACCTCGCCGGGCTTCGTCAGCTTGACCGTATCACCGATCTGCGAGTTGTCGACTCGGAATTCGAACAGCGGTCCGTTCGTGATGAAGCTGCGTCCGGCAGCGAGCGATTTCAGCCAGGCGTCCACGGTGACTTTTCCGTCGAGCGGCACGTAGACTCGCGAGAAGTCGTACATGAACCAGTCCGTGCCGGTGGAAAACGGCACTTTCAAACCGACGTTGAGCAGCTGGTAGAATCGCTCGTCAAAACCGGCTCGCTGCCCGCCATCGTAGATGTTCATGGCGTCGAGCCGGCCCAGCAGCCAGTTCGCTTCCGACTCAATCCCAAACACGTTGTGGCACCAGATGGCGGTGGCCCCGTCCCGCTTCGCCTGCTGAATGCCGCGTGAAAGCGGAATGCCGTCACTGCCGGTTTTCATGATGCCCGGGCCAATGCTGACGGGCTGAACCAGCTCCTTAATATTGAGCAGCATCACGTGCCCGTAACCGTCCCCGAAATCTCCGAAGTTGTGGCGGTGTTCCTCGCCATTTCCGAACACGACGCCGGAGGTCGCGCTCAGTGCGCTGAGGTCACCGGCGTTATAGCGATTAGAAATGTAAGTCTGGTCGGCATCTGCCCGTTCGAGGTAAGAGAGAAACAGCACGTCGAGATCGTCGGCTTTCGGCACATCGGCGAGGTATCGGTCACACTCCTCTCGGCTCAGTTTCATGACGTGCAGATGCGTGTTGCCGGAAACGAGCCGCTGCTTGCGGCGATCCCAGAATGTCTTCAACCGAATCTCAGCTCGTGCGGACTTGCCGGTCCCATCGATCGTCAGTGAGGCCAATTCCGTTTCGAGTCCGGAGAACGCTGTGACTGTGATCGTTCCGCGTGGCACCGTCACCGTCGCCGGCTTTGGGAGTGCGTACCAGTCCTGGATTGGCAGTTCTTCGCCGAGGCCGACGCCGCGGCTGACGAGCTCAGCAACTTTCAGCGTTTTTCCGTCAGCTCCCTGAAAGCGGACGACGCCTGGAATCAGCTCGCCGGACTCGCCCAGCAGTCGGACCTCCAACTGGCACTTGCTGCCTGCGTCCCCCTGAAGATTCGCGACGGCCGCTGCCACGGCGATCGCGACAGCCAGCAGACTGACGAGTGTGCTTCGCATCTTCCGCTCCCCGAACATGGAGTGAAACCTGATTCGCGAAGCTTATGTCTGCGAGCAAAGATCGTCACGCCACCGGCCAGCCCCGTAGGACGGACGCCCACGTCCGTCCGTCCACAGTAGCCAGGAAGCGTTACGCAGCGTCTGAGGGTAAAGCGGTTGTCGGGAGGACTGACGGATGTGGGCATCCGTCCTACGGGGATTCGGGTCCGGATGCTCACTTATTCCGAACGGTCGAGCCGCTCGATGATGGCGCGAAGCAGCTTCTGCTCGCCTTCACCTTCCAGTGTCCCGGTGATGGCGTGGTGGCGGAACGGAAGCACGATCGTGTCCTTCACACCAGCCAGGCGCCCTCGCTCGACCGCCACGACTCCGTCACCCTCGCCGCGCGTGAACTCGCTCGGGTCGTTGACGATCGGGTCAAATCGCGGGCCGATGATCTGGAGCGTTTTGCTTTTTTTCTGAGCCCACTCCAGCAATTGAGTCAGCTCGGCGACGGATTCCGGTGAGAGCGCGGCATCGTTGCCAAGGATGATCGAATACGCGACGCGAGGATTCCTCGGCCTGGCATTTAACTCCGTCAGAAACTCAGAGCCAGGTCGAAGGTCGCCTCGCGCTTCGTTGAGTCCGTCCGCCAACGAAGCTGTGAGCTTACTGACATCGGTGTCGCGTTTCTTTGCGAGATGCTCCAGCAGATCGAATCCTCCCGGTAGAAAGGCCAGCTGCGATCCCAGATTCGGGGGCGCCACCATGATCAACTGCTCCACATTGCCGGGATCCCGCTCAGCGTCCTCAATGGCTGTTCGAGCGACCAGGCCGCCCATCGAATGCGCGACGATTGCGACTCGGGCGTCCGGATGAGCTTTCCGCAGCCGGGTCAGTTCTGAAGCCAGCAGCTGGGCGGAATCGCGGACCGGACCGTCGTTCGGGTAACGAAAACCCCAGACCACTCGATGAGGGTCCTCGGTTGCCTGCAGAGCCGACTTCAAACCGGCGAGCTTTTCCGGTCGCGAGTTGTAACCGTGAACAAGCACGACAATCCGCTTTCGGTGAGGCTGCTTTAGTTCTTCGCCGTCGAATTTGAGGCCCCACTGATCCGAATCGGTCGAATTCAGTCCGCCTCGCAGTCCGGCTTTGGCATCTCGGAATGCTTCCTTTTCGACCACAATCTTCAAAGCCAGCTGCGATTCCTCGCCGTTCGGGCCCGCTTCGATCCGGGTGATCCTCAACGTGGCTTTGCCTCGAACCGCCGCGTTGATGCCGAACAGCGTGAACCACGCCTTGCTCGATTCCAGATCGAAGCTTCCCTTCGGGATCAGGCCGGAGACTGCCTCGCCGTTGAGGTCCGCTGCCTCAGAAAGTCCGGCGGCCACGTCCTTCCAGTCGACCCGCCCGTTCCTCGCTGGAACGAGGATCGTCACCGTATCGGCATTCTCATCGTGCGAAACGGTGAAAGCCTCACCCTGCGAAGGTGATTCCTCAGCAGCCGCGCTGCGAGCAAGGCAGAGCACGACCGCGACAACTCGCAGAACCTGACAACCAGATGGACTCACAATGATCTCCTGACTATTCCTGCTTTCCTGGCGAAAATCCCGACGCAGAATTGTACGGTTCCGATCAGGACGCAGGACAGAATTCCTGTTTGATACCGAGTTTCGGCGGATTGAGTTTCAAAGGATCGACAATGCTCCACACGGTTGTCATGGCAGGCGGCAGCGGAACGCGTTTCTGGCCGGCCAGCCGGAGGGCTCACCCCAAGCAGTTTCTGACGCTCTTTGGCGAGCAGTCGCTGATCCAGCAGACGGTTTCCCGTTGCGCGCCGATCGCCCCGCCAGCCGAGCGGGCGTGGGTCGTCACCGGATCCGCTCACGCTGTCGAGACCGCGCGGCAGTTGCCACAGATTCCTTCGCAACGGGTCCTGGTTGAGCCGTGTGCCCGCAACACCGCTCCCTGCGTCGGTCTCGCCGCGGCGTGCCTGCTGGCAGAGGATCCGGACGCGGTCATGCTGGTCACGCCGGCCGATCATGTCATCACGCCGAACGAAGAATTCGTCGCGGCCGTTGAGCGGGCTGTTTCGACGGTCGAGCAAAGTCCGAGCAAGCTCTGCACATTCGGAGTCGTACCGGACCGACCAGCGACCGGTTACGGCTACATCGAACCGGGCCAGCCGGTCGCCAGGGCGGACCGCGTTTTCTCCGTCAAGCAATTTCGCGAGAAGCCCGATCTGAAAACCGCGGAGCAGTTCGTCGCGGACGGCCTGTTCTGGAACAGCGGCATCTTCGTGTGGCGAGCCGACACAATCCTGAAATGCCTGGAAGAATTTGAACCGCGCATCACCGAGCACCTCACAACGATTCGCGAGACGTGGGGCACGCCGGAGTTCGGCGCCACTCTCGAAAAAGAATTTCCCCAGATGCCGTCGATCTCGATTGATTACGCAGTCCTGGAACGGTCGAGCGAAGTGTGCGTCCTGGCAGCTCCATTCCAGTGGGACGACGTGGGCAGCTGGTCGGCGCTGCCTCGACTGAACCCGCAGGAAGAATCGGGCAACACGGTTCTCGGCCGACACTGCGGCATCGAGACAAAAAACTGCACGATCTTTTCGTCCGACAATCACCTCGTCACGACGATCGGTCTGGAAGACTGCCTGGTCGTTCACACCCCGGCCGCGACGCTCGTTGCGAAGCTCGATGACGACGCGCAGATCAAGGCGCTGCTCGCGAAAATCGAATCGGGCGGTCTCGGCGAGTTCCTGTAAGTCGCGGTAATTTCGGTTATTGTCGATGAGCGATTCCGGTCAGGAATCTCAGTCACCGGATCCCGCGAACAGCAGAACTCAAACATTGCCGATGAGCGAATTTCAAAAATCCTCCGAAATGCCGGTTTCGGCCGAGCAGCTTTTCGACTGGCATTGCCGGCCGGGCGCGTTCGAGCGGCTGACTCCCCCATGGGAATCGGTCGATCTGATTTCCACGGACGGCGTGGCCGACGGCTCACTCGCCAGGTTGCGGATGAAGGTCGGGCCGGTTCATCGGACATGGGTCGCCCGGCACTCGGACATCGAACCGGGACGACAATTCGTCGACACCCAGATCAGCGGTCCGTTTTCGAAGTGGGTTCATACTCACTCGATGCAGCCGAATTCGGCCGGAGCATCGCTGCTCACGGACTATGTTGAGTACAGTCCGCCGCTCGGCTTTTTCGGTCGCCTTGTCGCCGGTCGTTTTGTTCGGCGGCAGTTGGAACGCACTTTCGCGTATCGGCACGAGGTCACTGTAAAAGATTTGGCGTTTCACACGGCTCACCTGGAAAGTTCACCGATGAAAATCGCAGTCGGAGGTTCGACCGGTCTGGTCGGTTCTGCCCTCGTCCCGTTTCTGACGACCGGCGGGCACGAGGTCCTGACACTCGCCCGAGCGAACTCGCGAAGTCGCGGCACGGCGGACTCCTCGTCGGTCGACTGGAACCCGGCCGAAGGAACGATCGATGCGGCGAGCCTTGAGGGCTGCGACGCGGTCATTCATCTCGGCGGACACAACATCGCTCACGGTCGCTGGACGGAGGGAATGAAGCGGCTGTTGAAAGACAGCCGGGTCGAAAGCACTGGCCTGCTGGCTCGGACTCTTGCCGGGATGAGCAATCCGCCGAAAGTCTTTGTGTGCGCTTCGGCGATCGGTTTTTACGGAGACCGCGGCGACGAAGTGATGACCGAAGCCTCGCCGCCTGGCCCGCGGTTCATCAGCGAACTCTGTCAGGCCTGGGAAGACGCAACGGCACCGGCAGCCGACGCGGGCATCCGCGTGGTCAATCTTCGGATCGGCGTCGTGCTCAGCCCGAAAGGTGGAGCTCTGAAAAAAATGCTGCTGCCATTCAAACTGGGAGCCGGCGGGGTCGTCGGAAGCGGAAAACAACCGTGGAGCTGGATCGCCCTCGACGACCTCGTGCGGACAATTCTGCACTGCGTTCAGACGGAGTCGCTTTCCGGTCCGGTCAACGGTACCGCACCCGGGGTCATCAGCAATCGAGAGTTCACCAGAACGCTGGGCAAAGTGCTTCGACGGCCGACGATTTTTCCGATGCCCGCCTTCGTCGTGAAGGCCGCATTCGGCGAAATGGGTGAGGAGTTAATGCTGGCCGGCACACGTTGCGATTCCAGCCGGCTGGTGAACTCCGGCTTCGAGTTCGCCTACCCGACTCTCGAACCCGCGCTGAGGCACCTGCTCGGTCGCTGAGCAGAATCATATTTCTGCTTTGAATCGATCCCGCCGGGACGTGTTTACCGAACGCGCGCCTCGACGTCGAACCAGCATCATCTTGCCGGCGGATCGGCAGGTGGCTTGTCGGCTCTGTTCAAGTCACCAGGCTTCACTTCGTTGCCGGAGTCGATCTGGTTGGCTGCGGCCGATCGGCGATGCCACAGCCAGACAACAACAGACGAGAGGCCAGCGAAGCGGAACTTGTCGTCGACGTATTTTTCGACGACGTAAAACGCGAAGTAGTAGAACCGGGAAAAACACCAGACCGCGATCGCCAGCAGCAGTCCGACTCGGACCGTCGGATGTTCATAAATCAGCAGACCCGCTGCCAGGATTCCGCACAGCAGGAACAGAAGCCCCTTGGCGATGATCAGTCGCGAACTCTTGAGGTCACTCATTGCTCTTGTCGGTCGGTAACGGAGGCGGAGCTTTCCCTCGACCAGAATCGGCAGCGTCGCCAGGTTCCGGTTTCTCACCACTATTTTCCGTCGTTGGCTTTTCCGTTTCGGGATCGGGAATCACGGCATCCGGATCCATCTCGCGCAGGATCACGGCCGCAATCGGTTTCAGCGGACTCTTCTGCAGCTCGATGAGGAATTCCTTCGCCTTAGATGGCTGTCCGCTTTCGAGGTAGCACCGGGCGAGAGTCCACTGCAACTGAGGCAGCTCAGTCGGAAGCCCCTGGAAGCGGGGGCCCGCCTCGGCGATCGACGACATCCGTTTCTTCAGCAGCAGCACCGCCTGATCGTAATCCCCCAGTGACATATTGACCCACGCGGCATGCATCAACCACGGCACGGGATTCTGTCCGTCGTCCCCCAGCTGAGCCAGCGAGTTAAACAGCTCGGCGGCTTCCTCGACGCGTCCCGCATCGCTGAGCAGGAACGCTTGAACCAACCTTGCCTGAACGTTGCCGGTCAGTGTCGGGTCTTCATCGATGAGCCGGAGTGAACGCAGGACGAATCCTTCCTGCCTCAGCATGGCGGAGATCTGTAACGAGTCGGTCTTTTCCTGCTGGAGTTTGATGACCTCTTCTTCAACGGCTTTGCGGCGTTCTTCGTGCCGCTTGATGAGGTCCCGCATGGAGTCTGACAGGCGTTGCCGGTACGCGAACTCTTCGTCGGATGCGGCCGGTGGCAGACTCGTGAGAACCTCGATGCACCGCTCGGCCATGCTCAAGGCCAGATCGATCCGGCCTGACTGTTCATACTCGCCAGCGACCTGCGCTATCAGTTCGGTGTTCTGCGGACTGAATCGCAAAGCCTGATTCAACGCGTGCATGTACTGAACGTAACGCTGTTGATCGATCGTTATTTGGGGTTTTTCGCCGAGCGTACTCGTCTCCACCTCCCGCGCAAACGCGGCTCCCATAGCGAGCTGGTGGTACGGGGCCGGATCCGTGGTTTTCTTTTCGAGAGCCAGGCTGGCGTGACGGATCGACAGATACGCCAGAGAGACGACCTCGACCCGCGAAACGGGGACGCCTTGAGCCGCCAGCTGCAGGTAGAAATTGAAGTGTCTCGCCTTCTGAAGATCATTCGAAACCAGCGGTAACTGAGCCGACAGAAACTTCTCAGTGAAATTCGGTGGCAACGCGGCCGGGCGCTGTGCCGGAATATGATCCTTTGAGAGAAACGCCATCGCCGGCAGGTCGATCAGGTTCCACCGATCACGTTTCAAGGTCTGCCCGGTCCGATCTGTCCGCAGAAACAAGGCCGAGGTTCCGCCCTGATGAAGCAGCGTCCAGTCCGGCGAGACCAGCAGTGACGTCCACGTGTCGTAGTCAGGAGAGTCGCCCCACATTCGCGGTGCGACGCAGGTCACTCCAAACCGATCAAACAGCTCCTGCCACAAGGCCCGGTTGCCATGCCAGTTGCCACGTGGGTCCATCGGATCCGGCTCGCGTGGCAGAACTCGAACAGCGTGTCGAGCCTGGTCGTGCAGCAGAACCAGATTATTTGCCGCGTCATCCTTATCGCCGCGTGAATGCAGATAAAGCCCCAGGCGGCTGTCCAGAAAAGTACGCTTCCCATGCCAGATCAGCAGGTCTCCGTGATCCGGCCGAAGTGTGAAGATCTCTCCTGCGGGAGCCGCTTCCAGGTCCTCGGCCGTTCCTTCGATCGTCATCTCCAGTTCGGGAGAGAATCCTAAACCCACTTGAGCTTCACCGACTCCAATCAGTCGGCCACTGATTCCCAGCCAGGCGACAACCGCCAGAGTCAGCACGGTGACTGCACGGCCTCCTCGCGAAAACAGAACCTCGAGTCGATCGGTCGAATAGGTCTGCCGGCAGTTCGTCCGGTACCAGTCCTGACCGGCGAGTGTCGCTGCGACTGCGGCCACCAGAGCAATCATTGGAAGATTGACGAGGCAGAACAGTGACACTCCGATGCCTGCCAGAATCGCCAGCAGAAGGCCGGCATCCAGCCTCCGCAACGTCATCACAAAAAGTATCAGCGCGGCAGCGCAGATCGTCAGCCCCGCAATAATGTGGTGATTCAGAACGCCCCACACGCCGGGATCAAGCAATCCGTAAAGCTGCACGCCAGCGGGCTCAACCACCGTCGCGAGGTAATATCGCAGTGTCGGCAGCTCGTACTGATAAACCGCGTTTCCGTAGTACCGGACGGGTGCCAGCAGTGAGTGCCACCCGAACGGATTCACTATCAGCGCGACGATGCTACCCGCGGCAGCAATCGCCAGATCCGTGAGCGATCCCTTCGGAGCTGTGAGACTCTCCTCGCCCGAGCCGCGTTTCTTCAGGACTCGCGACAGCGACGTACCGAGGAAGTAAAGCACAACGACACAGGCACCGAGGTACGCTCGACTGTCGAGGTTCGACCAGACCGTCAGAGAACCGATCAGACACCAGATGAACTTTTTCTCGCCTGTCTCAGCCCACTGCGTGAGATTCTTCAACACCCACACGGTCCCCAGCAGAGTCACGATCTGAGGCAGAGAGCCGAAATGCAGGTGTGCCGCCAGCAGGGCGAGGCAGCCGCAGATCGAGCCCCACCAGGTCGGCAGGCCTTCGCGACTGATCTGAGAAAGCAGATAAAACGTCGCTGCGGCGAGCAGCCCGAAAAAGAGCGACACCCCGCCCGCCCCGCCGACCGCGTAAACGAGCGACAGGATGACGTCGCTCAACCAGTTGAGGTTGATCCACGTTCGCTCGGTCGCCGTGTAGGAAAACTCATCCTGCGCCGGAGGCCAGAACCCGTTCGCACGAATGGACTCGCCGACCCGAATGTGTACCAGAGTCGCCGTCTGATTCACCTCGCGAATTCCCAGCAGCAGCGCGAGCAGAACAACCGCCCAGCGGATCATGAAGTCGCCGCGGATCGCTTCGTCCTCGACAATTTCCGGGGTCAGCTCCTCCTCTTCGGGAAGGTCTTCCTCAGCAGATACCGATTCTTCATCGCTGGCTGCCTCGTTCACATTCTGCGTTGGCTCAGCGACTTCTTGATTTTCGGTCGGCGTTTCTGCCGCGGATGGCTCGCTGTCTGTCAAATCGACTTCCTCAGCGGGAGCCCGCTGCTCCGAATCGTCGTCTGGTCTTGTCACAATCGATCCTGGAATGAAAGAAAACGAGCCGCGAAAAATCGAAAATAACTCTAAAACAAGTGCAGCATTCCCAAGGCTACGCGCGACAGGTTCGGCCGGTCAAGCACCGTTCCGCGTGAATGCCGTTTCACCGGCATTCCCATCAGGCCCGTCGGCGATTCGCCGGACAAATCTCCGTAACCGGTCTGTCCTCGTACCGCGTTGCCGTGAGCCCGCCCCCCCCCCGGCGAAACGGTCAGCTCTTTAAAAATCCGGTCATTCGCTCGGAATTGGCGGTCACTTCATCGTTCAGTGGATCGTCCAGAGCCAGGACGGCTCGCAGTTCAGGCGAAAACGTCTGCTGAAGTTCCGGATCGATCAGCCGCTTCTGGTACTGCTGCTGCGGTTTGTCGCGTCGAGAGAAAAACGCGTGCAACGCGGTCCGCGGCCGGTCCGTCCGATTGGCCTGTCCGCCGTGCCAGCAGTGAGCGTTCATCACGACGACCGTGCCGGCTTTGCCCGTCAGGATGGCCTCTTCCGGATGAGGTGCCGACGGATCCTCAAGCGTCTCCTGCGGAGTCTGTCCCCAGTGATGAGATCCCGGCACAACGCGCAGCGGACCGTTGTCTGCCGTAAAGTCGTCGAGCATCCACACGGAGTTACACACCCAGAACCCGCGTTCGTCCGCGACGGCCCCCATGTCCGCGTGCAATGGCTGACCGATTCCGTTGTGAGGATTCGCTGAGCGAACATTGAGGCTGCTGAGCTTGAACCCGCCGGAAATCACCAGCTCAACGAGCCCCAGCAAACGCGGCTCGACAACGACACGCTGAAAGACTTCGCCCTTGTTGACAAGATTCGCCAGCCGCCGTGAGCCCTCTTCCTGCCGGAATTCCGAGCCTGCCTGCTCGCCCTCAATCTGAAACTGTCGCGCGGTCGCAGCCTGAAGTTCGGCAAGCCAGCCGGGCGGAATGAAATTCTCGAAGACGGCGTATCCGAGCTCGTCAAATTCCTGCTTCGCCTGGTCAAGTCGAACATCGAGCATCGCGAGCGGCCTCCCCATGAACCGAGCGGGTCAGTTCAGCAGGCTCTTCGCGACGACCCCTCGCGCGGACTCGAAATACGGCTGCCATTCGATTTCCGGCGTTTCGTCACGCAGGCAGTTTCGCACCGCTTGCAGCGTGTTCAGCGCCATGTGCGGGCAGCGGTTGCAGGCGCAGGTCTCGCCCGTGCTGGCCATGATTCCAGGGACCGGGACGAACGTATGCTGCGGAGCCGACTTCTCCAGCGGGTGCAGCATGTTCGCTTCTGTCGCGACCAGGAATGTCTTCGGCTCTTCGAGACTCATCGCGTACTTCCGCATCGCCTCGGTGCCGCCGATGAAGTCAGTGACTTCCAAAATGTTCTGCGGACACTCGGGGTGAGCCATCACGATGCTGCCTGGAGTATTTTTCTTCGCGCGGAGCAGATCCTGAATACTGAAGACTTCGTGGACCATGCATGAGCCCGGCCAGAGGATCATCTTCCGCCCCGTCACTTCCGAGAGGTACCGGCCAAGGTGCCGGTCTGGCACGAAGAGGATTTCTTTGTCCTTTGGCACCCGCTCGACGATTTCCCGCGCGTTGCCGCTCGTGACGATCCAGTCGCACAGCGACTTCACTGCGGCCGACGTGTTGATGTAGGCGACCGTTTGAAAATCGTGCCCCTTTTCACGCAGTTCGTCCTGGTACTTCTTGAGCGCCTGCGGCGGGCAGCTTTCCGCGAGAGAGCAGCCCGCTTTGAGATCCGGAATCAGCACGCGTTTATCGGGGCTGAGCATCTTCGCCGTCTCAGCCATAAAATGGACGCCGGCAAACAGGATCGTGCTGGTCGAAACCGTTGTCGCATCACGAGCCAGCTTGAGGCTGTCCCCGCTGAAATCCGCGATGTCCTGGATTTCCCCATCGACATAAAAGTGTGCCAGGATCGTCGCGTCGCGATCCTTCTTGAGCTGATCAATCTCGTCCATCAGGTCGAGCGGATCCTCATACGGCTCGAGGCTGGTCACGACGCCACCTGGAACAACACCGCCCTGAGACATTCGACAGTCCTTCACGCTGAACGATTTCAGCCGGTCCGCCGAACATCAGCGAAAAACCAACTGGAACGTGGCACAGATTACTCGAAAAACCAGGCACTCTCTACCGGGCCGCTGATGCAGAAACGACTGAACACTCGACGATGCCAGGCCCGTTGAACGATCTATCCGGCTCAGATTTCCGCTGTTACGATCCCGCCTGAGAATAAGCCTGCCTCAAGCCTCAAAACCTTCGCCATGAGCTCTGACTTCGATTTTTCGCGAGACACGCAGTTTCTGAAGCTGCTGCAGAGACGCAGCGACGTCGACCTGACTGTGGCGGCACTGGAACTCGCGCGGGACGCTCACCCGGACCTCGATTTCGACCTGGTCCACAACTGGGTTTCGGCTCGAGCCGACGAAATCCGCCCTCTCGTCGTCCGTGCGGCGTCTGAGAGAGAGTCGCTCGAACTGCTCGCTCAGGTCATCGCCGATGAGTACGGCATCGTCGGTTCGCCGGCGGCCTATGAGTCCGCAAGTGGCAGTTTTCTCAACGAAGTCATTGAAGAGCGACAGGGCATTCCGATCAGCCTGTCCGTTCTCTACATGGCGGTCGCGGGACAACTCGGTATCGAACTCGCCGGAGTCGCGGCACAGATGCACTTTCTGACGCGGCTTGAGTCGACCGAAGGCCCGCTCTTCCTCGACCCATTTGCCGGGCGACGCATCCTCGACGAAGCCGAAACCGTTGAGTGGCTGTGCGCAATCACTCAGCTTCCGGCCTCGCAGGTCGAGCGATCTCTGCAGCCGGTTGAACCACGGCTGATCATTCGGCGGATGCTGACCAACCTCAAAGTTCTGTACGCGAAAGCCAGGGACTGGCCCGCTGCCTGGATCGTGCAGAATCGACTGGTGGCACTCGACCCGTCTGAGTACTCCGAGCGGCGCGATCTGGCGTTCGTCGCACTGAAATCCGACCGGCCTGGCGTCGCGGTGCGGCTGCTGAATTCGCTGCTCAATACGTGCCCGCCTCAGGACGAAGAAGTTCTGCGTGAGCATCTGGAAGAAGCCGGCCGCCTGGTGTCGCAGTGGAATTAAACTCGGGGGAACGGCCTCGGCCACTTTCGAAGGCCGGCGGGTGGACCAGGCTGATGCGATTCGGATTGCTCTGGTGGGACTCGCTTTGCTCGGCCCACCCTACAGGGGCTCGGCTCACCCTACGGGGGCTCGGCTCACCCTACGGGGAATTGCCTGGCTCGAACGCCATGATCAGGCGGTGTTCGTGCGGCCGGTAGTAGCCGTCAATCCGCTGTCGTTCCCGAAAGCCAAACCCCTCGTAGAGCTTCACCGCGGGTTTGTTTTCCGGATCGACTGTCAGCAGCACCGGCACGCGAGCCCCCTCCAGGGCCTCCTTCATCAGCGCTTTGCCGATCCCCTTCCCGCGGCAGATCGGGTGTACCATGATCTTGTGCAGAACCTGCTCGTGCTGTTTCGTGGGAAACATGACAAGTGCTCCCGCAATCAGGTGTGATTCGCTGAGCGGCTCGCGATCCTGAATTTCCGCGACGAGAAGGTTCGCGTAATCGCACCAAACCCGCCAGATATGCTCGCCGTCTGGAATGAACGTGTCGTTCATCGACGGCCAGGTGATCCGGTCCAGAGCGGCCACGTCGAGAAACTCATCGGCCTGGGCGAGTCGAATTTCGTATTTCATCGTGCAGCGGCTCCGGCAATGTCGGACAATTTTCACAGACCAGATAGCATACCGGCCGCACAGAGTATCGATCCGACAAGGAATCCCACACTGTGAAAACTCCGACGGGGCCGTGTGCTCCTGGTCGCTCAGCGAAGCTCAAAGAAAATATTGACTGACTCTTGCCGCGGAAACCTGCCATGACCGAAGGCCATCCTGAAGAAATCCCGGAACCATTCGAGCTCCACGAGATTCCGCACGAACTCCGAGAGTACATTCGGTATCCCAAAAGCTGGGAGGCCCACATTATGGACAACCGGCCGCGAGAGTACTGCCATTTCAAGGCTCCCGGCGAGGAGTGGTTCCATCTGCTGCTGCCGGGTGAGATTTACCTTCAATACGGCCACGCGAAGTTCTGCCTGAACTGTGCCCGCCGATTCGGCCACACGACCGACGACCGCCTGCACTGGCAGCGCGGACCGCGGCGACAAACGGAGAATCCTCTGTGATCACACGCGGGGCGGACTGACCGTCACTTTCCAGTGATCCGTCTCCGACTGCTCGGTCGTGACATCGATGTCCAGGAATTCCCGCAGCACATCGATGTGCGTTTTCGAGTGGCGGGACAGTTCGAGCGTCCGAAACTGGCCACCACCGCTTCCCAGCGACGCTCCAATGCCAAGCGGCAACAGCAACTGGTCAGCGAGAAATTCGCCCACCGGGACGCCCGCTTTGAGATACCGCCGCGTCTGTCGCGCTGCATCCTCGGCGACCTGCTCGGCCCGCTTTGTTTTCTCGCCGAACCCGGTGAAGACCTCCGTGACATTCTTCGAGCGGACCTCAACGAACACCACGTTGCCGGGTCCGCGGAGACTGTCCACGATTTCCACCGATCCGTAATGCTCAGGCCAGTCGAGCTTCCTGGTCGCCGTCAAACATTCCCGCTCTGCAATAGAACGCGGCAGGCCGGAGACGATCGCGCGAACTCGCCGGTCGACGATTTTTCCGCGGGTCATCAGGTCGAGCCGGCCGAGTTTCGGCTCGGGAGTGATCGCCATTTCAACCCGGCCTCCACCAGCCGGATAGAATCCCGGCCGGACAAGAGCCAGCTTGATCTTCGGCCCCATCCGCTCAACAAGAGGCGCATACGCCTTCTGCAGAAAATCAAACGGGGGCGCCATCGGGTTGTGAGTACCGCCCTCGAAAGTCACTCGCGACGGCCCGTCGGCGACGATCAGCGCGGGGAGGATCGTCTGCAGAACAAGCATGGTGCTGCCGGCCGTGCCGATGTCGAAGTGGTAGTCACCCGCGGTGAGCTGCCCCGGAGTAAATTCAAAGCGGCTCGACCCGAGTTCGTCACCCGCGACAGACGCCATCGAAATTCGAGCTGCCGCTCGGAGAGCCGTCAAATGCTGCCGCTTCAGACCCGGCTTCTTCCGCCGAGCGCGGACGTTTTCAATCGTTACCGGCCGACCAGTCACGATCGACAGCGCGAGCGACGAACGGACAATCTGCCCGCCGCCTTCCCCCATGCTTCCGTCGATGGTGATCACGCCCGAGTCCCGTCTGCCAGCGTTCAATTCCCGAGCGGCTGTCGTTTCGTTTCCGCACGAGCCTTCGAGACACAACGTGCGAATTCAGGTTCGCCCCACGACACGTCCCCTCTCCCCCGAGGGGAGAAGGGACGAGTTCCGGGCGGCCTATTTCTCGCTTCGCCAGCGAAGGATCGGCTTTCGCGCGGCTCGAACGTCGTCCGGACGCGATACGGGCGTTGTGTGGGGCGCGTTGTGCAGCGTTTCTGCTGGTTCGCCGATGATTTTGCGGATGGTTTCCGCGAAGGCTTCCAGGGTTGCCTTCGATTCCGTTTCCGTCGGCTCGATCATGATCGCGTCGGAAACGACCAGCGGGAAGTAGACGGTTGGTGCGTGAAACCCGTAGTCCAGAAGTCGCTTGGCAATATCCATTGCCGAGATTCCCCGCTCCTTCTGCAGATCACTGGCCGAGGCGACAAACTCGTGCATGCAGTGGTTGCCGTGCGGTACCGGCAGAACATCTTCCAGCAGCGCCTTCAGATAATTCGCGTTGAGGACGGCATCCTCAGATGCCTCGCGAAGTCCCTTTGCTCCGAGCGTTCGCAGGTAAAAATAGCCTCGCATCAGAATGCCGACGTTGCCGAAGAATGAGCGGACTCGACCGATCGATTTTGCGGGAGTCGTCATCGTAAACGTCTCGGTGTCGGACTCACTTCGCGAGACAATCGGGCCGGGAAGGTAATCGGCGAGGAAATCCCGCACGGCGATCGGACCGGCTCCTGGGCCACCAGCTCCGTGCGGCCCCGTGAAAGTCTTGTGCACGTTGTAGTGCATCATGTCGCCGCCGAAATCGCCTGGACGAGTCACGCCCAGAATGGCGTTCATGTTGGCCCCGTCGATGTAGACCAGGCCGCCCACTTCGTGAACCAGATCGGCGATCTGTGTAATCTTGCTCTCAAACAGGCCGAGCGTGTTCGGGTTCGTGATCATGAAGACGGCGGTCTTGTCGTCCAGGTGAGCCTTCAGTTCGACCAGGTCGACGAAGCCGTCCGCACCGTCTTTCAGCTGGACACACTCGAACCCGGCCAATGCCGCGCTGGCCGGGTTGGTGCCGTGAGCACTGCTCGGAAAGAGCACCTTGGTCCGGTTCTCACCGCGATCTTTGAAGTAGGCCGAAGCCACCAGCAGGGCGGTGAATTCACCCTGAGCTCCCGCCGCCGGCTGCAGAGAGACTGCCGGCAAACCAGCAATCTCAGCAAGCATTTCCTGCATCTCATACTGAATCGCCAGCATTCCCTGCAGTTGATCTTCACTCTGGTACGGATGCAGATCGCCAATCCCCGGCAGCGCGGCCAGTCGCTCGTGCCGCTTCGGGTTGTACTTCATCGTGCAACTGCCGAGCGGATAAAAATGCGTGTCGACCGACATGTTGAGGGTCGATAGATTCGTGAAATGGCGGATCACGTCCGGCTCGGTGACTTCCGGCAACTCCGGTGCGGCCGCTGCGAGGAACTCGGCGGGGATACACTCAGAGGCCGCTGCAGTATCGACATCGCTCTCGGGAAAGATCGCCGCACGACGACCGGGCTGAGCGAGATCAAACAGCAGTTCCGTTGCCTGGGTATTTCGCATTGCTGCGTCCTGTGGTTGGAATTTGTTGTACGGAAAAACGCTCACACACGGAGCCGTCAGACACGCTGCCCGGTTGGCACCTTGATGTGCGGGGCGGCAACGCCGTCGCAGCTTGCGGTGACGCCGCTGCGGACAGCCTCGACCAGATCGTCGATTTCCTGGCGGCTGCGACATTCCGTGACCGCGACAAGGACGTGATCGTCCGGCCCGCCAAACGGTTTGAGTCCTGGCCCGACGTCGAAGCCGGACTGCTTCGCCCGTGCAATGAACTCGTCGGCTCCGTCGCGGCACTTTAATGTGAACTCTTTAAAGAACGGCTGGTCGAATGCCATTTCCAGGCCATCGATCTCGCAGAGTTTCTTCGCCGCATAGTGAGCCTTGCTGCACGACAGGTTGGCCACTTCCTGGATTCCCTGCGGCCCCACCAGCGAGAGATACGCTGTCGCACGCAGAGCCAGCAGCCCCTGATTCGTGCAGATATTGCTGGTCGCTTTTTCCCGGCGAATGTGCTGCTCGCGAGCCTGAAGGTTGAGCACGAAGCATCGCTTGCCGTTTCGGTCGACTGTCTCACCGATGAGCCGTCCGGGCATCTGCCGCACGAATTTGTCCCGACAGGCGATGAGCCCCAGGAATGGCCCACCGAACTGCATCGGCGTCCCAAGTGACTGGCCTTCCGCGACCGCGATGTCCGCTCCACATTCGGCCGGAGTCTTCAGGACGCCCAGGCTGATCGGATCAAACGATACGATGGCCAGTGCACCGTGGTTGTGAGCGATTTTTGTGAGTGCCTCGACCTGTTCCAGGCAGCCATAGAAGTTGGGTGTCTGAATGACGAGGCACGCCGTCGTTTCGTCAATTGCCTCGGCGACAACTGCCGGGTCGGCAACGCCATCGGGAGTTGGGACGACCGCCAGCTCGCAGCCGATCTGGCTCAGGTAAGTTTCCGCGATCTGCTGGTATTCGGGATGGAGCGAACCAAGGACGACGACACGATCGTGCCGCTTCGTGATCCGCATCGCCATGAAGACCGCTTCGCTAACGGCCGTTCCGCCTTCGTAAAGGCTCGCGTTGGAAACGTCCATGCCCGTCAATTGGCAGATCAGCGTCTGAAACTCAAAGAACGCCTGCAGACTTCCCTGACTGGCTTCTGCCTGGTACGGCGTATAGGCCGTGTAAAACTCGCTGCGGGAGGCGATCGCATCGACGGCCGCCGGGATAAAGTGATCGTAGACGCCTCCCCCCAGAAAGCACGTTCGGCTGGATCGACCGCCGTTTCGGGCTGCGAGCTTCTGCACGTGCTGTTCGAGTTCCAGTTCGGTCAACGCCGCCGGAAGGTCGAGGTCGCGGCCGAGCCGGTGCTTTGCCGGAATCTGTTCGAAAAGAGCCTCAACGGATTCAACGCCGATTTTCGCGAGCATCTCGCGTTTCTCATCCGGCGTATTGAACAGGTAGCTCAAGGCAACCTCCCTGTCTGGTGGGCAACTGAATGCGAGACTTATCGCTCGCTGCGGAATGATTCCGGAAAAGGGACTGAAGCCGCTTCCCCGGTGAGGTCGTAGTTTGACGTGGAACTCGCACCGATCAACTCACGGGAGTCAGGAACCCCGGTAGTTCCCGTGGAAGATCTGCGAATCTCGCCCCGCTTGACGACTTTCTCGCCTTTGAGGGGACCGGTTTCTCGCCATTGAGGGGACCGGCCTGACTGACTCACCGCCAGTCAGTGCGATTCCGACTCGCAGTGCTGCAGGTAGCCTGCCCGGTCGAGAAGCGAATCCAGACCGCCGCCGGAGATCCTGACCTTCACCATCCACCCGCGTCCGAAGGCATCTTCGGACAGGGCGTCAAGATCGTCGGGCAGCCCGTCGTTCACCTCGACGACTTCTCCGGTGACCGGTGCGTAGAGGTCAGAAACGGCTTTCACACTCTCGACTTCGCCGAAAGTCTCACCCGCCGTCAACTGAGTTCCCGCCGCCGGCAGGTCAACGTACACGAGGTCCGTCAGGGCGGTCACAGCGAAATCGGTAATCCCGATGGTCGCGATGTCTCCATCGACCGCCACCCATTCATGAGTTTTCGCGTACTTCAGCGATTCCAGATCCATCTGACGGACTCCGGTCCATTTTGAGTGATTGATTTTTTAAAGAGTGAGTTTCGACGACTCGACAGTTCAGACGACTTGACAGATCAACAGAAGTCGCTCGGCTCTGATCCGTTCTGTTGAGACTCGACCTGCGAAATCTTGTCGACCCGCCGGGCGTGTCGACCGCCTTCAAATTCCGTCCGGATCCAGACATCGACGATTCGCTCAAGCGATTCTTCGCCGATCAGGTCGGCCGACAGACAAAGGACATTGGCATCGTTGTGCCGACGGCTCATTTCCGCGTTGAGCGAGTCGTCGACTTTGGCCGCTCGAACGCGGCGAAACTTGTTCGCGGCGATGCACATTCCAATCCCCGTCCCGCAGATGAGGATCCCTCGATCGATTCCGCCGTCCGAGACTTCTCCAGCGACTTTGCACGCAAAGTCCGGGTAATCCACGCTTTCGGATTCGTTGTCGGCACCAAAATCCTCGCAGTCATGGCCGAGGGCACGGACCATTTCCAGGACCTTGGCCTTCATGGCCACTCCGCGATGATCACTGGCAACTGCAATCTTCATTTTTATTCCCGCGACGGAAGGGTCGCTCAACAAACAGTCTCAGCTTGAAAAACAGTCTCAGCTTGAAAAACAGTCTCAATGGGCGAGCGCCCGATTTCCCGTGAACCCGTAAAAGGGGGTGAGTGGCGGAAACCGATTTCGGGCACAAACCTCATTCAATCATGAAAAAGTCGTGTTGGAAACCGCAAGCACTCGGCTGTGTGACGATCAGAAATGTGTGACGATCAGAGCTGTCAGATAATCAGAAATGACTATTCAGGCAGTGGCAGCTCAGAAAGAACTGCCTCCAGGTGTTTTCGAATCGCGTCGCGGCACTGCTCGTATTCCTGCATTCCCCCGCCGATCGGATCGGGGATATCCGAACCGTCCTGCGAGAGCACCCGAACGCGATTCTCAAGATCGGGTCGGTGGGCGAGAACTGCAGCGCGGTGGCCGCGCGTCATGGTGTAGACGAAATCGGCATGGTTCAGCAAGCGTTCACTCAGAGGCTGGCTCTCGTGCCCGGACAGGTCGATCCCCTCGCGCCGCATGAGCTCCGCAGATTCCGGACTGGCCGGCGATCCGTACCCCGCGGCAACGCCGGCTGAGGCCACGAAAAAGCCGAGATCAGGCAGCTCGTCCGGATTCACTCCGAGTTTTTTCGCGAGCATGTCGCGGCAAAGTGCCTCCGCCATGGGACTTCGACAGGTATTGCCGGTACAGACAAAAACCAGCACTTCATTGGTCATCCGTCGGACATTGCTTTCCGAAACGACGCCGAGGTGTTTGAGCGACCAGGAGTCGTCACGAATCGTCAGAACTGTTGCCCCTGTCGGGAATTGCGGCTCACCGTTGTCGATGAGCAAGGCAGCCTGGCCGGCGAGAAGCGACTCCAGCTCTTTCGCACTGGCGAACTCCCGCGAAACGACGAGCGGCCCGGAGACGTATCGGGCGATTTCCGCCGGAATTGTGGCCCCCGAGACTCGAAATGCGACCGGGTCGCCGAGCGTTTTCAGGACAGATTCCGGCAATGCGGATCCGAGCCCCCCTTCGGTCGCTTCCGCGGCAAATTCCAGCACAACAGGACCGGGCCAGCCCCGCGAAACAAGCTTCGTGGCGATTCGACCGAGCTTCGGTAGGAAATCTGCGGCATCCTCGGCGGAACGTGGCATCAGGGCGATCTGATCCGAAATCTCTCTCAGCCGCGCCACCGCCTCCGCCGAGACTCCGTGGACAGCAAGCACGTAACCAGACTCCAGCGGCAATCCGACGATCTGACCATCAGTCAGGCTCTGCGCCGAGCGGTGAATCACGTCCCGCTGATCATCCGCTGTGCCGTACTGGATAACTTCCGCCATGAGTGGATAAGGTCTCCGTTTTGACCGGCCAACGTTGAGAACTGAAGGCTCCGGGACAGACCGAAATCGCCGAAAGTTGCTTCACAGACGGCATTTGAGGCGAGAATCCTATCGATCGTTTCGGCCGGATTCAACCGGCACGCATCGCGGCGCGTTTCGGGAAGCTCAGTTCAGCCGACGGCCTGGCCTGCCGATTTCCTCACCGGCACTACCGGCCGGGCACGGACTCCGGTACGGTTCTGGCTTCCTGACGAAACCGCCCCTCTCGGCGAGAGTTCCGCCAGAAAACGACGACTCACCGCGAACAGTCCTGCTGTTCGAAATTGAAACATCCAGGATTCACCATGCCTGTCCCTCGTCTTCGTTCCGGTTCGACACGCGTCAGGCAGTCTTTGAGACGATTTGTCGAATTCAAAGGCATCCGGCGGGCTCACGACAGCGACTACCGCGACACTGTCAAAAAGCTCTACGACGGCCCCCGCGGTGCGGCGATCCGGTTAAGCAGTGTCATCTCTCTGCACGACCCGCTGGTCGGGTACATGCTGAGGTCCGGTCAATTTGACATTGGGCGTTTTCGCAGCATCCTCGACGTCGGCTCCGGATCTGGACAGATTCTCCGCCACGTCCTGCGTCAAACCGGCGACGATGTCCGAATCGTCGCGTGTGATCTCTCGCCCAACATGCTGCATCGGGCGAGGCTGCGGCTGAAGAGCGATCGACCTCAGTTCGTCGCAGCCGATATGAAGAACCTCCCGTTTGCTGATGAGAGTTTTGACTGCATCACCTGCGGCTGGGTCATCGAGCATCTTCCCGACCCGAGACCCGGCCTGCGCGAAATGTTGCGAGTTCTGCAGCCCGGCGGCAGCCTCCTTCTGATGGCGACCGAAGATACGCTCACCGGAGCTCTTTCCAGCCGCACCTGGAAGTGCCGCACCTACAACCGCGACGAGCTCCGCGAAGCCTGCGAAGAAGTCGGCTTCGAGTGGACTCAGCAGTTCTGGTTTACGCGAATGCACCGGGCTCTTCGCCTGGGAGGAATTCTCGTTGAGGTCCGCAAGCCCGTCTGAACCCGGCAGCCGGCGTTGCTCAACCTGATCGTTGAAACCCGATCTTCAGTTTCCCGCCGCTCTGCGCCAGACTTCGCGAGTTCGACGGAGCGAGACTGAGCATGACTTCCGGAAGCCCGATTTTCCCGATCACGCGCGACACCGACTGGCACGGCCGACGGGTCACCGTCATGGGTCTGGGCTCATTTGGAGGCGGAATCGCCGTCGTCCGTTTCTTCGCCGAACGCGGGGCCAGGGTCCTGGTCAGCGACCGCAAGGACGAGTCGGCTCTCGCAGAGTCCATCGCAAGTCTCGCCGATCTTGCCGGCGTCGAGTACCGGCTCGGCAGCAACGAGTGGTCACACGTTGAGAATGCCGAGCTCGTCATCGTGAACCCGGCCGTGCCGCCGTCCGACGTGATTTACCGCCGGCTGATGACTTCGGGGATTCCCTGTTCAACCGAAATCGGATTGTTCTGGCAGCTCAATCGATCGCGCGTCATCGGGGTCACCGGCAGCAACGGCAAGTCGACCACGACGGCGTTGACTCACCACGTGCTCGACGCATCGCTTGCAACCGGACGAGCCTGGCTGGGAGGAAACATCGGTGGCAGTCTGCTGCTGCGACTGGACGAGATTCAGCCAGAAGACTGGGTCGTGCTTGAGCTGAGCAGTTTTCAACTGAAAGCCCTCGACCGGATCAAAGCCCGACCGGACGTCGCCGTTGTGACGAACTTTGCTCCCAACCACCTCGACTGGCACGGCACGCTGGACGACTACCGGGAATCGAAACAGGCGTTGCTTCGCTGGCAGACCGAGGATGACTTCTGCGTGCTGACTCCTGGAGAAGTAGTCGCCGACTGGCCATCTCAGGCACAGCGGATCCACGCCGGAAATCCGGAGCTGCCACCAATGAGGCTCCGCGGCAACCATAATCGGGAAAACGCCATCAACGCCGTCTCGGCTGTCACAGCGGCGATGCTCATCGACGCCCGAGATCGGGGAGAGTCAAAACCGTCGCCCGTTGCCCTGACGGCCTTGTCGACATTTCTGCCGCTGCCGCACCGACTGGCATCGATCGCGGCCGCGGCCGGGCGGACGTTTTACGATGACTCAATCGCGACGACTCCGGAGTCAGCCATCGCGGCGCTCAACTCGTTCGACGAGCCAATCGTCCTGCTGGCTGGCGGCTCCGACAAGAAACTCGACCTTTCCGAGTTCGCCGCGGCGATCGCGAAAAGCGTGAAGGCCGTCGCCCTGCTCGGCACGACGGGGCCGAAACTCGACGAGTTGATCTCAGCGCGAAACCCCGGACTCGTCCGACTTCAAGCGGACTCCCTCCGATCGGCCTTCGACTGGGCCGTCGCGCAGTCGTCTCCAGGCGACGTCGTTCTGCTCTCGCCCGGCTGCGCCAGCCTTGACTGGTTCCGCAACTTCAAGGACCGCGGCGAGCAGTTTACGAAACTCGCAACCGACTGGTGCGACCGGCTCTCCAGCGGCGCCCCATAGGACATTGGCATCCGTCCTGCGCAGCCTGCTGATTGTCGCCTTTCGCTGCGCGAAAGCAGCGCTACTTTCGCGGAGCGAAAGGCGACATTCAGCACAACTCTGGTGTCAGTGGGCTTACGCCGTTCCGCTATTTTTCAACGACGGCTTGTTTTCATCGGCCGCTTAACAGCCAGAGGCTGTAAACATCAACTCCCCCCACAACTGCCACTCCGAGCCACACGACGCCTCGCGCATAAGCCTTGTGTTTCTGCAGCAGCGTGTGAATCAGCGCGAGCACAAATGCCGTCATGCTCAGCTTGAACCAGATCATCCCCTTCAGACCCCAGCCGTCGATGAAGTAGCGGGCAATCGGGTTCGCCTCAACGTGCTGCTGCGTGACGAGCAGACGGTACGTCAGGAAAATATCGAGCCCGCTGAGCACGACGTAAACCCACGTCGCCGGCCAGCTCAGCCAGGTCAAATCGTGAGCGGAGTTTGTTTTCGCTTCCGTCATAAATTCCTCTGCGAGTCTTCGATCTGTCGCCGCGAGCCGCCCCTGGGCAGTCTGTTAAATAGTGGCATGGGTATCCTGCCCATGCGGAATTCTGAATGGATCACGGCCTGGAAGGCCGCACCACTACGGTTTTCAACGGGTTGTCAGCCGTCGAGAAAACGATCGATCGGCCAGTACCACGACGTCCGTCTTGCCGAGCGGACAGACTGCGAAGAATCTCCCCGCTCGTCAACGTTGTCTGATTCTGACTCCGCAGCGAGGCTCCAAGGTTTCGGCAAACGAGTCCAGGTGAGTCCCGCTGGAAAACTCATTAAGCTCCGCAAGACGCTTCGAAACTCACCGATCAAGACTGACTGATGCCGCTCTGGGAAGAACACGACTGGATTCCGCAGACTCAGATTCTGCTGAATTCGTACGCGCGCTTTGTTGGAGAAGAACTGCTCGACCGGAGCGGCCCCGCGGCGAATGACGCCGAGCTGGCCGAGCAGGCGCGACGCTTGTTCGAGGCTCCGTTCGTTGTCGTCTCGCACGGCACACAGGACGACCCGATTCTCAACTACGGCAACGCGGCGGCTCTCGAACTGTGGCGGATTTCGATTCCCGATCTGCTTGAAACACCCTCCCGGAAAACGGCCGAACCGATGCATCGTGACGAGCGGCAGCGGCTGCTGGAGCGGACCGCGCGGGACGGCTTTGTCGACGATTACCGCGGCGTCCGCATCGCGACAACCGGACAGCGGTTCCTCATCGAACGGGCGACAGTCTGGAATCTGGTCGACGAAACCGGTGAGCGGGTCGGCCAGGCGGCGACGTTTTCCGAATGGACCTTTCTTAATGACTGATCCGGCGAAATCATCGAGCGAAGGAGCCTCGCCGGTCCCGTACGACGGCGACCCGTTGGCGATGCCGGTGCAGTTCCTGAAAGGCGTCGGACCGGCGAGGGCGAAGCTGCTCGCAAAGCTTGACCTGACAACGGTTGCGGATCTCCTCTTCTACATGCCGCGCGACGTGCTCGACCTGAGCGACGTGCGGGAACCGTCAACGCTCGAAGCCGGCTTCACGCAAACTGTCCGCGGGGCAGTCGTCGATACCGACGCGCGGTCGCTGAAGAACGGCCGCACCATGACGGCCGTGCTGCTCCGCTGCGGACGGGACTTTGTCCGTGGCGTGTGGTTCAACCAGCCGTGGATGCTCAAGAAGTTTCAGATGGAAGACGTCGTGCTGTTTTCCGGAAAGCCGAAACGTAATCAGGGCCGCTGGGAATTTTCGAACCCGCTCACGCAGTGGCTGGAGCTCGACGACGAGGACGCGACGACGATCAACGTGCTGCCGCGTTACGGGCTGACCGAAGGCTTGAAGATGCACGAAGTCCGGCGAATCGTGCGGGCCGCCGTCGAGTCGCACCTTGAGTTCGTGCCCGACCGAATTCCGTCCGACTGGTTCGAAGCGTGGAAACTGCCCGGCATCAGGGAATCGTTGAGGCGGCTGCACCTGCCGAATTCCGTCGTCGAATTTGAGTCCGCTCAGCGACGACTCCTGTTTGAGGATCTGCTCGAGTTCCAACTGGCCGTCGCGATTCGACGTCGAGCGTGGAAAGCCGGCGACGCGGCCCCCGTGCTCAAGGCGACTCCCAAAATCGACAGCCGCATCCGTCGACTTTTTCCTTTTGAGTTCACCGCCGGTCAGGACAAAGCCGTCAAAGAAATCGCCGTGGACCTCGCGTCCGGGCGGGCGATGCACCGTCTCCTGCAGGCCGATGTGGGAGCCGGCAAAACCGCCATCGCCGTCTACGCGATGCTCGTCACCGTGGCGGCCGGGCATCAGACAGCACTCATGGCACCGACCGAGTTGCTGGCCACGCAGCACTGGCACACGATCGACCGGGCTCTCGCTCAGAGCCGCGTCCGGCGACGGTTGCTCACCGGCAGCCTGACCGCGGCGCAACGGCGAGAAGCTCTCGCCGAAATTGCGGCCGGCGAGGTGGATCTCGTCGTCGGCACGCAGGCTCTCATTCAGAAAGGTGTCGAGTTTCAATCGCTCGGCCTGGCGGTCATCGATGAGCAGCACAAGTTCGGCGTTGGACAGCGAGCTCACTTTTCGCTCGACGGTCAGCACCCGCACGTTCTGGTCATGACCGCGACTCCGATTCCGCGCAGCCTGTGCCTGACGCAGTTTGGCGACCTGGACATTTCCGTGATCAATGAACTGCCGCCCGGCCGGCAACCGGTCCGCACGTGGCGAGTCTTCAATCCTCAAACCCGAAAGAAAGCGTGGAGCTTCATCCGCGAGCGACTTGGCGAGGGGCGGCAGGTTTATGTCGTGTGCCCTCGCGTTTCGGCGACGACCTCGCCAGGTGAGGAGTCGGCCAGCGAGCTCGGCTTCGAATTCGAAAATGAGGAGGAGCTCGCCGGAAGCACCGAGGAAGTTTTCAAGCAGCTCACCGAAGGCGAGCTGTCTGGCTTCCGAGTCGGCCTGGTCCACGGACAGATGGATGCTCAACGAAAAGCCGACGCGATGGACGCGTTTCGAACGGGCGAGACACAGGCGCTCGTTGCGACAACTGTCATCGAAGTCGGCGTCGACGTGCCCAACGCGACGATCATCGTCGTCCAGCAGGCCGAGCGGTTTGGCCTGTCGCAACTGCACCAGCTGCGAGGCCGCATCGGCCGCGGCCGGCATCAGGGTTACTGCTTCCTGTTTTCCGACGCGACGACGGTGGAGGTGACAAAGCGTCTCTCGGCGATGGAAAAAACATCCGACGGATTTGAGATCGCCGAAGTCGACTTCGAAATTCGCGGCCCCGGCGACATCCTCGGCACACGCCAGCACGGAGCGTTGCCGCTCCGGTTTGCAGATCTCACCCGTGACCGCAAGCTGCTCGAAGAAGCACGCAAAGCCGCGTTCGGTCTTGTGGAGTCCGCCCAGTTCGACGAGCCGGAATTCGCCCCGCTGAAGATCAGCGTGCTGGAGCGATTCGGCGAGCTGATGGATTTGCCGCGAAGCGGGTAAGCTTCGCGTCCGCAACGATCACTCCGAGAATCCGATGAGCGAAGCGTCGCCACTCGAAACAACCGCAGCAGAACGACCCGCCACGCTTTCCGTCTGGGACGCCGTCAGTGTCATCGTCGGAATCGTGGTGGGTGCCGCAATTTTCAAAACGCCGCCGATCGTCTTTGGTGCTGCCGGGTCTGTTTCGGCCGGGCTGATTTCCTGGGCGCTTGGCGCGGGGCTGTGCCTGGTCGGAGCTCTCTGTTACGCCGAACTCGCGACGATGCACAAACGAGGCGGCGGCGATTACGTGTTCCTCACCAAGGCGTTCGGGCCGCTGATCGGTTTCCTGTTCGGGTGGGCTCAGCTCACAGGTGTTTTCAGCGGCAGCATCGGGTCGATGGCCTACGTGTTTGCCGATCACGCGCAGGACGTGTGCACCCAGCTTTGGGGGAGTGCTCCGCAGAACACCGTCCTGCTGGCGGCCGTTCCGGTGCTCATTCTGACGGCGATTCACTCGGCCGGAGTCAAGCCTGGCAAGGCCATTCAGAATCTGCTGACGATCGCCAAGCTGCTCGGGCTGACGCTGCTGGTTGTCGTGGGGCTGGGCCTGGGAAGTCACGGGTTTGAGACTCCTGCGCCTGCGGCAACTTCGGACGGCTCAGCTTCGTCGACGAACTTTGGCCTGGCGATGATCCTCGTTCTGTACGCGTACGGCGGCTGGAATGATGCCGTCTTTGTCGCGGCCGAGGTGCGTGACCGACAGCGGAACATCCCGCGAGCTCTCGCCGGAGGCCTGCTGCTGATTGCCGGGCTCTATCTGCTCATCAATCTGGCATATCTGCGAGGCCTCGGATTTGCCGCGCTGACAGGTTCTTCCGTGCCGGCCGTCGACGTGATTCGCCAGTCGTCGGCTCTGCCGGAGTCCGTCCGATCTGCGGGGCAGGTGCTCATCGGACTGCTCGTGATGGTGTCTTCGCTGGGAGCGGTTCACGGGCTCCTGTTTACCGGTTCGCGACTGTACGCCGCCCTCGGTGAGGACCACCGGCTGTTTCGGATCCTCGGCCGCTGGCACCCGCAGCTTGGGACGCCGGTCTGGGCACTGCTTGCTCAGGGGCTGCTGGGAGTGGCCTTAATTGTTGTCGTGGGGACAGAATCAGGGCGCTCCACGATCGACGTGATTCTGAAGTCGACGGGGATCCGTGCCGTTCCCTGGGACCGCTTTAACGGTGGCTTCGCGACGCTCGTTGCCGCGACGGCTCCGGTCTTCTGGACGTTTTTTCTTTTGACGGGCGTCTCGCTGTTCCTGTTCCGATTTCGAGACCCCGAAACCGAGCGGCCCTTTCGAGTTCCCGGCTACCCCGTCGTGCCGGCTCTCTTCATCCTGATGTCCGCCTGGATGCTGTACCGCAGCGTGCTTTACGCCGAGTCGGTCGTCCTGCTGGCGCTGGTGCCGCTGGCCTGTGGAGTGCCGCTGTACTTCCTCAGCCAGCGACTTGAGCGCGACGATTCGAAGTAGCACTTCGGATTACCTGCCGCGGGCTGCTCACTCAACAAGATCGGGCGCTGCCAGCGTCACTCGCCGCGGACTTTCGGCAGGTGGTCGACGATCCTGGCTCCGGTGCGGCGAAGCTCGGCAATCAAATCGCCTCGCATCGACACCAGCCGCTTACTGTGCTTGCTGTTGAGGGCCAGATTCTTCAACTCTTCCGGGTCGTTTTCGATGTCGTACAGCTCCTCGATTTCGTTATCGATGAGCGTTCGGATGTACTTGTACTTCCCCTGGCGAATCGTGAAGTACCACGGAATGCCATTCAGATAAAGCTGGTCCTCGTCCGTCGGAACGCGGTCGCATTCGGCTCCGTATGAGCGGCCGGAGAAGGCGACCATCGCCGGCCACTGCCAGGTGGATTCCGGTTTCTGGAGCAGCGGCGTCAGGTCGTGGCCGTGCATTGTCCACGGCAGGTCGAGACCTGCGAACTTGAAGAATGTCGGGACGAGGTCGACGCCGGCGACCGGCTGCTCGCAGACTTTTCCCTGGGGAATCTTGCCCGGCATGCTGATGATCAGCGGCGAGCGGATGTTGGCGTCGTACGGAGCCAGCTTCGTTTTGAATCCGTGCTGCCCCCACGCGAAGCCCTGGTCCGACGTGAACACGATGAGCGTGTTGTCGGCCTGCCCGGATTCCTCAACCGCAGAGACCAGCCGGCCGACGGACTCATCCAGCGCGAGGACTCCCTGGTGGTACATTCTCACCCAGCCGTTGAGCGTGTTGCCGTGAATTGAGGTCGCTCCTTCGACGGTCTTTCCTCCGAAGCTGCCGCCGATCATCTGCGGCTGGCCGTCCGGGCCGGGCTCCCAGAAATTGATTTTCTGCATGTAGGCGGGCTTGCCGGGACGCGGAGGAAAGATGTCTTTGGGCACGGGGACTTTCGCATCCGGATACGCGTCAAGGTGCCGAACGGCCGGCGTAAATGGACCGTGGACCGCTCCGTAGCAGACCCACAAGTACCACGGTTTTTCCGGGTCGCGATTCTCGCCACGGATAAAGTCTTCGGCCCAGTTCGTGTAATTATCCGTCGAGTAACCCTTTGTCAGGACCGGCTTGCCACCGTTCGTCTCAATCAGCTGATCGTAGAAATAGTTGCCGGAGTTTTTCGGATAGCGAGGTCGGTTCCAGACCTGCTGGTGATCCCAGTCGCGGTTGGCTCCTGTGTCGACGCCGGTGTGCCACTTGCCGACCTGGCAGGTGGAGTAGCCGTTCTCTCGAAACACGCTCGGCCAGAACGGACATTGCTTCGGGTCGTACGCCGAGCCGGGATACTCGCCCTCCATCCGCATCGAGTTCACGCCGAACTGATGATGCCCGGTGAGCAGCGTCGCGCGGCTCGGCATGCACCAGGTTCCGATGAACGCGTGAGCGAACCGGACTCCGCGTTTTGCCAGGCGGTCGATGTTCGGCGTCGAGACCCAGTCAAACGCCTCGGGATAACAACTGACGCTGCGATGCGTGTGGTCGTCGGTGTAGATCAGCAGAATGTTCGGTCGCTTTGGCTCTTCGACCTTCTGCGATTCCGCAGCCCTCACAGAGCTTCCCGCGAGAACAGCAAACACGACAACAAGACGAACCAGCATCCGCAGGCGAGTCATGATAAACCTCAAGGGTGAGTGTCAGGCCAGATCAGCGAACTGCGTAGAGTAGGCCGATCGGCGCGCGGTTCACCAGTGACTGCTGCTTCGCTCAGCGCGCGGTGTCAGTCCGGACGACTCGGTGGAAGTGCAGCTCGACAATTCCCTCGACGACACGACGCAGGCCCTCGACCAGGCAGGCCGGTTCGTTGTCTTCTTCGCCCTTCCGTTTGATTTCCTCAAGCGGCGTTCCGGGAAAGACGGTGAACGATTCCTGGTGGATGATCTGATTGCCGGCGTCAAGTTCCGGGACAATGAAGTGAGCTGTCGCGCCGAACGTCAGCATGTGGTGGCTGTAGGCGTCTTCGTAAGGACGGAAGCCGGGGAAGCTCGGGAGAATCCCGTGGTGCAGGTTGATGATGCGACCGCCAGCGTACCGCCAGCAGGTGCTCGGCGGGACGATCCGCATGTAACGGGCGAGGACGATGTAGTCGACCTGGTACTCGTCGAAAAGCTCGACCATGCGAGTGTTGTCCGGGTTGCCGCGATCATCGCCGACGTTGTGAAACGGGACGTCAAACTGCTCGGCAACTCCCTGGCACGCGGGGCGGTTGCCGATCATGACAGTGGGCTCGGCCTTGAGCCGGCCGTCGCGGATTCCTCGAAGCACGGCGAGTGCCGGCTCGGGGCGGTAGGTCGTGCAGATGGCGATTTTCGGGATTCGGTCCTCGCGACACCACGTGCGGATTTCCAGGCCGGTCGCCTCGCCGATCTGGTTCATCATGTCGCGCAGCTTGTCGATCGACGTGTCGTCGACCGGCCACTCGATGCGCAGCAGCATCGCGAAGTTCCGTTCGGAATCGCGGTCGTACATCTGAATTTCGTGAATGTTCGCGCCCTGTGACGTCACGAAATGCACGATCGGATCGGCGAGCCCGCGATTGTCGGGGCCGACGGCAGTGATGGTGACCTTCCTGGCCATGGCAAAACCTTCCGTGTGCGAACTGATCTGCGTCCTGACGCGTCGGGTTACTTTCGGAACAAATTCGATCTCACCAACCAAAGGTCAGTGAGGCTGACAACAACGAAAGATTACTCGCCCTTCGTCAGCTGATCTACTTTTGTTTTCGCTTCAGCGCGAGCCTTTGCGATGACGTCGGCCAGTTTGACCGGCACTCCACCGAGCCGTTTGCTTTCGTCGGCTGCCGTCATGAACGCGTAAATTTCGAGCGTTTCCTGTTCGGACACCGGAACGTCTCCGCCATTGAAAAATTTGACGTACTCAACCACGAGCGGGCGGTAGCCTTCATACTTGCCGACCTGGACGACGCCCTTTTCGCAGAACGCAGTCGCACCGTAGCCGCTGCCGCCTTTGCGAATGCCTCGGAACGTGCCGATGCGGCCGCCCTTCCAGAGGCCGACAACGAAGTCCGTGTCCTCGGTGTGAGTTCGCGTGACCGACTCGCAGCCTTCACCCATCACCGTAAAGAGCGTTTCGACGCCGTGAATTCCGTACCAGTAAAGGTCCGGGTGAGTCTTCTCCAGCGAGCACGGCGAGTACGCGTCGCAGCCGATGACCTTACCCTGATCGCCACTGCGGATCGCCTGAGCTCCGCTCGAAAACCGCAGCGAGGACGACGAGAACAGCGGCGTTTTATAATGTCGGGCGAGTTCGAAAATCGTGATCGCGTCGACGAGAGATCCGGCGATCGGCTTATCGATGAAGACCCGCTTACCGGCTTTCAGGCACGGAGCGACCTGCTCCAGGTGAGGTCGACCGTCGTTTGTCTCCAGCAGAACGGCGTCGCACATGGTGAGCAGTTCGTCGATCGAATCGACAATCTTCACGCCGTATTTCTGAATGTCCACTGTGTAATTCGGCACGCGGGACGTGCTGGATTCGATGTCCGGGCTGCCCTTCGGGTAAACACCAACGACCTTGCAGCCGGGCAGGTAACCGGGATCGTCTTTCATGTTGAGGATTTTCGAAAACGCCAGGCAGTGAGAGGTGTCGAGGCCGATCATCCCGATGCGAAGCACTTTTTCATCGGTGGCTTTCGGCTCGTCGGTCGTCGTGCCGGCTGCCGGTTTCTTCCCGGTGTCGGCTGCCGCGACGGTTGTGGCTGGCGTAGTTGACGGCTCCTCGGGGATCGACCAGAGGATTGCGAGTTCGTCGCGGCCGACGGTCACGAAACGCGTTCCGTCCGGAGAGACGGCGAGGTCCACGACCGGTGCCTTGTGCAACTCCAGCAGAGCCAGCGTGCCACCGGTCTCCCGATCCCAGACGTGGACGTCGTCGTGTCCGACGGCTCGACCGCCGCCGATTGACACCAGCCGTTTTCCGCCAGGCAGAAAGCTCACACCGTTCGTTGGTCGACCGTGCTCCTCGTACAGACCGACCGGCTTCCCGGATTCGACTTCGTGGATCAGAACTTTCTCATCGAAGCTGGTTGAGGCCAGCAGTTTGCCGTCCGGCGAGAACCGCACCTTCGTGGCGACCCGGTCGTGCTTCGCGAACTCACGAACCAGCTCACCGGTTTTGACGCTGTAAAGTTTGACGTGGCCCGGACGAGTCTGTCGCGTGTCGTCGCCCGAGGCGGTCGCGATGAACTCGCCGTCCGGAGAGAAGGCCACTCCCATGACCGGGTCTTCTTTTTCTGTCACAAAGACCGTCGACTCGCCGGTGTCGAGATTCCAGATTCGAACCGTCGTATCCTCACTCGACGATGCAAGCAGCTTTCCGTCAGGCGACATCGAAAAGTCCGTCACGTAGGCACGATGACCTTCGAGTTCCTTCAGCAGCTCTCCACTCGGCACTTTCCAGATACCGATTTTCCGAAACCCGCCCGCAATAATGTTTGAGCCATCTGCTGAGAACGCGAGCGCCCGAATCCGGCCGAACTTCGCAGTGACGTCGCTTTTTTTCTCGCCCGTTTTGCCGTCCCACAGCGTGAACCTTTCGTAGGTCCCCGTGGCAACCAGCGAGCCATCGGGGCTGAAGGCGGCACTGGTTACCCAGTCGTCGAAGCCGGAAAGACGTTTGATCGGCTTCACGGCAAGCGTCGGTTTCTCTTCTTCTTTTTTCGTCGGCTCAGCTTTCTCCGCAGCCGGCTTGGCGCTGGGATCGGCTTTCGGCTTTTCATCCTGCGCGAGGTTGATTCCCACGGCGAGGAGCACAGTCAAAGCGAAAGCGGTCAGGGCAAGCAGGGTGGGGCGGGATTTCATCTGGCGAGGCTCCGAAGAGTGAGGCGAAACACGAGCGCGGATTGTCCTGCAGCCAGAGCCGAATGGGAAGCGCGAGTCGATATCGGCCTGAGTCGCCTTGCAATTCCGGCTTCGCTATTCTCGGTCCCGCTGAATCGCTCCTCGCTGCAACACACTCGAAGGCTCCATAATGAGACTGCTTTCCCGCACGCTGTTTGCCTGTCTGACGCTGCTCACGTTGACTGCCATTTCGATCGGGGACGTGGTCGCCAAAGACAAACCCAACGTCGTCGTCATTTTCTGTGATGACCTGGGCTACGGAGACCTTGGCTGCTTCGGCCACCCGACGATCGAGACGCCGTACCTCGACCGGATGGCGGCCGAAGGGATGAAGCTGACTCAGTTTTATTCGGCCTCGTCCGTGTGTACGCCGAGCCGGGCCGCTCTGATGACCGGGCGACTGCCGATCCGCAGCGGGATGTGCAGCGACAGTCGGCGAGTGCTGTTCCCGGACTCCAGCGGCGGCATCCCGGCGAGCGAAGTAACCTTTGCCGAGGCGATGAAAGAAGCCGGCTACGCCACGGCCTGCGTCGGCAAGTGGCACCTGGGACATCTGCCGCAGTTCCTCCCGACGAACAACGGATTCGATTCGTATTTCGGCATCCCTTACTCAAACGACATGGACCGGGTGAATGACGCGCCGCGCGGCCGCGAGTCCTTCTGGGATCCGAAGGTCGAGTACTGGATCGTGCCGCTGATGCGGAATCTGGAGATCGCGGAACGGCCTGCCGACCAGACCACGATCACTCGCCGCTACACGGAAGAAGCCGTCTCGTTTATTACAAAAAACAAAGACAACCCGTTCTTTCTGTACCTGCCGCACAGCCTTCCGCACGTGCCGCTGTTTCGCTCGAAGAAGTTTGAGGGCACAAGCCTGCGAGGACTTTACGGAGACGTCATCGAGGAAATCGACTGGAGTGTCGGGCAAGTGCTGCAGACTCTCCGTGATAACAAGCTCGATCAGAATACGATCGTCTGGTTCACCAGCGACAACGGTCCGTGGCTGACGTTCAAGGACCACGGCGGCTCGGCCGGGCTGCTTCGCGAGGGCAAGGGCACGACCTGGGGCGGCGGGATGCGCGAGCCAACGCTCGCGTGGTGGCCGGGTACGATCAAGGCCGGGCGAGTCTCGGCGGAACTCGGCACCACAATGGACATCTACACGACAAGCATCACCCTGGCTGGCGGAAAAGTTCCGACCGACCGCGTCGTTGACGGTGTCGACCTGACCGGAATGCTCAAAGGCGAATCGGCCAGCCCGCGCGAGGAAGTTTATTATTATCGAGGCACAAAACTGATGGCGATCCGCAAAGGTGCCTGGAAAGCTCACTTCATGACTCAGGAATCCTACACGGGGAATAATCAACTCAACGTCCACGAGACACCGGAGCTCTACAACCTCGAAGTCGATCCGGGCGAAAAGTGGAATGTTGCTGAGCAGAACCCGGATGTGATTGTGCAACTCAAAAATGCTGCAGAGGCGCATAGAATAACGATCAAGCCGGCGCCGTCACAGCTGGAGAGTGTGATTTCGAAATAAGTCTGTCGGCCACAAACGACGTCGGCCTTGAGAACCCTTCCAGCCTCTCCTGCAGAACCCAGCACATGAGCCCAACCCCCACTGACACTCCTGCGGACTTCGCTGCAATCCCATCCGAACTGATTGAGAGGGTCTGCAAGCGTTTGAAGGAAGGCGGAAGCGTTCGAGAAGTCCTGCCTGACGGCGGTCTGCTGAGCATCGATCGACTACGGCCGTTTCTTTGTGTCTACCGACACACCGCCGGCCGGTCGGATGCGGGCACGGACTCGCTTGTGCGCGGCGAAGCGTCTTACCTGATGGTGCCGGGGAATGCGCCGGCTCGAAAAGGGCTTCGACCACTGGTGCGGCGTCTGGCCGAAACGGCGAATGAGCGATTCGGGGCATTTTTCATTATCGAACTCTGGGCCTCTCCGGACGAAGAGGTTCCGCAGGAAACTCACTCCAAAACCGGTGAGGTCCTGCTGCCGGCCCCACGGTTTACTGTTCACGAACGAGCTCCGGAACGGCCCGGGCCGTCAGTCAACGAAATGATATTCGCTCTGGAGCTGATTCAGCTTCATGGCCAGACGGGCATTGTCGATGTCATTTTGAAGGGCATCGCGCATCCACCGGGGGCAAAGCCGCTCATCGCGAATAAAGACGGGCTGAAGATCAACTGCTTTGTCGTCGGTCTGGAGATTCTGCCCGTTTTTCGCAATCCCAAGACGGGTGAAGTTTTTCCTGACGTCTTGAGAGAGATGCAACTGGGCGTCGGCCGGGCGCTTCGAAAAGCGTTCTTTACGTTTTCGTTGCGGCGGACAAATACCCGTCCGGAGCACTGGTTTGCGCTGGGACGAAGCCGGTTACCAGAACTGGTCTGGAAAATTGATCGGCAGTTGTCAGAGATCGGAGGACAATTCAGCTTCCTGCTTCAGGTGACGCCAATTAACTCGGAAGCCGCCTGGAACGACTTCAAGGCCGGCAAATTTCGTGAGGTGCCGTCGTTCAATTACCGACCGCTGCCAGCGGATCCCTTGCTTCTGAAGCGACAGGTCAACAACGTCCGGACCGAAAAAGTCGTCGACGCAACGCTGGCTCACGTCCTCAGGCAGACTCAGGACGAACTCGACCGGATGCTCACGATGCTGAGCGATGTGGGGACTCCTCGATTTCTTCCTGGAAGCCTGCAGATTTTTGGAGCTGTCGAACCGGAACTTCTTGAGCTGGCCAGGCAGATGCTGCAGGTCCCCGCCCAGAAATCCGGCGTCAATGCGGACAATTCGGCCCCGGTGACGGCGGCACAGTTCGCCCGCCGTGCGTCAGAGGAAATCCACTCTTATCAGAAGCAGCTGCCGACATTTGCTGCAAAGGTCGAACTTCGCGAGGACATGTTTTCCGGCCTGATGGTCTCGTCCGGACAACTGCTGATCGGTCGCGAGACGTCCGTCCCGGCGGGCCGGGTCGAGGCTCTGCTGGCTCACGAAGTCGGGACCCACCTGGTGACGTTTTACAACGGGCAGGCCCAGCCTTTACGACTTCTGTCGACCGGGCTGGCCGGTTACGACTCGCTGCAGGAGGGCCTCGCAGTCCTGTCAGAGCATCTTGTCGGTGGCCTGACGCGGGGACGTCTCAGAATGCTGGCTGCGCGTGTCGTGGCAGCTCACATGATGAGCAACAATTTTCCGTTTTCCGAGACCTGGCAGCGACTGGTGGATGAGTTCGACCTGGAACAACGCTCGGCCTGGACAGTCACCATGCGGGTCTACCGAGGTGGCGGCCTGACAAAGGACGCAGTGTATCTGCGTGGTCTGGTTGAGATTCTGAAATATATCGGGAGCGGCGGCGAACTCGATCCTCTGTTTATCGGCAAGCTGGCGGTCCAGCACGTGCCGGTGATGCAGGAACTTGTCTACCGCGAAATCCTCAAGACACCGCCGTTGACTCCGCACTACATGACACATCCAGCCGCTGCCGCGGCTCTTGCCAGCGTGAGGAAAGGGATCACCGTTCTGGACCTGTTTCCCTCATAACGAGCCCGCCGACGGCGCGGTCGTCAAGTTGTCACGAAAGTGGATTTGCCGTGTGCATCCCGGTACAGAGGATTTGACGCTTGAATTGTTCCTGAGTTTCCGAACTCCATCCGAAGCGACCGCTGCCACATGGGTGACCAGATTCAGCAAAGCTGGAAACAGCTTCAGGAAGCCGTCTCGACGACGCAGAACATCACCGCCCTGACGATGGCGGTGTACCTTGTGCTGGGCGGTCTGCTCGCGCTTTACCTGCGAAAAAGCACGGCCCGATTTTCGAAACTCAGCACGCGATGATTTTCGAGGATGTCAAAGAAGACACCCGCAAGCTGTACTCATTCGAAGATTTTGCCGAAGCAGAAAACGCACAGAGCGCCGGACGAGGTCCTGGTGCAAAGGCGATCGGAATGAAAACGTTCGCGCAGGCTCGCCGCAGTTTCCTGCTGTCGCATCCAGAGATCGACCGCCCTCTGCCAGCGATCAAGTCCGTCACGAAAGTGGAGAACGTGAAAGCCGGTGAGCCGATCGACATCACGATTCACGCGACCGGCGGAGAAGCTGTGGCGGAGAAGGTCCTGCTGTATTACTCAACTGGTCGTGAATCGCCGTATGTGACTGCCCTTGTCAGTTCGTCCGAGCAGGGCGTTTACTCAGCCGTCATCCCCCCTCAGCGTGGCGGGACAACGGTCAGATATTATGTCGAGGCAAGATCTGACACGAAGACAGCGACGACGGTCTTTTACCCGAATCGAGCTGAGGCCGGACCGCTGACGTTCAAAGTTCCGGCTCGTTTCGCGGACAAATCTCAGGTCATTATCAAGGAGGTGCTGGCCTCGAATACTCGGACTGTTGCCGATCCGCAGGGAGAATTCGACGACTACATCGAGCTCCACAATACCGGCGACACGGTGGTCGATCTTACCGGTCGATACCTGACCGACTCGAAGACCAGCCTTCGAAAGTGGGCGTTCCCTGCCGGCACGAAGATCGCGGCCAGCGGCTACCTGCTCGTCTGGGCGGACGAAGATGGAAAAGCGACGTCCGGCCTGCACGCCAGTTTCAAGCTGTCTCAAAAAGGTGAGACCGTTTACCTGGTGGATTCAGACGAAAACGAAAATGTCGTCCTCGACTCGCTCACGTTTCCGGCTCAGCGAACGGATGTCGCATTCGGACGCGGCAGCAACGGCAAGCTCGAACCAGTCGCCCCGACGCCGGGGAAATGACAACCCGGTTCCGACCCTTTCAGCAATCGCTGTTGATCAGACTTCGCGACGCCGCCGCCTGCTGTCGGGATCCGTCAACGAAAACACCCCGGCTGGAAAAGTCCCGCCGGGGTGTTCTGATTCCTGTGGCTCGCCCGATTGATTATTGAAATTTTTGAAGGGCGTAGCTTGCTCCACGGAAGGCGGAGAGTTCTTTCTGCCCTGTCGCAAGAGCCTGCTGGTAAGCCGTCGCGGCTTCCTGCTGCTTTCCTCGGCGAAGATGGTGCTCAGCCACGAAGAAGCGGGCTTCGCAAAGCTGAGCGGTCTGGATTTTCGCGTCGGTCCGGTCGACTCGGTTGATCAGGTCGTCGCCGGAGATTTCGCCGACGTGGAACAGAATCACGTGGTCGATCCAGTCCCGTTCTTTCTCTGACTTCTGCCGACTCGACAGTGCGATTCCGGCGGCTTCTGCCGAGCGTCCCAGGCGGACCAGCGTCCAGACACGCCACGGGTCAATGAAGCGGGCCGAACCGCCGGCTTCGGCAACCTTGTTGAATTCCGCGAGAGCTCCCGCGTAGTCACGGCCGAAAAAGCGGGCGAATCCGGCATCGGCGTGAGCAATCGGATCGTTCGGGTGAACTCGCAGGACCATGTTGTAATCCTCGAGAGCGGCCTGCCAGTTGCCCTGGACCAGTCGCGAGGTGCCTCGCATTCCGTACACAGCCGGCTGATTTGCGTTTACTTGAAGTGACGCGGTGAAGTCACGCTCGGCTTCGGCAGGCTTGCCGCCTTCCAGCCAGGTATAACCTCGATTCGTGATCGCGATGAAGTATTGCGGATTCTTCTGAACGGCCGACGTGAAGCTGCGAAGAGCGTCATTCGGCCGACCGATCTTCTGGTAGTACATCCCCTGATTGTTGTGGACCAGTGGCTCGTCTGGAAATGCCTTGATCGCTTCCGCGTAAGCAGCGATGGCGAATTCCGCCTGGTCGGCGGCCGCGTAGGCATCCGGGATCGCCAGGTAAGAAGCCATGTGTTTCGGATTGAGAGCGATCGCGGCTCGAAAATCCTTCACCGCGGCAGTGGCGTCCTGCATCGCCGAGTTGGCAAGGCCTCGCTGGTAATACGTGTTGGCTTTCTGCTCGGCCGTGATTTTCGGATGACTGAGAAGCTGGCCGGCAATCTGGATAGCAACTTCGGCGTGAGTTGACTGGTCTTCCAGATTCGCGAGGCTGGTCATGCCGTAGAGGTACGGCAGGTAGTAGTTGAACTCGGCGTCTTGTCCGGCCACTGTGATCGCTTCCCGGGAATCGGCGATTCCGGCGCGGATCATGACCGCATCGGTCATTGCGATTCCGAATTCGATCTGTGAACTGCCTCGCAGATGCAACGCCAATGGGTCTTTCGGGTTGGCTTTGAGCACCTCGCCCGTAATGTCGATGACGGTTTGCCAGTCGCTCGATTCGAAGGCCTGCGAGGCCTGTTTTCGCTGGCCTTCATGTTGAGGCAGCGACTGAGCCTGAACGAGGCTCGATGTCGAGACGAGGGCGGCAAAAGCAAGGGCTGTGCAGAATCCCTTCCTCATGGCGGAATCCTTTCCGTACGATTGAGAGAGTAGGCCAGATTTCGAAAAGCCGCCGGCTGGTCGAGGCCGATCGGCTCGGATTTTCATGGTCAAAACGCGGGGACTATAGCCTGACCCCGCAAAACGGGCCAAGACGTGTTCCGGATTCCGATCCCGGAATTGAAGTAACAGCCCCTGCGTTATGATCGGCAGAAGCCCTGCCCAACGTGAACACTCCACAGAAAGTGTGGAGCCACATCAGCGCGGTCCGCATGTCGGAGAATCGCCGAAACTCCTGTTCCATTGCGGGTTTCCGTAATGCGTATACCAGGCAACCCTGCGGGCGCAAACAGTGTTAACTCGTGGATGCGCATATCCCATAAAAAGCCCCGATTTTACCCTGTCTACCACATTCTGCTCTCCCGGCACGGTGTGTGCAATGACACAAAATGCACTTTGTCGACAGGTGTGTGTGTCTACGGCGGACGGCTGTGCCCGGCCCGCTGTTCGTCAATTTTTTGGTCCTTCGAGTAAGAACTACAAGGAGAACTCGATGCGAAACATGCTTACGCGTTTGTGGGCGGATGACGCTGGATTCATCGTTTCTACGGAACTGATGATTACTGCGACGCTGCTCGTTATTGGGCTTCTGGTTGGTCAAGTGACCCTCCGTGATGCCGTGCTGTCGGAACTGGGTGACCTGGCCCAGGCCATCAACGACACGAACCAGTCGTACTCGTACACATCAGTGACGGGGCACTCCAGCTCCGTTGCAGGTGCGGAATTCGCAGACCGCGCTGACTTCTGCGACGACAATGATGATACGACTCAAGGTTCCCAGGGCAGTGGAGACGGTGCATGTATTGGCATCAGCGTCGCTCCGGATGCTGAAGATACTTAGAAGATTGATTCATCTGCGTGGGAAACGCGAATTGTTCGTGGCCCACGAAATGGTGGATACAGCGAACACCAGAGGGCGAGCTTCTGCTCCCCTCTGGTGCTTTTCTGCTTTTCAACTCTATGCGTCTAACGTGACAAGATGGCCATGCCGTTAAAAAATTCCGCAGTCCGGCTCTTTCGCGATGACGCAGGCGTCTTATCGTCAATTGACTACATCCTGTTTGTTACGATCCTGACGATCGGGTCTGTTGTTGGACTGGCAACGGGCGTGACCGCCATTCCTCCGGCAGATTTGGAAGGGTTTGAGAATCAGTGGACATTGACCTGGCT